>NZ_LZZU01000090.1:0-378462 GCF_014170355.1 Cupriavidus sp. UME77
GGCGGCGGGGGCGGCGGCGGCGCGGTAGTGGCCGGGATCTCATCCCAGAGCTCGGCTTCGGCGCCCACCGGGGTGCTGCTCTGCCAGTGCACGCCGAAATACAGCACGATGCCCAGCAACAGGTGCATGAAAACCGCGAGCAGGAAGGAACGCAGGGTTCCCCGCTCCGGGGCCGGCTGATAAGGATAGGCGGCGGTTTTCATCGCGTGGGGCGGTGCTTACTTGGGCTTGACCATCAGGCCAACGCGCTTCACGCCGTCGGCCTTGAGCACTGACATGACGTCCAGCACGGCTTCATACTTGACCGAGCGGTCGGCGGCAATCACCACCGGCTGATCGGGATTCTCGTTCTGGCGCTGATGCACGAAGTCGATCAGACCCTGCTTGTCGAGCTTGCGCTCGAAACTGTTGCCGGCGTTATCCTTGCCGCGCGCGGTCAGTGCGCCGTCCTCATGCACGGTCACGACGATGGGAGGTGCCTTTTGCTGCTGGGTGGCGTTGGCCACGCTGGGCAGGTCAACCACGGCGGGATTCACGATCGGTGCCGCCACCATGAAAATGACGAGCAGCACCAGCATCACGTCAATGTAAGGCACGACGTTGATGTCGGCGCTGGCCCGGCGGCGCGAGCCGCCACGGCGCTGTATCGCTGCCATTGCTGGTTCTCCTTGACCGAAGACGTTGGTGGCTTCGGCGTTTTAGCGGGTCTGCCGTTGCAGGATGTTCAGGAACTCTTCCATGAAGCTCTCGAAGCGGATGGCCAGACGATCCACTTCGGTGGCGTAACGGTTGTAGGCAATGACCGCCGGAATCGCCGCGAACAGGCCGATAGCGGTGGCGACCAACGCCTCCGCAATGCCGGGCGCCACGGCCGCAAGCGTAGCTTGCTGCACATTGGACAAGCCACGGAAGGCGTTCATGATCCCCCATACGGTGCCGAACAAGCCGATGTACGGGCTGACCGAACCCACCGACGCCAGGAACGGAAGATGCGATTCCATCACATCCATTTCGCGCTGATAGGCCGCGCGCATCGCACGCCGCGCGGCATCGAGCAGCGCGCCGGCTTCATTGTTGCGCTCGCGCGCCTTCAGGTACTCGCCCATGCCGGATTCAAAGATCCGTTCCAGCGCGCCTGTGTTGTGACGATTGTTGGCTGCGCTCTGATACAGGGCCTGCAGGTCGCCGCCGGCCCAGAAGTCGCGCTCGAACCCCTCGGTCTGGGTCCGCGCGGCGCGCAGGGAGAAATGCTTGCGGAAGATATATGTCCACGAGAACAGGGACATCACCAGCAGCAGGGCCATGACGGCCTGTGCCAGCACACTGGCGTGCAGCACCAGCGAAATGATCGACAGGTCTTGCGTGACGGTCACGGGATTCATCGAGCGGTCTTGATGGTTGCAAGGACGGGGGCGGGAATGGGAGTCGGGCGAAATGTGCTACGATCAACACACCCAACCCGGATGGCGCCAGTAGCCAGCAATTGCTCACCACGCCAGGCTTCTTGGGCGAATTGGACCGACGCCGGGCCAACCCGTTCAATCTGTGTCCGGATCTCAAGCAGGTCGTCCAGACGGGCGGGGGCATTGTAGTCCACCGCCGTGCTTCTGACGATGAAGACGACGCCGGTCTCATCGGCCAGCGCTTGCTGCTCGATGCCTAGCGAGCGCAGCCACTCGGTACGGGCGCGCTCGAAGAACTTGAGGTAATTGGCGTAGAACACTACGCCGCCCGCGTCGGTGTCTTCCCAGTACACCCGCAAGGCCCACACATTGTTGGTCATGGCCGCGATTGTAACGGCAGCCGGCCCGACCCGGTGTAAACCCTTGTCTGACATTACAACAATTACATTACCTGACGGACAAGGCATTGACTTTCGGTCTTTGGCCCCGCAGCACCGTCTTGCAGCGAGCCAGCGCCTCGCGTTAAACTGCCGCCAACCATTCCATCTTGCGCGACTGGCGAAGTCAGTGGGCACTACCACGAGGAAGCGCAAAGTTCTCTGGCGCGATGTTTCAAGCGCCTGCCGCTCGCCTGGGCAGCGAATGGGAAGCAGGGTGCGCCCTGCGCCGGATAGCTAACGCGTCCGGCGCCGGTCGCCTGTGCCTTCCCCGCGCGCCCTACCCCGAAGCCATTCGGAATTCCCTTTTTTTCAGACGAGTTTTCGCCATGTTCGAACGCAGCCGCTATACGATCGACCAGATCGACCCCGAGCTTTTTGCCGCCATCCAGAAGGAAGACCAGCGCCAGGAAGAGCACATCGAGCTGATCGCCTCGGAAAACTACACCTCGCCGGCCGTGATGGCCGCGCAAGGCTCGCAACTGACCAACAAGTACGCCGAGGGCTATCCCGGCAAGCGCTACTACGGTGGCTGCGAGTACGTCGACATCGTGGAGCAGTTGGCCATCGACCGCGTCAAGCAACTGTTCGGTGCCGAAGCCGCCAACGTGCAGCCCAATTCCGGCTCGCAGGCCAACCAGGGCGTGTTCTTCGCCGCCCTGAAGCCGGGTGACACCATCATGGGCATGAGCCTGGCCGAAGGCGGCCACCTGACCCACGGCATGGCGCTCAATATGAGCGGCAAATGGTTCAACGTGGTCAGCTACGGCCTGGACGCAAACGAAGACATCGACTACGACGCGCTGGAAAAGCTGGCCCAGGAAAAGAAGCCCAAGCTGATCATCGCCGGCGCCTCGGCCTTCGCCCTGCGCATCGACTTCGAACGCATCTCCAAGGTGGCCAAGTCCATCGGCGCCCTGTTCATGGTCGACATGGCCCACTACGCCGGCCTGATCGCCGCCGGCGAGTACCCCAACCCGGTGCCGCACGCCGACTTCGTCACCACCACCACCCACAAGAGCCTGCGCGGCCCGCGCGGTGGCGTGATCCTGATGAAGGCCGAGCATGAGAAGGCCATCAACTCGGCCATCTTCCCCGGCATCCAGGGCGGCCCCCTGATGCACGTGATCGCCGGCAAGGCAGTCGCGTTCAAGGAAGCCCTCTCGCCCGAGTTCAAGACCTACCAGCAACAAGTGGTCAAGAACGCCCGCGTGCTGGCCGAAACCCTGATCGAGCGCGGCCTGCGCATCGTCTCCGGCCGCACCGAAAGCCACGTCATGCTGGTCGACCTGCGCGCCATGCAGATCACCGGCAAGGAAGCCGAAAAGGTCCTGGGCGAAGCGCACATCACCGTCAATAAGAACGCCATCCCCAACGACCCGGAAAAGCCGTTCGTCACCTCGGGCATCCGCCTGGGCTCGCCGGCCATGACCACCCGCGGCTTCAAGGAAGAAGAAGCCCGCCTGGTGGCCAACCTCGTCGCCGACGTGCTGGAAAACCCGCACGACCTGGCCAATATCGCTCGCGTACGCGAGCAAGTGGCAGCCCTGACCAAGCGTTTCCCGGTCTACGGCTAAAGCCCAGCGCCACCCGCCACGCGCGGGTGGCCGGCAGCCGCGGCGCGCGCCGCGCCTGCGGCAGGCCTTGCCAACCCAGCCCGGCGCGACACAGAATGACAAAACGCTGCCTGCGCGGCACGCGCCCCGGCTCATACTTCGAGGTGGTCAGGCATGAAATGCCCTTTTTGCGCTCACTCCAACACCCAGGTCCTGGACACGCGCATGTCGGAAGAAGGCGATACGGTGCGCCGCCGCCGCCGCTGTGAATCCTGCGACCGCCGCTTCACCACCTATGAGCGGATCGAGCTGTTCTTCCCCGCCATCGTCAAGAAAAACGGCTCCCGCGCGGACTATACCCGCGACAAGCTGAAAGACTCGATGCGCCTCGCCTTGCGCAAGCGCCCGGTCTCGGCCGAAGCCATCGACGCTTCCATCACCCGCATCGAAGAAAAACTGCTCGCCCTCGGCGAGAAGGAAATCCCCAGCAGCCAGGTCGGGGAACTGGTCATGCGCGAGCTGCGCCGGTTGGACAAAATTGCTTATATCCGGTTTGCTTCGGTGTATCGGAGTTTTGAGGACGTGTCGGAATTTTCCGATGTACTCGCCGAAGTGGCGGCGAGCAGCAGCAAACGCTAAGCTGCGGGCCAGGGGATCCCCTGGCGCCAGGCTCATCTCATTTCTGGATGTAGACTTCCTTCCACGCCACCCGCTTGGATTTGCTCAGCAAATTGATCGGCAGTTGAGAGGTGGACGAAGTGGCGTTCGACTGCTGGGTCAGTGCGTCAAGATTGCCATTGTTTAACGCGACCAGCGACGGCCTTGATGACAGCGCGGTATTGGACAGGGCGATGCCCGTCCACGGGGACAGCCCGGACGAAGTGAAGTTCGTGCTTGGCAGTTCGCCGCCAGTAGTCAAATCCACAGCATACAGATAGCTGGACGAGCCACAAGTCGCCGCCGAGGGAATGTCGGTGGTGAAAACCAGAATCCCCGCAATCGCGGCCGGATTGGTCACCACTCGTTCACCTGATCCTGGCAAATCGAAGTACCAGCCCGGATTCTTGGTGTAGTTCACAGCAGGCGTGTTGCTGATATGGCGCACAGACCCCGATAGCGTCACAGTTCTTTTCACAAGCGTGGTTCGCACGTTGGAGATCAGCGGCGCTGCAGTCATATTGTCAACCAGAGCGTACATGGATTGCACGTTGCTCACGCCCAAGTCGGATTGCCCGAGCAGAAGGCCCGTACCCACGAAGACCATACGTTGGCCGTTATAGGTAGTCAGTTCCGGCGCTGAACTGATCGGCTGCGCCTTGCCACTACTATCCGCCAGGCTGGCCAGCTTGCTGACATTCCACGAGGTTGCAGCGGTGCCGGACAGATCGAAGCGCCACACGTTCCCCAGCAGGTCGCCGCCATAGACGTAGTCGATTGTCGCGTCGGTCGATCCATTCGCCGCGTAAGCGGAAATATAGGCGAGACCGGAAGGCGTAGTGGTATCGCCAACCCCGGTCGAGATCGACTGGAGGACATTGCCGGTAGCAGGATCGAGCACGAACAGGCGGCCTTTGCCATCGCCCTGCGTTCCTCCATTGCGAACCACATTGTTGTTATAGCCCGACGGCACGAGCACCACCCAGCCCATGGCCTTCGTCTTCGCGAGGATAGGCTTGCCGAAGGTCAAGCCCAGGTTGGCAGCATCCGTGCTGCTGGTCGCTGAATTCGGAAACTCCCATTTCACTTTACTGGCCACGTCCGCATCGCTCTGCGCCGTCGAACTGGTCACATCAAGCGCATAGTAGCCACTGCCTCCCGCCCCTAGCCCACCCACCAGCAAGGTCTTCCATGCCTTGATACCGGCCATGTAGACATCGCCAACAGCCGGCGTGGCATCGACGTAGTATTGATGCGTATAGGGCGTCACCGTGTACGCATTCATCTTCCCGCTTGTCGTCAGAAGCGCACCCGGCACATACGCCCAGAGCTCCGCGCCGGAACTGGCGTCGAACGCATGCAGCATGCCGTCGTTTGCCCCCTGGTAAATCGCGGGCTTGCGAGAAGCGAGCTGGCTCTGGAACCCGGCATAGCCCGCGTCCGAGTAATAGGCGGTCGCGCCAGCGACATAGACCGGCTCAGCCGACACGATATCGCCAAGTAGCGAACTGCGCGTGCGATACGTGGTGCCTTCCAGCGATCGATCTCCACGCAGGTAGGCCAGCACGCTGGCCCCGTCTGTCTTGCCAGAGCTATTGAGAAGATTGACGGTCGCCGGCAGCAGCCCTCCCGCGCCCGTTGCGAACGCGGCGCCCTTGCCATTATCGTATGTCCCGATCCAGCGGTTGCCGGGCGTGCGGCTAGTCAGCTGGTCGCGCGCCTTCCAGAGCGGCGCGGCGGCATTGATGAACCCGGTCGTTGGGTCGATGGGCGCGGCCGTCAGCTCGCCAGACCAGTTCTGGCCGTTGTAGCTGGCCATGAAGGCCGCACCACCGCCATTGGTCGAACTCACTGCAATTGCCGCGTTGGACGCCGACTTCGACAACAGGCTCTGAAGCACCTGCTGGAAGAACGATGTCAGGTCGGCGGCGTTGGTAGCCCGGAACATCTGGCCGCGGCCATTGATGGTGGCGTGCCAGAGATCATCCAGCGCGTTAGGGCTGTAGTTCTGGGATGTGGCCACCCAGGTCGGCGGATTCAGGTTCGGGCTGTTGGCCTGCGCTGTGTTCTGCCCATAGATATAGCCCTTTGCACCGAGCGCCACCGCGTACGTATTCATATGCAGGTTGGGGTTCTTGTCGGCATTCCAGGAGCTATCCGTCGAATTCACCGGCACCAGGCCCGCAGTGAGATCGGAGCGCAGATTATTGACGAAGTAAGAGCTCGCAATGTCCGCCAGGGAAGGCTTGGGAATTGTCGAGTACGGGGCGGTATTGATGAAGCTGCTGCTGGCCGAATAGCTCGGCGGCGTCACCGTCGACTTGTTGGCATAGCCGTCAGTCAGGATAAAGCCTGCATTCTGCTGGCAAGCGAACTTGACCGGCGCATTGGTGTCCGTTCTCATGAACTGGCCACCAATGAAGTTGAGCGTTTCAAGCGTGGGCGTACCGCCGGCCGCTACGCTCTGATAAATCGCCCCCAGCAACGCAGAACCATTCTTCGAGTTATCCGTCGAGGAAAAGTCGTACATGGTGACGTTGGTGCCCGCCCCCGAATTGAAGTTGGTATAGGCACCGTACATTCCCTTCAGGTTCGTCAAAACCTGGCCCATCCCCGAGCCCAGCATCAGCTTACGCTTGCGGTAATACTGAAACCAGTTGGCGAAGTTCTGCAGCTCATCCGCATAGCTGCGTCCGCCTGGGAACTTCCCGCTGTTGGCCGAAACGATCTGCCACTCGCGCACAAAGGCGCCATCCGGCGTTGCATTGCAGCCTGCAGTGCTAGCCGTACAGGTTGCATCCTTGACGTAATAGGTCGCGGGGCGGTAAGGAAGCGAAACATCCCAATAGGTGACGTTGGAGGGGATTGTGAGATCGCCGCTGATATTCGTGGTTGTCCAACTGCCGCCATTTTTTTTGTAGGTAATCTGCGTGAGTGAGTTCGCAGATGCCCACGCAAACGGAATCACCATGCCAGGGAACATGCGGAAGGTCGTGTTGGCTCCTGGATTGCCTTGCACGGCAACAGTCCCCGCCATGTTCCACGTGTATGGCGACGACGAACTTTGCGTCGGATAGTACGGATGGCTACGGGTAGCCGCCGTGCTTGCGTTGCTGAAGCTCTTCATTGCGCCACCCATATAGGCTGACGGCCATGCGACGTAGGTTACATTCGGGTTGTAATAGATCGGGTTATAGTCCGCACTGCGCATGTAGCTGTACTGCGGCAGCGGCGGCACCGCGAAGTGATCGGAGGTCGAATCGGCGTAGCGGCGCAAATCGCTATCATTGCTAGTGCTCTGTCCGTTCGGGAACAGATAGGCAAACTTCATCCAGCCATTGCCGGACGAGCCCGTATCATTGAAGTTGAACTTGCCGCCCGAGTAGAAGTTCTTGTTGCTCGTATCCCACCACAATGCACCGTCACTCGTACTCATCAGGACCTCGAAGTCCATCGAACCCGAATCGTCAATGCCAAAGATGACGTTGGGCGGCGCCTGTGAAGTGGCGGAGAGCGGCGTAACGGAAATGTCGGTCGAGGCAGAGTAGGCCGAAATCACCGCCACAGAGGAAATCGCCAGGCAAACCTTAAGCAGGGTTGAGAGTTTCATGGGCCGGTTATCTGTTGAGGATTGCCTGTACGAATGTCTCGCCGCTGCGCGGACTCGTGACGTGTACCGTCACCCGGTAAGCCACCTGTGGCAGTTGCAGTGAAGGTGAACCCATCTGATTGCTGCTTGGCCCCTGGATCGCCTTGGCGCGGGCGGTGCACTGGCCGTACGGATCTGTCACCGGGGTCGAACTGCACAGGCGTTCAACCACATATTGATATTGCAAGCCACCATTGCCGACCTTGACCTGCGGGAAGCTGGTGGTGTCGGCCCAGTTCACATTGGGCAGGCCATTCTGGTCCAGCGCGAAGGTGGTAGTGGTCGCGTAGTATTGCTTGGTGGTATCCGTGGTATCCGGGTTGGCAACGCCATCCAGGGTAGTCTTCGCAGCGGTCAAGGCAAGATCGGTGGCCTGGCTCGCTGCCTCCTTGAACGCAACGTTGCCGGCCGTGGTTCCAGATACGGCACCGGTACGCAGCAACGACACCGCGGACACCAGGATCGCCAGCAGGATGATCAACACGATCGGCAGTGCGAGGCCGGTCTGGGTACGACGCGATCGCATGCTCACTGTTCTCCGAACACGATATTCTTGAGAGGGATGACGAGGCTCTGCGTGCGATAGCGATAGCACTGCCAATTCTGTGTCGCGCTCAGATCGGCCGTCACGGCTGCCCCCAGGGGCGAAGCGGTAGCGGCGAAAATCACCGGCAAAGTCGCCGCCGTGGTGGCATCGCATGCCGCTCCCGGCCCGCCTGACGGCTTTACAGCCGCGGGGATTCGCGTGACTAGGCCTACGCGAATTGCCCGGATCTGGCTCATGCTGGCCGCGCTTAACGGCCATGCCCATGCCCCGGTAGCATCCACCCATTGGGCAACGCTCAAGCCTGCTCCCGCGACCACTCCATACTGCGCGCGCATGTAGACCACATTCTCTGCTAGCGGCGTCGCGGGGGTGCCAGCAGAGGCAAACTGATCAACCAGTTGCAGCATGGCCGTCGCGTTGTTGACCTGATAAGTCGTCCAGGCAAATGCCCCTGCGTTCATCACGCTCGCTCCAGCGCCATAAGCCTGCGGATTGGAGAACACCACCGTTGCCGGAGGATTCCAGTTGCCGCTGCCAGCCGCATGGGCTATCTGCGTGCTGTTGGCCTGCAGCGAGGTTCCGCTGACCTGCATGACGGTGCAGGGCGCAGTCACGCTACCGTTGCCGCTGTACGCCGAAACCAGCAATACCGACCCCTGCGTGTTCGGGCCCGGAATGGTGATGCCCTGGGCCGAAGGCACATTCAGCGGATCCGTCCCTGTCGCCATTCCAGTACTGAGGGCGATCGGTGCCGCGGCGCCAATTGAGGAGGCTCCCGCAATGGAGATCGTGTCCGAGGCACCCACCCCACCCGGGCGTGTCACCCAGACGGGCGCAATCGCGGCGTTGTCGATCAGCACGCCGTTGAAATAGGCGTTGAGCGCCGGGCAGATGATGGTGGACTGGTTGTTACGGCCGCTGGTGGCAACGCCGACTCCCGCCCCCTTGATATCGCGCTCGATTGCCAGCATGGCCAGCACGCTACTGTCGGCAGCCGCGCTGGTCCCAAACTGCGTGCGCTTGAAGTCCTCGAAGAAGTAAGTTGCGCTGAGAATGGCGACGCCGGCAATCAAGCCGATCAGAAGCCCAACCAGCAGCTCAATCAGCGTGAAGCCGCTAGTACGCAGGTGCGAGTGAAGCCTGGCGTGCATGGCGTGGCTATCTGAGGTTGGTGGTGGTTACGAGGTTGTGCCAGGTGGTTAGGCTCAAGTAGGTCTTCTCCTGCGCTTCGCCTGCCAGTTTCCATTGCAGGGTGACGGTCAGGTTGCCGGTGACTGCGTCATAAGCCACCGTCGGTGTGTGCGTCGCGTCGCTAGGCAGTGCACCGTTGACGCGCTTCAGCCAATCGGCAGCGATCGCCTGGCCGGTGCCGGCGGTGCACCCGCCGCCGGCCGGCACGGTGTAGCACGGAGCATTCGCCGCATCCACCGTGGCAACCCCAATAATCTCGGCGGCGTAGTACTGCGCCACAGTACGATAGCGGGTTTGCGAATTTTGCTTGGCAGCCATCAGAGTCGCTGCGCATAAGCCAACGATGCCAATCGCGAACAGTGCCAACGACACCATTGCCTCAATGAGTGCGAACCCCTGGACGCGCGCCTTCATATCAGCACGCCATCAAGCTATTTGCCGCAGCCGCGGGATTGCACACGCGGGCCTGGCCCAAGGCCGACAACATCACACGTAGGCATTGCGCAGTACCGCCGTTAGCGCGACACGCTGCGCTCCCGCTCATCGGCTGGATATCGAACTGAGGCAAAGCAGCTGGTGCTCCCCCGCAATCCGCCGCTAACACGCGTCCAGTACCGTCAAAGCAGATTGCTGCCTGGTTCGAGGCAAGCGCAACCGAGCGGCTCAACTCTGCCGGGGACGCGGAATAGCCAGCGAAAGCGGCCGCGCTGGGTACTGCGTAAGACCAACCATTTGCAGACACCGCGAATGTCGTCATCCGATTGCGGTTCAGCGCTTCGACGCGCGCCGCCTTCAGGTCCGATGACAGCTGCTCGCTCACAGCACGCAGACGGCTGTTCTGCAAATAGTCGCTCATGCTCGGTACGCCGACCATCAGCAGGATGGAGATAATGGCAAGCACAGCCATCATCTCGATAAGGGACAACCCCCTCATCCTCATATCAGCAATTCCCTGGAGTCAGCCACCAGCATGGGCCGCTTACCACCTGGCCCTTATATGCGGTGGTGGCCTTGTTGCCGGTCTGGTCAAGCGTATAGGTATAGCCGGCGACTGGGCCCTGGCCCTGCGCTGTCATGAGGAACCCCTGGCCGGCGGAGGTCAGGGTGCACTGATAGGCGAAGTTCGTCGAAGAGGTGGACACATTACAGGCCGCACCGACACCATAGTTGCCGTTGTCCTGGAAACTCTGCTCCATGCGCAGCCCAAACACGGAGAGCGTGTCGAAGGCCTCCGACAGCTTGCTGCGCGTGACATAGTCCGAATAGATGGGAATGGAGATTGCGGACAGTATGGCGAGGATAGCAACCGTCACCATCAGCTCGATCAAGGTAAACCCGCGCGCCGCCCGGCATGCACGCCGACCTGCTCCAGGCCGGGCGTCTTGCTGAGCGGGAAAATGCAGCGCGGTCGCTAGAGTGCGAAGCGGCGCGGACATGTCAGCGCCGCCGATGAACGGCCGAATGCCGGCGCTGCGCGAGCGAAGTTTTGACCCTGTACATATGACCCCCGGTTGAATTACTCATCCGGTTCCGGCATTCCACTCTGCGTTGGAAGCGCCGAACCCATCCCGAAATCTTTTAATTTTCTGCAGGCTGGCGATAGGCGCATCAGCCTTGATTACTTCATAGCGCATCCGGCTGCGAGCGCCACCCCGCTATAGTGGGGGATAGGATAGGGAAGTGTCAATTCAGCTACTTCGCCGAGTCGGTTTGCACTGACTGCGTTGGATAGTAGCCACAGGCATGTATGAAACATTATTTAGCAAACCCTTCACAGCCCGGCACACTTTTGCTTTCGCTTGAGCGGCATCCTGAGCAGGTCTCCACATCCGAGCGAAACCGCCATGCCTTTTGCAACCCCTCCTTCAACGAAGGCGATCACAGGATCCCCTCGCGGCTTCATCCTCATCGAATCCCTCACCGCCCTCGCTGTCCTCGGCGTCGGCCTGCTGCCGCTTGCTGCGCTGGCGCCGTTCGCACTAGGCACACTGCGCGGCTATGAGGCCCTCGGCCATGCTACACGTGCAGCCGCCGAACTAGCGGAGTTGGGGGATCCGGGCCTCGCGCTGTCGCCCCTTCAGGCACGTGGCATTGGCCCGAATGACCTCCAGCTGTGCCAGTCGCTCGCTTCGGCGGAGGACAGTGGGTGCTTGCCGGGATCCAGGCTGGCGGTCGTCGGGCCGCTGTCCCTGGCTTCGTCGAGACCTACCGGCGGCGTGCGGGATGCGGCCGCGCTGCGCGTCATTGCCCTCTGGATCCGGCCATGAAGGCTTGTCGGGCACAAGGGTTCTCGTTGATCGAACTGATGGTTGGCCTGGCGCTCGGCCTGCTGGTCAGCGCGCTGGCTGTGTCCGCGTTCCATGCCGTCCAGGTCACGTACCGCACCGCCGTCGATCTCGTGCTGCTGGAAGAACGCGGCCAGCGGGCGCTCGCCATCCTCTCCCAACTTGTCCGGCATAGCGGTTGGCAGCCGGTCGGCGTGGCCTTGCCGGCCAATGCGCCACCGGCGCTATCAGGGCGGGACGATTGCGGCCAGCCGGGCATTGCCGCGCTGCCTACCTGCCCTCGCCGTGGCGTCAATGGCAGCGATGCAATGCTGGTGCGATTCAGCGGCAGCGGGCGCGCGCAGGATCCGACGCTGCCGGACCAGACCATGATCGATTGCAGTGGGTATGCGTTGCCGGCGGTGAGCGTTGGCGGATCGGCTGGTGGCGCAGTCCACGCTTATGCGGGGGAGAGCCTGATCTATATCGCCACCGGCTCGGATGGCGAGCCGCAACTGTTGTGCCGCTATGCCAGCCGGCGCGACGGGCGGGTGCTGGAGGGAAGCTGGACTTCGGGCGCCCTGGTGCGTGGCGTGGAGGCCTTGCGGTTGCGATACGGCATCGATACCGATGGCGATGGCAACGCCGACGCGTTCCTGCGCGCCGAGGAACTGCGCGCCAGGGGCGACGCGGCCTGGCGCGAGGTACTGGTGGTGCAGATGGCTCTGGTGCTGCGTGGTGAGCGCCCACTGGCGCTGGCAGCGGCGCCGGCCGTGCTCACTTTGTTCCCACGGGGTACCCCGGGCGCGCATGCTGGCGCCGGCCTCCATGCCGACGACCTCGTTTTTACGCCGGGTGACCGGCCTGCCTTGATACGACGGGTGTTCTCGGCATCCGTGCGGCTGCGCAATACCAGGCCCTGCACGGAGACACTATGCTGAGCGCCAAGATTGCGGTTTGCCTGCGGCGCGGTAACCGGGCGAAAGGGGGCACCACGCTCCTGCTGACGGCCACGATGCTTCTGCTTGTGGCCGCCACAACCCTGGCTGGCCTTCAATTCCTGCTCGCCAGCAGGCAAGTGACCACTTACCAGCTCGAGCAGGAGCTCGCCTTTCGCGCGGCGGAGTCGGCGTTGCTCGACGCGGAAGCGGAGTTGATGGCGGCGCTCAGCAACGGCGCGTCCGGAGTGGATAGCCGCCTTGCTGCGTGGCCACCGCCGGGCCAATGCGGCGCCGGCGCGCAGCGGGGACTCTGCCGGCCCGCCCCGGGCATGCCGCCGCCATGGTTGAATTGGCTCGATTCGCGCCGGCCGGATGAGACCACGGGCATCGCGATGGGCTCCTTCAGTGGCGTTACCCTGCCGGCCTTGCCACCCGGAGCGGCTGGGGTGGGCACCATGCCGCGGTACGTTGCCGAGTTGATGCACGAGCGCCCTCCTGGCGAATGGCTGGGATCCGGCTACACGCCGGGCACGGGCCAACGGCTGCGTTTTCGCATTACTGCGCTGGGGTTGGGGCGCGACGCGGCGGTACGCCGCTTGCTACAGAGCGAGTTCCAGCCGTGACGCACTCCGCCCGGTACCACAACGCGCTGATTGCGCTCGCCGCCGGACTGCTGTTTGCTGGCACGGCACAGGGCGGGGGAAGCACGCCACCTGTCCTGGTACCGCCGCCCAAGTGGATACCTGGCTGGCCGGGCCACGCGGAGTTCGTCGTTCAGCACGGCGCGCGCGCTGCGCTGGTCTGGGTGGGGATGCGTGATGGCAGGCTGCGCGCGTTCAATGCGACGTCCGGCGACGAAGTACTCGCTTACCAGCCGCGCCCAATGCGAAAACAGGGCTCCACGCCCTGCCCCCACCCCGAGGCTGCCGACGTCTCGCTCGAACCCGGCCGCTGGCGCACCCTGCTGCTGTGTGGCCTTCCGGCGAACGCAGCCGATCCACAAGCGGGCGTTTTCGCCCTCGACATCACGAATGCAGCGGCGCAGCCGCCAGTAGGAACGCTCTGGGAGGCCAGGGCTTCCGACACGCTCCCGCTGGCCCCGTCGGGCCCCGTCCGCGCATTGGCACTCTCCACGCATGAAGGCCCGCGCTGGTACGCCATGGTGACGCTGGGCGCCCCGCGCGGTCGCCAAGCCCACCGAGGCGTGCCGCATCGCGATCCGCCGGGGCAACAGGCCGGCATCGCCATGCTGCCCCTGGACAAACCCACGCACGCGCCGTGGCAAGGACGCCACGCGATACGGCGGCTGCTCCTGCCGGCCGGCGGTTGCGGGAGCCCCGGACCCAACCCCGCGCTGCTTGCCGCGAGCATCCTGCCAGATACTTCCGGCGTGGCCCTGGCGGCGTACGCGGTGGATACAGCAGGCGGGCTCTGGCGCTTCGACTTGCGTGGCGCGATGCCATGGCGTGATAGCGGCCGGCGCGTCGACTGCATTTACCGGATGGACAACCCAGCGCCTTCGTCGCGCGCAATCGTGCCCCCTGCCCTGATCAGCGCCGCCGGCGGCCACCTGGTGGTTTACGGAACCGGTACCCATGTCAGTGCGGCATTCGACAGCACGCCCTTCGCCGACACAGGCGGCCCGAGTCGCGGTGGCGCGCGCATTGTGGCCCAGCCTCAAGGAGGCGGCGTGGTGCTGCGCCGGCAGGCTCACACGCCGGATATTCCAGGCCGCCCAGCATCCACCGCTGGCTGGCACTTGCCTCTTCCCAATCCCGGCGAGCGCCTGGAACGGCTCCTCCCCGCCGACCCGGGCTACCTCGGCTTTGTCACCCGAACGCCCGACACGCGCCAGCGCGCGTACCTGATCCATGCGCTGAGCGGCGAATCCACTGCCAGCGCGCAGGCTGGCGGGCCTCTCACTCACGTAGCGACCGGGTTCGGGGCCAGCGCCACGGCGACCGTCGTTCTCGAACGCGCGGCACTACCGCCAAAGCTTGCGCCGCAACCGGGCGTCACGTCGCATGAGGACGTGACCCTCACGCTCTGGTCCCTGGAGGAAGGAAGCGCCGTGCCACTCAACCGCACCGTCGCCAGCCGCCGCACCGGCCGCCTCAGCTGGCGCGAGCTGATCCGCTCCGGGTCGCCGTGAGACCCAGATACGCCTTCCAGACCGATCCACCGCCAACCACGCCACCGCACACCGGAGCCCCCTGCATGACACCCTGCCACCGCCCGACCGGCTTCACCCTGCTCGAGTTGCTGATCGCGCTGACTGTCTCCACCATCCTTATGGCAATGGTGATGCCTGCCTGGCACCAGCATATGGAACGCGGCAGGCGCGCCGAGGCACGCAGCGCACTGATCGGCTTGATGCTGGACCTGGAGCGCCACGCGCTCGCCACCATGAGCTTCGCCGCCCAGCCGGGGGGCGCAACGGTGGCCGGCAAATGGCCGCAGTCGGTGCCCGCCCAGGCAGCGCGCCCGCGTCATTGGATCAATGCCGGTGCCTGCCCGGGCAGCGGACTGGCGCATTGCGTGGAGCTGCGCGCCGTGCCGCAGACGCCGGATGCGTCATGCGGCACGCTGATTCTGCGCAGCACCGGCGAGTGGCTTGCCCAGCCCGCCCTTGCCGCGGAGCCAGTACCGCTGCCCCAGGCGTGCTGAGACGGCCGTGCGTCGGCTCTGGCACCGGCATTCGCGTCGCGGTGCAACGCTTGCCGAACTCCTCACCTGCGTGGCTGTGCTGGCCATCCTGGCGGCGCTGGCTTTGCCGTCCTGGCAGCGCTTGCAGGCGCGCCAGCAGGTGATGCTGGCGGCAGACCGCCTGGCCGGCTCGCTGGCGGTGGCGCGATCGGCCGCCGTAGCCCGGCGATCCGACGTGGTACTGAGGCCCTTGCCGGGTGCTTCGTCGCTGGACCACGGCTGGCAGCTGGCACTGGAGCCGGGAGACGAGCCGGGCCAGGACAACGCCGGCTTGCTTGCTGTCGTCGAGCTGCGCGACGCCTGCCTGCGGATCGCCCTGCGCTCGACCGCGCAAGGCAGCAATACGCTGCGCATGACAGCTGTGGGATACTCTCGCTCAGAGCAAGGCGGGTTCCTCGCCGCCACCTTCACCGTGACCTGCCGGGGCGAACAGCGGCAGCTAAGGCTCGGTGCCCACGGCCGGGTCCGCTTGTGCACGCCGGGGCAGGATGCCGATTGCGACGGCCTCGCACAGTCCGAGCCGCCCTGACACCTGATGACTGTAACCATATCCAACTCACCGCCCGCGCGGCAGGAAGCACCAGGCCTCATGTTCTCCGATACCGACCACGCAGCCATGGCACAGGCTCTCGCGCTCGCCGAGCGTGGCATGTACACCACCACGCCCAACCCGCGCGTTGGCTGCGTTTTGTCCAAGGACGGCATGATCATCGGCCAGGGATTCACCCAGCCCGCCGGGCAGGATCACGCCGAGATCCAGGCACTCAAGGACGCCGCGGCGCGCGGGAACGATCCCAAGGGCGCCACGGCCTTTGTCACGCTCGAGCCCTGCAGCCATTTTGGCCGGACGCCGCCCTGCGCGGACGCGCTGGTGCGCGCCGGCATCGCGCGCGTGGTGGCCGCCATGGAGGACCCGAACCCGACGGTTTCGGGCCGTGGCTTGCAGCGGCTGCGCGAAGCTGGTGTGGACGTACGCTGCGGCCTGCTCGAAAAAGAAGCACGCGAACTCAACATCGGCTTTGTCAACCGGATGACGCGTGGCCTGCCCTGGGTGCGTGTCAAGGTGGCCGCCTCGCTCGATGGCGGCACCGCGCTGCACGACGGCAGCAGCCAGTGGATTACCGGCCAGGCGGCGCGCGACGACGGCCACGCCTGGCGCGCGCGCGCCAGCGCTATCCTGACCGGCATCGGCACCGTGCGCGACGACAACCCGCAGCTCAATGTGCGTGCCGTGGACACGCCGCGCCAGCCTCAGCGCGTGGTGGTGGATTCCCGGCTGGAAATTCCCCTGGACGCGCGCCTGCTGACGCCGGACACCGGCGACTTTGCCAAGCCAGTACTGGTGTTCTGCGCCTTTGACGATGCCGCGCGCCGTCGCGCCCTGGAAGCCCGCGGCGCGGAAGTGGTAGTGCTGCCCAATCCGCACGGCAAGGTGGAGTTGCGCCACATGCTGGAAGAACTCGGCCGGCGCGGCATCAACGAACTGCACGTGGAAGCCGGCCTCAAGCTCAACGGATCGCTGATCCGCGAGCATTGCGCAGACGAGTTGCTGATCTACCTCGCGCCCAAGCTGCTGGGCGACGCACAAGGCATGTTCCAGTTGCCACCCCTGGCGCGGCTGCAGGACGCCGCCGCCTTTCGCTGGCACGACGTGCGCATGATCGGCGAAGACCTGCGCCTGATCGCGCGCCGCGCCGATCACGTCTGATCGCCTGACGGCAGGCCGCGCGCAAAACGAATCCGCTGCGCACCTGCTAGCATGCGTGTTTTCCCATTGCATCAAGCATCGATCATGTTCACTGGCATTGTCGCGGCCGTCGGCCGCATCGAAACCGTATCCCCGCTGGGCGCCAGCGAAGCCGCAGCCGATGCCGGTGTGCGCCTGCGCATCCGTGCCAACGGGCTGGACCTGTCCGATGTCATCCTTGGCGACAGCATCGCCATTCAGGGTGCCTGCATGACGGTCATCGCGCTGGACGGCGACGCATTCGACGTCGATGTTTCCCGCGAATCGCTCGACAAGACCGCTGGCCTGGACAAGCCCGGCCGGGTCAACCTGGAAAAGGCGCTGACCCTGGCCGACCGCCTCGGCGGCCACCTGGTCTCGGGCCATGTCGACGGGCTTGGCGAAGTCACCCACTTCGCGCCGGTGGGCGAGTCGCATGAACTGCGCGTGCGCGCCCCGCGCGAGCTGGGACGCTATCTGGCCTACAAGGGATCGGTGGTGGTCAACGGCGTGTCGCTGACGGTCAACAAGGTCATCGACGATGAAGGCGGCTGCACGTTCTCGATCAACCTGATCCCCCATACGATCGAGGTCACCACGCTGCAGGACCTGAAGCCCGGCACGCGCGTGAACCTGGAGATCGATCTGATCGCGCGGTACGTGGAGCGGATGTTGAGCGCGCCAAAACCCGCCTGACACGCGTCTTCTCGGCACCCAGGCGGCCTGCCAAGGCCACCTGACTTTCCGCCGTCCGCCGCCGCACGGAGGGCCATCTGCATTGGCCCTGCCGGCGCCGCGCGCCCCGCGGCGCCTGGTTGACGTACAATATTGGGCCAGACCGCTGCCGCGGCCAGCCGGTATACCCCGAAGCGGCAGCCGGCCAGCAAGCCATCCCGCCCGAAATTCAGCCAGAATTCCAGCCCAAACTCCAGCCAGCTTCCCAGCCTGCAGCTATGACAATCGCCCGTACAGAAGAAATCATTGCCGAAATCCGTGCCGGCCGCATGGTCATCCTGGTTGACGAGGAAGACCGCGAGAACGAGGGTGACCTGGTCCTGGCTGCCGATTTCGTCACACCGGAGGCGATCAACTTCATGGCCAAGTACGGCCGGGGCCTCATCTGCCTGACGTTGACCGCCGAACGCTGCCGCCAGCTCGAGCTGCAACCCATGGTGAGCCGCAACGGCACGGTGCACGGCACCAACTTCACGGTGTCGATCGAGGCAGCCGAAGGCGTCACGACCGGCATCTCGGCGGCCGACCGGGCCCGTACCGTGCAAGCCGCGGTGGCCAAGGATGCCCGTGCCGCCGACCTGGTCCAGCCCGGCCACATCTTCCCGCTGACGGCCCAGCCCGGTGGCGTGCTGATCCGCGCCGGCCATACCGAGGCCGGGTGCGACCTGGGCGCCCTGGCTGGCCTGACGCCGGCCGCGGTGATCTGCGAGATCATGAAGGACGACGGCACCATGGCGCGCCTGCCGGACCTGATCGAGTTCGCGCAAGAGCATGACATCAAGATCGGCACCATTGCCGACCTGATCCACTACCGCAGCCGTACCGAGAGCATCATCGAGCGCGCCGGCGAGCGCACCATGCAAACGCCATATGGCACGTTCCACAGCATCATCTATCGCGACAAGCCGAGCGGCCGCGCCCACCTGGCGCTGGTCAAGGGCAACCCCCAGGCTGATCGCGAAACGCTGGTGCGCGTGCACGAGCCGCTTTCCACGCTGGACCTGCTGGAAGTGTCGCGTACCACGCACTCCTGGAGCGTGCCCGCCGCGCTCGAGGCCATTGCGCAGTCCGAACATGGCGTGATGGTGCTGCTGAACTGCGGCGACACGGCTGAACAGCTGTTCACGCAGTTCTCGGCGCTCGACGCGCCGCAAAACCGCCCGCGCGTGAAGCCGGACCTGCGCACCTACGGCACCGGCGCCCAGATCCTCAAGGATCTCGGCGTGGGCAAGATGCGCGTGCTGGCATCGCCGCTGAAAATGCCGAGCATGACCGGCTATGACCTTGAAGTGACTGGCTACCAGCCCATGAGCGGCGGCCAGGCTAACTGAACTACCGGATACACGGCGGCCGCGAGCCTATCGCGGGCCGCCACCCCGAACCCAGGAGAAGATAAGATGGATCACGGTTTCTACCCCAGCAACCTCGAAGGTGAAGGCCTGCGCATCGGCATCGTGCAAGCGCGCTTCAACGAACCGGTTTGCGCCGAACTGCTCGAAGCCTGCGTCGCCGAACTGGAAAAGTTGGGCATCGAAGGCGAGGACACCCTGGTGGTGACCGTGCCGGGCGCGCTCGAAATCCCGCTGGCATTGCAAAAAATGGCTGAAAGCGGCCAGTTCGATGCGCTGGTCGCGCTGGGCGCGGTCGTACGCGGCGAGACCTATCACTTCGAGCTGGTGTCGAATGAATCGGGCGCCGGCATCAGCCGCGTCGGCCTGGACTTCAATGTGCCCATCGCCAACGGCATCCTGACCGTCGACACCGACGCCCAGGCCCATGCCCGTACCCGCGAGAAGGGCCGCGACTGCGCCCGCGCCGCGGTGGAAATGGCCAACCTGGTCTCCGCGCTGGATTCGCTGCGCAGCCAGGAAGCGGATGAAGACGAGGACGACGATGAGTGACGCGCCCGAGAGCAGCAACCCAGCCGGCAAGCCGGCGGACGACGCCGGCGCGAAGCCCGTCGCCAAGGCCGAGCCCAAGGCTGCGCCCAAGAGCGCGCGCCGCCGCTCGCGCGAACTCGCACTGCAGGGCCTGTACCAGTGGCTGCTGAACCGCAACGATACCGATGCGATCCAGGCCCACCTGCACGACGCCCAGGGCTTCAACAAGGCTGACCGCGAGCACTTCGATGCACTGCTCAATGGCGCGATCCGCGAAGAAACCCGGCTGACGGGTGCCTTCGAGCCGTTCCTGGACCGCCCGGTGAGCGAGTTGTCGCCGGTCGAGCGCGCGGCCCTGCTGATCGGCAGCTACGAGCTGATCCACTGCGTGGACATCCCGTACAAGGTTGTCATCAACGAAGCCGTGGAACTGACCAAGACCTTCGGCGGCGTCGAAGGCTACAAGTACGTCAATGGCGTGCTGGACAAGCTGGCCGCCAAGGTGCGCGCGCCGGAACTGGCCGCCCGACGCTGAACGACAGCAACCGGCGCCGTTCACGATGCCACGCTTGCCGTACCGACACCCGCTCCGGCGGGTGTTTTTACTTCTACCGCGGCCAACACCCGCCCAACTGCGGCTTAACTGCAGCCTAACACCCATCAACCCACCTACCAGGCCCACCAAGCCTATCCCACCATGGATCTGCAGCGCCTCGCCACTGCCTCCCGTCTAGCCAATATCGATGCCTTCCACGTGATGGAGCTGGCCAAGCAGGCCGCCGAACTCGAGCGTGCCGGGCGCCACATCATCCACATGGGGATCGGCGAGCCCGATTTCACGGCCGCCGAGCCCGTGGTGCGGGCCGCCGAGGCCGCCATGCGCCGCGGCGTCACCCAGTACACCGGCGCGCTGGGCATCGCGCCGCTGCGCGAGGCCATCGCCGGCTATTACAAGACCATGTACGGGATCGATATCCCTGCGCGCCGCGTGGTGGTGACCGCCGGCGCCTCGGCCGCGTTGCTGCTGGCCTGCGCCGTGCTGGTGGAGATTGGCGCGGAAGTGCTGATGCCTGACCCCAGCTACCCCTGCAACCGGCATTTTGTTGCCGCCTTCGACGGCCGCGCGAAGATGATTCCGAGCGGCCCGGCCCAGCGCTTCCAGCTCACGGCGGAGCAGGTGGAGACACATTGGGGCGAGCAGACCCGCGGCGTGCTGCTGGCGTCGCCCTCCAACCCCACCGGCACCTCGATCCTGCCGGACGAACTGGCGCGCATCCTGAAGGCCGTGCGGGCGCGCCAGGGCTTTGCCATCGTCGACGAGATCTACCAGGGGCTGTCGTACGATGCACCGCCGGTATCAGCGCTGAGCCTCGACGACGACGTGATCACCGTCAACAGCTTCTCCAAGTACTTCAATATGACCGGCTGGCGCCTGGGCTGGCTGGTGGTCCCGGACGAACTGGTAGGCGCCTTCGAGAAAGTGGCGCAGAACCTGTTCATCTGCGCATCGGCCGTCGCCCAGCACGCCGCGCTGGCCTGCTTCTCCCCCGAGGCGCTGGCGATCTACGACGCGCGCAAGGCGGAGTTCCATCGTCGCCGCGATGCCATCGTGCCGGCGCTGGAATCGCTGGGCCTGCGGGTGCCGGTCAAACCGGATGGCGCCTTCTATGTGTATGCGGACTGCCGCGGCGTCAACCACCCGTCCGCCGGCGATGCCGATGCCCTGACCCAGGCCATGCTGCACGATGCCGGCGTGGTGCTGGTGCCGGGCCAGGACTTCGGTCCATACACGGCGAGCGACTATATCCGGATCTCCTACGCAACCTCGATGGAAAACATCGAGGAGGCCATGGCGCGCCTGGGCAAGTTCTTCGCCTGAACGCCGGCCAGAGCGCGGTCAATGCAACGGAAAAAGCACCCCGAAGGGTGCTTTTTTTTCGGCGCTGCCGAGATACGCGGATCCCGGGATCAAGCGCTTTTCGGAACGTTGCCTGCCGCTTCCAGCTTGTCGCCAGCCGTGCCGCGATGACGCTCGGCCTGTGCCTTGGCATCCGCAGTCACTTCCGGCTTGGCCGACACCGGCTCAGCCGCGACGCTGTGCACGCCCGGCAGTTGGCGCAGGCGGGCACGCTCTGCCAACACCTTGGCGCCATAGCCGCCATCGGTGTTGGTGGTCGCCGCACCCACGTAATACTTCAGGCCGCCTTCCAGCGAACCGGCGCGGGCGATGCAGTCCTTGAGCACCAGCGCACCGATCTTGATGTTGGCGTACGGGTTCAGCGCGGCTGCCACGCCGCCCACGGCCTCGTACTTGTCCTGATGGACCTTGGTCATCACCTGCATCAGGCCCTGCGCGCCCACGCCGCTCTCCGCGTACGGATTGAAGCTGGACTCGATCGCGATCACGCCCAGGATCAGCAGCGGATCGATGCCGACCTCGCGCCCTGTCAGGTATGCGGCCTTGACCAGTTGCGCGGTGGCCTGCGCCGCCACGCGATACTTGCGCGCGATGTACTCAGCCACCACAGCCTGCTCACGCGCGCTGCCCAGCGTGGCCGGGTTACGTGCATCCAGCGCCACGCGCTGCGCCGGGATCTGCGCCGCCAGGTGAGCCACGGAGGGCACCTTGCCCGCGGGCTGCTGGCCCCAGTCGTCCGTGCCGGACACGGTCGGCAATCCCGCCGGCTTGGCCTGCGCCATCGTCAGGCCCAGCTTGGCCGCGGCCACATCGGCCGTGGAGGCTGGCACTGCCGCTTCCATCAATACCGCAGGCGCTTCCTCGCCAGCCAGCGCACCGGCCAGGGCCGTACGCCATTCCTGACTGACAGACAGCGATACCGCAGCGACTACAGACACAACCCCGAGACTGTTCAGGGCATATTTCAATGTTGCGCGACCGCTGCGTAAAGCGCGGCCAGCGACCGGATGCGCAAGGCGGACCTGCAATGCCCGACTCACTCCGGGTACCGGGTGTCTGAAACGGACCTGCAATGCCCGTCCGACTCCGGGAAGATGAAGGGTTTTCCAACCACTCATACTTACCTCCATCCGCTGTCCGCTTCGTGCCACGCTGCTGCGCCGCACGCCCGTTGACCGCGTATTCAAGTAAGGATGCCGCGCCGCCCAGCAAAGACGTCCAGCACCTGTTGGTGGGCGCTCCCCATGCGCCCAACGAGAAACAGGGTAGGCTCTTGGGGGAGCCTGCCCTGCCGCGAACTACTCAAAGCACCCGGCCACGGCCGGGGCGATCGATCGAATCCGTCCTGCTCAGACGCATCCGCTCATATGATCAGATATGGATAATTCCCCACTAATGCCCTTGACAGGGCGGAAGAACATGTGCTGCACCGCAACACTCCAACGAGCAGAACCGGATTGTAGGAACCCTTTTATACATCGTCAAGAATAACGTTTCCGATAAACAAAGCTTTTAGTTATATGTAACAAGGGTCTTTGACGCACTTCCGTGCCCCCGCCATTGGTTGAAACTCAGTACTGGCAAAGCATGGAGGCCATCCTTGCCGACCGCGGCAGAGTCAAAAAATTTACAATTTGGACATACAAATTGGGGCGATTTTTTTGTGTCCCATCACATTAATGTGAATATTGCATCACACAACTTGCATGGACGGGTGCGCTAACGCGCCTGCGCCTCAATCGAATAAATCATGAAATACAACGACTTGCGCGATTTCCTGGGCCAACTGGAAGGCCTTGGCGAACTGAAACGGATCGGTGCGCCGGTGTCGCCCAACCTCGAAATGACCGAAATTTGCGACAGGCTGTTGAGAGCGGGCGGACCGGCAGTCGTGTTCGAAAACCCGAGCGATCCCCATCGGCCTGGTCAGACTTATAGCGTGCCCGTACTGGCCAATCTGTTCGGCACGACACGCAGGGTAGCCCTCGGCATGGGAGCGGAAAGCCTGGCCGACCTGCGCGACATCGGCCGCGTTCTGTCGGCACTCAAGGAACCCGAGCCACCCCGTGGCTTGCGCGAAGCCGGCAAGCTGTTCACCCTCGTCAAATCGGTATGGGACATGGCGCCCAAGCGCGTCAGCAGTCCGGCCTGCCAGGAGGTGGTGTGGGAAGGCAACGACGTGGATCTGGCACGCCTGCCGATCCAGACGTGCTGGCCGGAAGACGCGGCGCCGCTGATCACCTGGGGCCTGGTGATCACCAAGGGTCCGCACAAGAAGCGCCAGAACCTTGGCATCTACCGCCAGCAGGTGATCAGCCGCAACCAGGTCATCATGCGCTGGCTGGCGCATCGCGGCGGCGCGCTGGATTTCCGCGAGCATGCGCTGGCCAACCCCGGCAAGCCGTTTCCGATCGCGGTGGCGCTGGGCGCGGACCCCGCCACCATACTCGGCGCCGTCACCCCGGTGCCCGACACCTTGTCCGAATACCAGTTTGCGGGCCTGCTGCGCGGCAGCCGCACCGCGCTAGCCGGCTGCATCACGCCGACGCTGTCCGAGCTGAGCGTGCCGGCCTCGGCCGAGATCGTGCTGGAAGGCCACATCCAGCCCGACCCGGATCACCCATCCGGCTACCAGCATGCGCTGGAAGGCCCGTACGGCGACCACACCGGCTATTACAACGAGCAGGACTGGTTCCCCGTCTTCACCATCGACCGCATCACCATGCGGCGCGATCCGATCTACCACTCCACCTATACCGGCAAGCCGCCCGATGAACCCGCGGTGCTTGGCGTGGCGCTCAATGAAGTGTTCGTGCCGCTGCTGCAAAAGCAGTTCCCGGAGATCACCGACTTCTACCTGCCGCCGGAGGGCTGCAGCTACCGCATGGCCGTGGTGCGCATGAAGAAGCAGTACGCTGGCCACGCCAAGCGCGTGATGTTCGGCGTCTGGAGCTTCCTGCGCCAGTTCATGTATACGAAGTTCATCGTGGTGGTGGACGACGACGTCGACGTGCGCGACTGGAAGGAAGTGATCTGGGCCATCACCACCCGCGTCGATCCCGCGCGCGACACCGTGCTGGTGGAGAACACGCCGATCGACTACCTCGACTTTGCCTCGCCGGTGTCAGGGCTGGGCTCGAAGATGGGCATCGATGCCACCGACAAATGGCCCGGCGAGACCACTCGCGAATGGGGCCGGCCGATCCAGATGGATGCCGCGGTCAAGGCCCGGGTCGACGGCATGTGGGACGCCTTGTTCGAGGCCCGCGCCAAAGCGTGATGGAAGCGTGATGGAAGCGTGATGGAAGCGTGATGGCGGGCAGCATGTAAGATCACACCAAAACCGCATCGCAACCCATCCGCACGTCCGCGCGAGACGGACCCGAGGAGGAGACATGACTACCCTTGAAGAAGGGCAACTGAGATGGACGCCGTCGCAGGCGTTCCGCGACGGCAGCCGCATTGCGCACTTCATGCGCTGGCTGGAGGGCGAGCGCGGCCTCGCCTTTGCCGACTACGGCGCACTGTGGCAATGGTCGGTGACCGACCTGGAAGCCTTCTGGGACGCCATCCGCGCCTACTTCGACCTGCGCTTCGATACCCCTGCCGAGCGCGTGCTCGGCAGCGCGCAGATGCCCGGCGCACGCTGGTTCGAAGGCGCCAGCCTGAACTACGTGCAACAGGTGTTCCGCCATGCCGGCAGCGGCGCCGCGCGCCAGCGCACGGCCATCCGCTACGCCGGTGAATCCATCGCGGTCACCGACCTGAGCTGGGATGGGCTGGAGCAGCAGGTTGCCTCGCTGGCCCACGCCTTGCGCGGCATGGGCGTGGCGCGCGGCGATCGCGTGGCGGGCTACCTGCCGAACATCCCCGCCACGGTTGTCGCCTTCCTGGCCACCGCCAGCCTTGGCGCAATCTGGTCGGGCTGTGCGCCCGACATGGGCCAGGTGGCGGTAAGCGACCGTTTCCGCCAGATCGAACCTAAGGTGCTGATCGCCGTCGATGGCTACCGTTATGGCGGCAAGGCCTACGATCGGGCGCCAGTGCTGGCCGACCTGGCCGCCGCCCTGCCCTCGCTCACCGACCTGGTACTGGTGCCGGGCGAGCACACCGATGCGCATGCCGCCCCCGACGCCATCCTCCTTCCCGCCAACGTGCGTCGCCACGCCTGGCAGGCGGTGCTGGCGCATCGCGTACCGCTGGCGATCGAATCCGTGCCATTCGATCACCCGCTGTGGATCGTCTACTCCTCCGGCACCACCGGCATGCCCAAGCCCATCGTGCACGGCCACGGTGGCATCGTCATCGAGCAGCTCAAGCTGATGGCGTTTCACAACAACCTCGGGCCGGACGACGTCTTCCACTGGTACAGCAGTAGTGGCTGGATCATGTGGAACGCGCAGATCGCGGGGCTCCTGCTGGGCAGCACCATCGCGCTCTACGACGGCAATCCCGCCTGGCCCGACGCCGGCGTGCTGTGGCGCTTCGTGGATGCCGCGCGCGTCACCGCCTTTGGCGCGGGCGCGGCGTTCTTCACGGCCGGCATGAAGGCCGGGATCGAGCCCGCGCGCGTGGCCGACCTTTCCCGGCTGCGCGCGCTCGGCTCGACCGGCTCGCCGCTGCCAGCCGAGGCCTATGACTGGATCTACCGCCACGTGGGCGCGGACATCTGGCTTGCGCCGATGAGCGGCGGCACCGACTTCGCCGGCTCGTTCGTGGCAGGCTGCCCGATCCTGCCGGTCTACTCGGGCGAGATGCAGTGCCGCTGCCTGGGCGCTAAAGTCGAAGCCTTCGACGAGGTGGGCAATGCGCTGGTGGGTGAGGTAGGCGAGCTGGTCTGCACGGCGCCGATGCCGTCGATGCCGCTGTTCCTATGGGGCGACACGAACGGGCAGCGTTACCGCGACAGCTACTTCGACACCTATCCCGGCGTGTGGCGCCACGGCGACTGGATCAAGATCACCGCGCACGGCGGCGCCATCATCTACGGCCGCTCGGACGCGACCATCAACCGGCACGGCATCCGCATGGGCACCAGCGAGCTGTACCGCGTGGTGGAGGACCTGCCCGAAGTGCTCGACAGCATGGTGGTGGACCTCGAATACCTGGGGCGCGACTCGTATATGCCGCTGTTCGTGGTGCTGCGCGACGGCATGGCCCTGGACGATGCATTGCGTGACACCATGCGCGCCCGCATCCGCAGCGCGCTGTCCTCGCGCCATGTGCCCAACGAGATCCTGCAGGTGCCCGGCGTGCCGCGCACGCTGTCGGGCAAGAAGATGGAAGTACCCATCAAGAAGCTGCTGCTGGGCCACGCGCCCGACAAGATCGCCAACCGCGACGCCATGGCCAACCCGGAAACGCTGGACTGGTATTTCGCTTACGCCGAGCGATTTATCGCGGCGCGCGCCAGCGAGTCCGCGGCGGCGTGAACGAAAGAAAGGGCGCACCGCAGCCTTGAACGCCGCGATGCGCCCTCTTCTTCCTCCTGGCAGGACGGTCAGAACTCCACTTCGAGTTCGCTGATTTCGTCCGGTTCCTTCTTCGCCGCGACGATCCATTCCTGCAGCTCCGGCATGGCGAGGATCTGCTTGCAGTACTCCACCGGCGCCGGATCCAGCATCACGCCGTAGGTCACGAAGCGCGTCACCACCGGCGCGTACATCGCATCGGCCATGGTGCGCGTTTCGCCAAACAGATAGGGGCCGCCGTATTGCGTCAGGCACTCGGTCCAGATCTGCACGATGCGGTCGATATCGGCCTGCGCGCGCGACCACACCTTGAAGCCAGGAAAGTGCCCCTTCAAGTTCATGGGCAACGCCGCGCGCAAGGCAGCGAAGCCCGAATGCATCTCGCCGCAAATGGCGCGGCAATGCGCGCGTGCGGCACGGTCATCGGGCAGCAGGCCGGCCTTCGGGCGGACCTCGTTGAGATACTCGGCGATGGCCAGCGTGTCCCACACGGTCACGCCCTGGTGCAGCAAGCGGGGAACGAGAATCGAAGGCGACAGCAGCAGGATTTCCGCGCGCGCCGCGGCGTCATCGGGGGGCACCAGCACCTCCTCGAATTCCAGTCCCGCGAAGCGCACCAGCAGCCAGCCGCGCAGAGACCACGATGAATACGTTTTACTGCTGATGGTGAGTGTCGTCCTTGCCATCCCGCCTCCTTGCCACCTGGAAAAGCCGTCGCACGGCGGGCGATTTCCGCCGTCTGTGTGCCAGCAGACGGTGCGCCCGTATCTCTCGCTGCAGTGTCGCGCTATGCGTTGTGCGCTTTGTGCTCGCTGCTTCTACTATGAATTTGTACTACATCATGGCGGGGACATCGGTGCAGCTTGCGCTTACCTCGCTCTTACCTCGATGTGGCGCACAAACATACGCCGCAGCCGGAACAGGCACGCTCAGGCACGCATCAGGCGCGCCATTTCACGGTTAAAAATGCGCCAGCCACGGCGGCACCGGCACGGTGCGCCGGGCAGCACCAGCATGAGGCAGATGTAATGGCGAAGATCCGCGCGCGCAGTTCGCGCGCGGCGCTTGCGCCGCATACGAACCAGAACAGATCACCCCGTTCCATCATACGGGCAGGCCCGCAAGCCTCATGCCAACGCAATTCGCCGTGGCACGCATATTGCGGCTGATGAGGTCAACGCATAAAAAGGGGCCAGCCATGCTGTATCAGGTGTACCAGACTTATGCGGATCTCATGCATCCCGCCTGCTGCCTGGCCGACATGGTGTCGAACACGCTTGCAGAAAATCCGCGCATGGCAGGATGCGAGCCGATGCTTGCCACGCGCGCGGCCTGCGAGGTGCTCGCACTGAGCCGCCTGACGCACCATCGCCCGCCCTTTGCCATTGACAGCGTCATGGTGAACGGCACACCGGTACAGGTTACGGAGGAAGTGACCGCGAGCACGCCGTTCTGCTCGCTGCTGCACTTTCGCAAGCACGGCGTCTCCGGCCACCCGCGCGTGCTGCTGGTGGCGCCCATGTCGGGCCACTTTGCCACGTTGCTGCGCGGCACCGTGCAGACCATGCTGCGCGATCACGATGTCTACATCACTGACTGGCACAACCCGCGCGACATCTCGCTGGCGCACGGCCGCTTTGGCTTTGACGAGTACGTCTACCATCTGATCGATTTCCTGCGCGTGCTGGGCGGCGGCACGCACCTGATGGCGGTGTGCCAGCCCACCGTGGCGGCGCTCGCCGCCGTGGCGTTGATGGCGGAGGATAGCGATCCGGCACAGCCGCCGAGCGTGATCCTGATGGCCGGCCCCATCGACGCGCGCATCAACCCGACCAAGGTCAATGAGCTCGCCACCAGCCAGCCCATCGAATGGTTCGAGCGCTCGCTCACCAGCTACGTCCCGTTTCGCTTTGCCGGCGCGATGCGCCGCGTCTACCCCGGCTTCATGCAGCTGATCGCCTTCATGAGCATGAACAGCGAGCGCCACCAGCAGGCTTTCCGCGACCTCTACGATCTGCGTGCCAGCGGCCAGCATGATCGCGCGGATGCGATCCAGGTGTTCTATGAAGAGTACTTCGCCACCATGGACCTGAGCGCGGAGTTCTATCTCGAAACCGTGAGCATGGTGTTCCAGGAATTCCTGCTGGCGCAGGGCCTGCTGGACGTAGGCGGGCGCCGCGTGAACCCGCACGCGATCCAGCGCACGGCGCTGCTCACGGTGGAGGGCGAGCGCGACGATATCTGCTCCATCGGGCAGACCATGGCCGCGCAGGAACTGTGCGGCAGCCTGCGGCCCTATATGCGCATGCACCACGTGCAAACCGGCGTGGGGCATTACGGCGTGTTCAACGGCAAGCGCTGGGATTCGCAGGTCTATCCGCTAGTGCGCAACGCCGTCTATATGAACGCGTGAGGTTGAACGCATAAGACCGCGCGGCGCGGCCAGGTAGCCAGGTGCCTAGGCTGCGTTTTGGTCCGCCGGCCACGGCGTCACCGCCGGCACCGCGCACGGGCCCTCGACGTCGACGGTGCCAAAGTCCGCCGGTCCCACGATCTCCAGGTACTCCATGTCCGGCGAGTAGTCGAACAGAAAATGCGTGATGCCGGGGCGCTGGTGCACGCAATCGCCAGTCGCCACCAGTGTCTCCTTGTCCTCGTACATGAAGCGCGCCCAGCCCTTGAGCATCAGCACCACATGGAACTGCGCCTCGTGCCGGTGCCAGCCGGTGCCTTGCTCGGGCGGCTGGTTGGCCTTGACCAGTTGCACCAGCAGCTTGCCGCCAGTGGCCTCTGCAATACCCAGGTCGCGATACAGGAAGAAATCGCGCAAACCCTGGTCAACGAAGGCAGTGTCTTGCGGGCGCACGTGGGAGAACTTCGTGGAGGAGGCATCCGTGGCGGCATCGCCGGCGGACGCGGTGGACTTGCTGAGGGACTCGGCCATGACAAGCTCCTTTCGCTGAGGGAAACGCTCTGCGCTGCGACGCAACATTCACGCCAGCGGCCGCGTGCCCACGCAGCGCCGAAAGCGGCAAGAACCGGTCCGAATGTGGCGCACCGATCGCCGCGAAAGGCACATGCCTGATGAACGCCCGACGTCTCTGCACCCGTCGGGGGCGCGACCAGGCACCGCACAGGTGCCGCGGCAAGGCGCGTTGACGGCTATCATGCAGCGATGCCCACTCCCGCCGCAACTTGCATGCTGCCTCTCAATTCTATGCATTTCCAAGGCCAGGAACTGATCCGGGTCGGAGACGATTCCAGTTACATGCTGCTCGCCCCGCAGTTCGGCGCCCGCCTGGTGCGCTGGGTGCATCGCGGCGAGGACATTCTTTACTGGCCGGAGAACGCCGACTGGTCCCAACTAGCCCGCGTGCGTGGCGGCAACCCGATACTGTTCCCCTTCATTGCCAGGCACTTCGTCGACAGCGTGCCCGGCGCATGGAGAGACGCCAGCGGCACCGTGCGCGCGCTGCCGATCCACGGCTTCGCGCGCGACCTGCCCTTCGCGGTCACGCGGTTTGAGGCGGGACGCAGCCTGACCATGACGCTGCAAGCGTCGGACGCAACGCGCGCGGCCTACCCCTTCGAGTTCCTGTTCGAGGTCACCTACCGGCTGAGCGACGACAACCTCGAAGCCACATTGCGCACACGCAATGCCGGCGAGCAGGCCCTGCCTTACTACGCTGGCCACCACTTCTACTTCCCGCTTGCCCACCAGGCGCGCGCCGCTTCCACGCTGGCCATGCCGGCCGCGGAACTGATGCGCCAGCGCCCCGACGGCTCGCTGGAGGCGAAGGGCAAGGGTGCCGAGACCTATCGGCTCGACGACCCACGGCTGCAAGACACCTTTCACGTCCTGAATACGCAGCCTGCAGCGCAGCGCCACTGCACGCTGGCCACGCCGCCCGATGCCACCGCCCCGCATGGCCGCAAGCTGGTGATCGAGCTGGACACGCCGGGCAGCACGCCCTGGTTCGCGGTCACCACCTGGTCGGAGCGCGTCGACTCCGACTTCTACTGCGTGGAACCATGGCTCGGCCTGCCCAACGCCATCCACCACGGCACGGGGTTGCGCTGGCTCGCGCCGGGCCAGGAGGAAGCGGCGGTCTGCCGGCTGCGGGTGGCTCCATAAGGCGCCATCGCGCCTTCAAGTTTTCCCCCGATCGGCCGTTGATCGAAATAGCGCCCACGTCACCCAGAGGCGCTTCGGCACAGCGCGCCTCGACCACGAGGCGACGCCGCCGGACAACCGATCGGCGTACGCTAAGGGAGGAAGACAATGTTGAAGCACCTGTCCATACGGGGCTATCTCAGCCTCATGGTCGTTTTTTTCGGACTGGCATTGGTGGTGGGCGCCGCGGCCGGATTGTTGTCAATGCGCGCAGGCAATGCTTCGCTGCAACAGATGTACACCATCGACACGCCCGCCGTCGCGGACCTGGAAGGCAGCGCTGGCCAGCTGCTGCGCTTGCGGCTGGCGCTGGCCACCTATGCCTCGCTCTCCGACCTGAACGACCAGGAAGGCGCCGACGCAGTACTCAAGCGTTTTGATCAATACCTGAAGGCCTCGAACGAGCGCTTCGCGCACTATCTCAGCGGCGCCGGCAACGGCGAAGAAGAGCAACGCCTCATCAAGGACATGCAGGACAAGCGCGCGAAGTTCCTGAGCGAAGGCATCAACCCTGCGCTCACCGCGCTCAAGGCTGGCGACAAGACGGCGTTCCTGAAGCAGCAGGCGCACAAGCTGCCGCCGCTTTACAGCGCCTATGAAAAGGCCATGCTGGCGCTGGAGAAGCTCCAGCTCGATCGCGGCGCGCAACGCTACCAGCAAGCGCAGGACCGCTTCAAGGCGGTCAGTACGACGGTAGCCATCGGCCTGGTTGCCGCGCTGCTGCTCTCATGGGCAGGACGAGCGGCGCTGATGCGCGCCATCGTGGATCCGGTCAATGCGGCCATCGCGCGCTTCAACCGCATCGCGGCCGGCGACCTGACCGGCGAGGTCGTCGCCGCCGGCGACAACGAAATGGGCAAGCTCAGCGCCGCGCTGCAGCAGATGCAGGCCTCGCTGATCGGGACGGTTGGCACCGTGCGCAGCGGCACCGAATCGATCAATGTCGGCGTACGGGAAATCTCCGCCGGCAACACCGACTTGTCCCAGCGCACGGAAGAACAAGCGGCTTCACTCGAGCAAACGGCGGCCAGCATGGAAGAACTCACCTCCACCGTGAAGCAGACCGCCGAGAACGCCAAAGCGGCCAGCCAGCTGGCGCAAGGGGCATCCGGGCTGGCCGCGCAAGGTGGCGAGCTCACGCAGCAAGTGGTCGGCACCATGCACAACATCGTCGCGGACTCGCGCAAGATCGGGGACATCGTCGGCGTGATCGAGAGCATCGCCTTCCAGACCAACATCCTGGCGCTGAACGCGGCGGTGGAAGCGGCTCGCGCGGGCGAGCAAGGGCGCGGTTTCGCCGTGGTCGCCACCGAGGTGCGCTCGCTCGCCCAGCGCAGCGCGGGCGCCGCCAAGGAAATCAAGGGCCTGATCGGCGCATCGACCTCGCGCGTGGCATCCGGCGCGGAGCTGGTGGAGCGATCCGGCACAACCATGGCGGAAATCGTCAGCGCCATCGCCCGCGTCAGCGACATCATGAACGAAATCGCCGCCGCGTCGGCCGAGCAGAGCAGCGGCATCGACCAGGTCAACGTCGCCGTCGCCCAGATGGACGAAGTGACGCAGCAGAACGCCGCGCTGGTCGAGCAAGCGGCCGCGGCAGCCGGCTCGCTGGAGGAGCAGGCGCGCCGGCTGTCGGCGGCGGTGGCCGTGTTCCGGATCGGCGGGAACGGATCTGGCCAGCCGGATCGGGCCCGGAACGTCGCCGGTGCCACGCCGGCGTTTGGCGTCTAAGGGGCCACGCAGGCCCCGGCGCACCGGTTCCGCCGGTGCGCCAGAGCGCGAGATAGTGCACTTTTCAGAGGATCCGGCACCTGCGCACCTTGCGCTCGCCGCGGAATCCCGCGTAGAATCGCGCTTCTTGCGGGCGTCGTATAATGGCTATTACCTTAGCTTCCCAAGCTAAAGACGTGGGTTCGATTCCCATCGCCCGCTCCACATCAGATTGAGACGAGCCGCCTTCGCCACTGGTCGCATGCCCGATCAGGATCGCCCGGCGGCTTTTTTGTTGCCATGCTCCCCCAAGACCCCAGTTCCGATCCGACGCCAGCCGACGACGCTGACAAAGCGCCCGCCGAGGCTGCCGACGGCAGCGACGTGGCGCATCCGCGCCGCATCCGTTCCTTCGTGCGCCGCGCGGGGCGAACCTCCACCGGCCAGCAGCGTGCCATCGATGACCTGGGGCCGCGCTTCATCCTGCCCTACGCACCGCAGCCGCTCGACTGGGAAGCGACGTTCGGCCGCGCCGCGCCAGCGATCCTCGAGATCGGGTTCGGCATGGGCGAGACCACCGCGCATATCGCGCAACTACGCCCTCAGGACAATTTCCTGGGCTGCGAGGTGCATGAACCCGGCGTGGGCGCCCTGCTCAAGCTGCTGGGCGAGCGCGAGATCGGCAATGTGCGGATCATGCCGCATGACGCCGTGGAGGTCATCGCGCACATGCTGACGGAATCCTGCCTGGACGGCGTGCATATCTTCTTCCCCGACCCGTGGCACAAGAAGCGCCACAACAAGCGGCGCCTGGTGCAGCCGCCGCTGGTCAAGCTGCTGGCCAACCGGCTGAAGCCGGGCGGCTACCTGCACTGCGCGACCGACTGGGAAGAGTATGCCCACCAGATGGTGGAAGTGCTGTCGGGTGAACCCACCCTGGCCAACACCTCGGACGCCCCCGGCGGCTTTGCGCCGCGGCCGGACTACCGCCCGGTGACCAAGTTCGAGCGCCGCGGCGTGCGGCTGGGCCATGGCGTGTGGGACGTGGTGTTCCGCAAGCGGGCATGAGTGACCTGAAGCTGCGGAAACGCCCCAAGCGACTTTGGTGAGCTACGATAGAATAGTAGCTTGCGACACACAAACGAAAGAGCGATGACCACGGAAGTTTTTCAGCCGATTTCGGTAAAGCCTCCATCGAGCAATCGATTTCTCTTTGCCGTGCGCTGCCTTGTGGATCTTCAGCTTGGCTCCATAGTTAAGTACCTTCGCCCTTCAATATCCTGCCTGCATGGTGACGTGCTGGATGTTGGTGCCGGGGAGTCGCCGTGGCGGGAATGGCTGCCGAACGACTGCCGTTATCGCGGACTCGATGTCGGAGAGTCGGCGACATTCGGCATGCGAGCCAACCGCCCCGACATCACCTACTATGATGGCAAATCGATGCCGTTCAGTGATTCGTCATTTGATGGTGTAATGTGCATTGAGGTGCTGGAGCACGCGGAAGAGCCAGAACTGGTAGTCGAGGAAATAGCCCGCATATTGAAGGATGAAGCTACTCTGCTGCTATCCGTTCCATGGTCTGCGCGTCGGCACCACATCCCACACGACTATCACCGCTTCACAAGAGAACGATTAGAAGGGCTCCTGAGTTCTCATGGATTCGCCGCCATAAAGATTATCGAGCGAGGGAACGACGTCGGAGCCATCGCCAGTAAGTTGATTGTTCTTACCATCCGACTGCTCAAGCCAGTTCGCAAGACATCCTTGATCTGGACCCTTCCACTCTCAATTCCCACCGGCCTGACCGCAGCGTGCATGCTCTTTGCCGCACACATCTCAGATAGGCTTGGCCTAGGCTCACAGGAAGACCCGCTTGGGTATTTCGTGACAGCGGTGCGCGAAGCACGCTAGAACAAATCTCGCAGCGTACTATTTTTGGGCACACGGGATTGAGGATGGAAAGGCCGAGGTGATTGACCGCTTGCTGTCACGCTGCTTCACAGCCCATTCGTACCCCCAACACGGAAGGCTTGCTTCATGATGGAACGGTGCCAATAGCACCCGCCCCTTACCAGAGTACAAGCTGTAGATGGTGGCGCTGGATTCCTTGGTTCCGGCCGATCACCTCTTGCGCAAGATCGCTGCCGCGGTCGATTTCGAGTGCGAACAAGGTGGGGGGCGACATGTGTGCGAGCGTGACTAGGACCGTGTGGGGATACCAGGCGGCTGGCCGAACGGGGCAAACGATTTCATGCCCTGCGCAACGAGACCGTGGGGAGACAGTAGAGCGCCGATTCGCCGACGCGAGGGAACTACACAAACCATCGGTGTGTGCCCGCATGCGTGAGCTACGCAAGGCTGTCGAGCAATGCTTGCTGGCGGCGGCGGAGCAGAACATCAAGAAATTGCCCTGTACTCGCGCTTTTTTACGTGAATGAGACCTCTCTCTGGGCTACAACGACGTCTTAACGCGATTCTCTCCCATCTAGCCGTGATCACTCCGGCCAGTCACAACTTAGCCTGATAGCCGTCCCGCCACCAACAGAAAACGCCACACCCTGAAAACGTGGGGTTGGTCAGCAATCTGAGGCGTGGCCGCGAGCCACGCCATTTTCATTTGCCGCAGCCCATGTCAGGCATGCCAGGCGATCAGCCCAGAGTATGCCGTCGCCAGCACAACGATGCCGAAAATGATCCGGTACCAGGCAAACGGCTTGAAGTCATGGGTGGCGACAAAGCGCAGCAGCCAACGCACACACAAGAAGGCAGACAGGAAGGCGAAGACGAAGCCGATGCCGAAGATGCCCAGGTCGTCGGCGGACAGCAGCGCGCGCGACTTATACAGTTCATAGACGGTGGCACCGAATATCACCGGGATCGCCAGGAAGAAGGAAAACTCGGTGGCTACCTGGCGCGACAGCCCGAACAACATGCCGCCGATGATGGTGGCGCCGGAGCGCGAGGTGCCCGGGATCAGCGCGAAACACTGCGCCAACCCGACCTTGATCGCATCGCGCCAGTTCAGGTCGTCTACCGACTCGATCCGCGGCGCGCCGGCCTTGGCGGCCTCCAGCAGCGCATTGCCCTGCGGGTGCGATACCTGGCCGCGATGGCTTTCCCGCCATTCGGCCCACAGGATCACCACACCACCAACGATAAATGCGGTGGCCACGGTGATCGGGTTAAACAGGTGAGCCTTGATCCACTTGCCGAATACCAGCGCCAGCACGATCGCCGGCACGGTGGCAACGATCACGTTGATGGCAAAACGCCGGGCCTTTTCATCGGTGGCCAGTCCGCCCACCACGGTGACGATGCGATGGCGGAACTCCCAGCAAACCGCCAGGATGGCACCGAACTGGATCACGATCTCGAAGATCTTGCCCTTTTCATCATTGAAGTCGAGCAGCTGGCCGGCGAGGATCAGGTGGCCTGTGCTGGAGATGGGCAGAAACTCGGTCAGTCCTTCGACGATGCCGAGGATCACGGCTTTCAGGGCGAGGGCAATATCCATGCTGATTGGAATGTGTGGAATGCTGAATGGAAGAGCGAAGGAAAAGCCAAGGAAAAGCCAAGGACAGGCGGGCAAGAGGGAAACGGGCAACCGTCAGCCTTATGCCATCAGCCACGCGCCAGGGATCACAACTATCCGCCACGACCATGACACCGCAGTGGCTGCGCAAGGTGCATGCCTGGGCGCGGCGCGTCATCAAGGCCGATTGATCTTGACGTTGATCCCATTGGGCAAAACGGTGATTGTACCGGGTTCGACACTGGCGCCGGCGAGGCGCAGCTCGTCGGGACGGAAGGTATAGAGCGGATAGCCTTGCAGCAACTGCTCCGCAAGGATGCCGCCGAGCGCGTTGAACTGGCGCGTGAGCTGAGGCGGCAGGCCTTTGACGTCGAATTGCTGGACCTGCGGGTCCTGCAGCACCACCGCGCGGCTGGCCGGGTCGTAGCGCAGCCCGCTGTCCAGCGCAAAGCGGCCGGTCATCGGCTCGCCGGAGAACAGGCGGTTGTTCACCGTCGCGTCGAACTGCACGTTCACCCGGTTGCGGCTGGGATCTAACGTGAGCTGCGGGTTGGCGAGCTGGATGTCGAACAGCTCCATATAGCGCTTGTTGAACGGGAACTTGCGCTCCAGGGCCGATTGCAGCTGGCTCTGCGAGAAGGTGTAGTCGTTGCCCATCATGCCGCAGCCCACGAGTGCCGCGGCCAGCGCGGCGCTGGCGCTTGCTGCCAGCCAGCGCCGGCGATTGATCATGACCATCTGTTTGTTCCTTGCGGGTTCAGGCGGCGCGGCCAGGCGCGGTGGCAACCTCAAGCTGCGTCAGCCACGCCAGCGCTTGCCCGCGGGTTTCGCCGCACATGTCGGCAGAGGGCTTGAGCCCGGCGCAAAATGCCGGCCGCGTGGGCTCGCCAAAAATCGCGCAGCGCCGATCAGGCAGCAACTGCACGCAGGGTATGCCGGCCGGCTTGCCGCCGGGCATGCCGGGAATCGGCGAGGTGATGGAGGGCGCGGTGCAACAAGCGCCACAATCGGGCCGGCAAGAGAGTTCTGACTGAGGGGACATGGCAATGGTTCAGGCGCGGACGACGCCCGGCAGACCATATTGTGCCCCAAGCCGTACGGCCCTCCCCGCGCTTGACCGCCGGATTCCTGTCCACTACATTACTGACCCATGAGTTATTTATTTGCAGCTCATGCGGATTGCTCCCCGCAGAGGTGCACAGCGCCCCAGTGAAAAACCCGCCAGGCCAGAGCCAGAATCAGGAATCCGCCAACACCAAACGCTGGGCTCGCCGCAAGGCAGCGCGCCCACAGGAACTGGTGGCCGCCGCGCTCGATCTCTTCGTCGATCGCGGCTATGCGGCCACCCGGCTGGAAGATGTCGCCGCCGCGGCGGGCGTGTCCAAGGGCACCGTCTATCTGTACTTTGCTAATAAGGAAGAGCTGTTCAAGACGGTGGTGCGCGAAAACCTGGTGCCGACGCTGGCCAGGGGCATCGACCTGGTGGAGAACTACCAGGGCTCGACGCCGGAGTTGCTAAGGGAATTGCTGCGCGGCTGGTGGGGCCTGGTCGGGGCGACGCCGGTGGCCGGCCTGACCAAGCTGATCATGGCCGAATCCAGCCATTTTCCTGACATTGCCCAGTTCTACCACGAGGAAGTGGTGCTGCCGGGCGATGAGTTGTTCGCGCGCGTGCTCAAGCGCGGCGTGGCGCGTGGCGAGTTGCGCGACATGCCGGCCAACCCGACCACAACGCTGATCTGCGCGCCGCTGATGTTCCTGATGCTGTGGCAGCGTGCGTTCAGCGCGTCGTCGCGCATCGAGATCGACCCCGAGGCATTCCTCGACAACTTGCTCCAGATGTTGCTGTTCGGCCTGACCACCGGCGCGGCGCGCGATACCCCGCTGCCGCCCAAGGTCGGCCCCTACGTCTGGGAACAGCTACAACAAGAAGCCCTGGCACAAGCGCAGGGGCAGCAGGCCGCGCGGGAGATCCCAGCGCCGCCGCCGGAGACCGCATGACCCGACGCAAGAAGATCCTGATCGCCGCGATCGCCACCATCGCGGTGGTTGCCGTGCTCAGCGCCGCCGCCGCCGTGCGCAAGGCAAGCAATGGCAAGCCCGGCGCGGCCCCGGTGGCCCCGGCTGCCGCGGTGCAAGACCTGGTGGAGTTCCTGCCATCCGACCTGGTCGAGGCCACCACGCAAGACTTGCGCGTGTCGCTGCCGCTGTCGGGCGGGCTGCGGGCGCTCAACCAGGCCTCGGTCAAGGCCAAGGTCGCGGGCGAGGTACTGCAAGTGCTGGTGCGCGAGGGCGAAGCCGTGCGCGCCGGCCAGGTCATCGTGCGCATCGAGGCAACCGAGTACCAGGCCAAGGTCGCGCAGGCGCGCGGGCAGATGCTGGCGGCGCGTGGCCAGTATGAGAATTCCAAGCAGACCTTCGAGCGCAATCGTGAGCTGGTGGCCAAGGGCTTTATCTCAAAGACCGCCTTCGACAACTTCCAGAGCAACCTGGACGTGGCGCACGCCAATCTCGATGCCGCCCAGGGCGGCCTTGAAGTCGCGCAAAAGGCGCTCGCCGACACCATCGTCAAATCACCGCTGGATGGCCTGGTAGCCGCGCGCGCGGTGCAGCCGGGCGAGAAGGTCTCGCCCGACACGCGCCTGATCGACGTGGTCGACCTGCGCGCGCTGGAACTCGAGGCGCCGATCCCCATGGCGGATGTGGCACGCGTTGCCATCGGCCAGGCCGTGCAGCTCGACGTGGAAGGCAGCGGCCGCTTCGAGGGCAAGCTGGTGCGCATCAACCCGGCGGTAAGCCAGGGCACGCGCAGCATCATGGTCTATGTGCGGGTGGACAACCCCGAGGCGCGCCTGCGCGCGGGCATGTTCGCCCAGGGCTCGCTGGTGCTCGGCCACCACGCCGGCGTGGTGGCGGTGCCAGCCACAGCAGTGCGCAACGATGGCGAGCGCGCGTTCGTCTATAGCGTAGAGAATGACGTGCTGGCTGAGCGCCAGGTCAAGCTTGGCATCAGCGACGATGCGAGCGGGCTGGTGGAAATCACCAGCGGCCTGGCCACCGGCGCCAAGGTGGTGCGCAACAACCTCGGCACCCTGCGCGCGGGCAGCCGCGTCAAGCTGGTCAAGGCGTAGGAGCCCCCGCCCATGTGGTTCACCCGCCTGTCCATCCACAACCCGGTGCTGGCCACCATGATGATGATGGCCTTCATCGTGATCGGCCTGTTCTCCTACCAGCGCCTGCCGGTTGACCAGTTCCCGGACATCACCTTCCCCATCGTCGTGGTGCAGACCGAGTACCCCGGCGCCGCGCCGGAATCGGTGGAGTCCGATGTCACCCGCAAGATCGAGGAAATCGTCAACACCATCTCGGGCATCGACGAGATTTTCTCGCACTCCTACCAAGGCACCTCGGTGGTGGTGATCAAGTTCGACCTGTCCGTCGATGTCGGCCAGGCCGCGCAGGACGTGCGCGACAAGATCGCGCTGATCCGCCCGCAGTTCCGCGACGAGGTGAAAGACCCGCGCGTGCTGCGCTACGACCCGTCGGACGCACCGGTGTTCTACCTGTCCGTGTCGAACGCGCCGGGGGCCGAGCGCACGCAGCGCGAGCTGACCACCATCGCCGACCAGATCGTGCGCAAGCGGCTGGAGACCGTGCGCGGCGTGGGCGCCATCAGCCTCGTTGGCGGCACCAAGCGCGAGGTGGAGATCCGTATCCGCCCCGCCCAGCTGGAGGCGCTCGGCATCGGCGTGAACCAGGTGATGGACGCCATCCGCAACGAGAACCAGGAACTACCCGCGGGCGAGCTGCGCTCCACCTCCACCGAGACGGTGGTGCAGATCAAGGGCCGCGTCATCACGCCGGATGCCTTCCGCCACATCATCGTGGCGCGCCGGGCTGGCCAGCCGGTTACGCTGGAGCAGGTCGCCGACGTGCGCGACGGCGAGGAGGAGCAGGAGAGCCTGGCCATGCTGGACGGCAAGCGCGCGCTGTTCCTGGCGGTGGTGAAGGCACAGGGCCAGAACACGGTCGACACCGTCGATGGCCTGATCAAGATGACCGATGAGGTGCGCAAGCTGCTGCCCGCGGGCGTGCAGCTCACCGTGGTCAACGACGCCGCGCGCGGCATCCGCAGCAGCGTCAAGGAAGTCCGCTCCACCCTGCTCGAAGGCGCCTTCCTGACGGTGGCCATCGTCTTCCTGTTCCTCGGCTCGTGGCGCAGCACGGTCATCACCGGGCTGACCCTGCCGATCGCGCTGATCGGCACGTTCGGTGTGATGTACATGTTTGGCTTCACGCTCAACGTGATCACGTTGATGGCGCTGTCGCTGTGCGTGGGCCTGTTGATCGACGATGCCATCGTGGTGCGCGAGAACATCGTGCGGCACAACCTGATGGGCAAGAACCATCGCACGGCGGCGCTCGATGGCACCAACGAGATCGGGCTGGCGGTGCTGGCCACCACCTTCTCCATCGTGGCGGTGTTCCTGCCGGTGGGGTTCATGGGCGGCATCATCGGCCGCTTCTTCCACCAGTTCGGCGTGACCGTGGTGGCGGCGGTGCTGATCTCCATGTTCGTCTCGTTCACGCTGGACCCGATGCTGTCCTCGGTCTGGCACGATCCCGACCTGCACGGCACCGGCAACAAGAAGAGCCTGTACGGCCGCACTGTGGGCCGCATGCTGGACTGGTTCTCGGCGCGCATGGATGCGCTCGGCCACGGCTATGGCTCGATGCTGGGCTGGGCGCTCAAGCACCGGCTGGCCACCGCCATCATCGCGGTGGTGACGTTCTTGGGCAGCTTCGCGCTGGTGCCGCTGATCGGCACGGAATTCGTACCGGCCGCCGACCTGGGCGAAACCCAGGTGGGCTTCACCACGCCGGTGGGCACCTCCCTGGCCGTTACCGAAGCCAAGGTCCGGCAGGTGGAAGCCGCGCTCAAGACCTTCCCCGAGGTGGCCTACACCTACGCCACCATCAACTCGGGCAATACCTCCGGGCGCAACAACGCGCTGGTGTCGGTGCGCCTGACCGAGCGCCGCGCACGCAAACTCACCACCAAAGAGCTTAACCCGATGATCCGGGAGCGCATGGCCAGCATCGCCGGCATCACGCTGACCATGGTCGGCATGCCGGATGGCGCCGGCGGTCAGAAGGCACTGCAGGTGTCGATCCAGGGCGACGACCTGGAAACGCTGCGGCGCCTGTCGCTGGAAGCCAGCCGGCACATGGCCGCGGTGCGCGGCCTGACCGACCTCGACTCCAGCATGAAGGACGACCGCCCCACCGTGGAAGTGCGCATCCGCCGCGAGCTTGCGTCCGACCTGGGCGTGGGCATCGTGCAGATCGGCAATGCGCTGCGCCCGCTGCTGGCCGGCGACGCCATCAGCTCATGGCGCGCCCCCGACGACCAGAACTACGACGTGCGCGTGCGCCTGCCCAAGGACGCCCGCACCGGCATGGCGGATCTCAGCGCGCTGATGATCGCCAGCAACCAGACCAACACCGACGGCTCGCCGCGCATGGTGCCCCTGCGCCAGATCGCCGAGCTGGTGCCCACCACCGGCGCCAACCAGATCAGCCGGCGCGATCTCTCCCGCGAAGTGGAGCTGACCGCGAATACCGCCGGGCGCTCGCAAGGCGAAGTGGCACGCGAGGTCAAGGCGGCGCTGGATGGCATGAACTGGCCGGCGGGCTACAAGTACCGCTTCGGCGGCTCCACCAAGTCGATGAACGAGTCGTTCGGCTTCGCGGTGTCGGCGCTGGCGCTGGCGGTGATCTTCATCTACATGATCCTGGCCTCGCAGTTCGCCAGCTTCTTCCAGCCGATCGCCATCATGACTTCGCTGCCGCTCACGCTGGTGGGCGTATTCGCGGCGCTGCTGCTGTTCCGCTCCACGCTCAACATGTTCTCCATCATCGGCTTCATCATGCTGATGGGGCTGGTGACCAAGAACGCGATCCTGCTGGTGGATTTTGCCAACCAGGCCCGGCGCGGCACCGACGGCCAGCCGCCGATGTCGCGCGAGGCCGCGCTGGTTGCCGCCGCCCGGGTGCGGCTGCGGCCGATCCTGATGACCACGCTGGCCATGATCTTCGGCATGGTGCCGCTGGCCTTCAGCCTGGGCGAAGGCGCCGAGCAACGCGCGCCGATGGGCCAGACGGTGATCGGCGGCATCATCACCTCGTCGATCCTGACCCTGGTAGTGGTTCCGGTGATCTATACGTACCTCGACGACTTCAGCGCATGGCTGGGCCGCAAGTGGCGCGGCAAGCAAGCCCAGGCAACTCCCGCCACCGCGCCGGCAGCCGACGACACGGCGGCGCACAAGCCAGCAAGCGCGGAATGAGGCAAGCCGCCCCAAAAGCCCCGGGCGGGACTGGAACCAGCCCGGAATGCCTCAGCCATGGCCGGACTGCGGCATGGAGGCCACAACTTGGGCCACGCGCTTGGGCAACTGTCATGGCGCGGGGTTAAAATATCAGGTTTGACGGATTTCCCCGGCCCCTCGCACCGCGCGGCCGGAACTCTGAACTGATTAGCGGTTGGCATTGGAAGGAATGGCAAGATGGACCTCGAGAAAGCCCGATTCAATATGATCGAACAGCAAATCCGCCCTTGGGATGTGCTGGATCAGGAAATCCTGGACCTGCTGGCAGTGGTCAAGCGGGAACAGTTCGTGCCGCAGGCCTACGCCGCGCTGGCCTTCGTCGACATGGAAATCCCGCTGCCGGGCGGCCAGAACATGCTGGCCCCGCGCGTGGAAGCCCGCATCCTGCAGGACCTGGCCGTGCGCAAGCATGAACAAGTGCTGGAAATCGGCGCCGGCTCCGGCTACATGGCTGCCCTGCTCGCCCACCGCGCGCGCCACGTGCTGACCGTGGACATCTTGCCGGAACTGGCCGAGCTGGCCCGCAAGAACCTGGCCGACGCCGGCGTGACCAATGTCGACGTGGCCCAAGGCAATGCCGCCACTGGCTGGGCCGCGAGCGCCCCCTACGACGTGATCTGCATTTCTGGCGCGTTGCCCTCGGTGCCCGCCTCCATCCTGTCGCAAGTCAAGGTCGGCGGGCGCATTGCGGCCTTCGTCGGCGCGCTGCCGGCCATGGAAGCGCAGATCATCACGCGCGTGAGCGAGAACGAGTACAAGACTGTCAACCTGTTCGAGACCGCCGTCACGCCGCTGATGGGCGCCGAGCAGCCGTCGCGCTTCCATTTCTGAGCGGGAAACAAGACATGCAGGTAATCAACGCACCCGAACTGGTGCAATGGCTGGCGGACGCCAGCCGGCCGCAGCCGGTGCTGCTCGACGTACGCGAAGGCTGGGAGGTGCAGACCTGCGCCATGCCCGGCATCACGCATATCCCGATGGGCCAGATCCCGGCACGTGCCGGCGAGCTTGACGAAGACGCAGACATCGTCTGCATCTGCCATCACGGCGCGCGCAGCATGCAGGTGGCAAGCTTCCTCGAGCGGCAAGGCTTTGCCAAGGTCTACAACCTGACCGGTGGCGTGCACGCCTGGGCCGAGCAGGTCGACCCGGCCATGCCGAAGTACTGAGCACAGCAAGAGCACAGCAAGCATCACTCCCAGGGCGCCGGCCTCCCGCGGCGCCAATTCCCTTGAACGCTGATCGTTAGAAACGTTAGCCGCGCGCCCGATGCCCGGCAGACTGGAGATGTCATGAGGTTTGCGCTTTTCCCTGCGCGGGGCGTGCCCAAGACGCGCCTGGCACTGACGGGTTCCCTGCTTGCGCTACTGCATCTGCCAGCCGCGCATGGCGCCGACCTGCTCCAGGTCTACCGCGATGCGCAGGCCAACGACGCGCAGTTCGCCAGCGCGCGCGCGCAGCTGGTGGCCAGTCAGGAAAAGCTGCCCCAGGGACGCTCCGGCTTGCTGCCGCAGGTCAGCGGCACGCTAAACGCCACGCGCACCAATGTGGACCAGACCGTGCCCTTGGTGTCGGACCGCTTTATCAACAACAATAACTGGTCGCTGCAACTGATCCAGCCTCTGTTTCGCTGGGACCGCTGGGAAACCTACAAGCAGGGCGAACTGGCCGCGCTGGCTGGCGAGGTGACTTTCAGCCAGGCGCAGCTCGACCTGATCACCCGCACCTCGCAGGCCTACTTCGACGTGCTGGCCGCGCAGGACAACCTCTACCTGGCCGGCGCGCAGAAAAAAGCCATCGGCGAGCAACTGGCGCAGGCCAAGCGCAACTTTGAGGTCGGCACCGCCACCATCACCGATGCCAACGACGCGCAGGCCCGCTACGACCTCGCCACCTCGACCGAGATCGCGGCGCAGAGCGACCTCGAAATCCGGCGCGCCAACCTGCAGCAGATCACCAGCAAGCCGGTCGACGAGCTGCTCGGATTGCGCACCGCCGCCACGCTGCCCGGTCCGCAGCCGCCCGATGTGAACACCTGGGCCAGCCAGGCCGAAAACACCAACCCGCAGGTGGGCCTGGCGCGCTACAACCTCGACTCTGCCCAGCGCGAGTACAACAAGGCACGTTCCGGCCACCTGCCCTCGGTCGACCTGGTCGCGTCGTACGGCTTCGTCAACTCCACCGGCAACGCCGCGCAGCAGGTCAATATTTCCAGCCGCTACAACAGCGCCCAGATCGGCGTGCAACTGAGCGTGCCGATCTACACCGGTGGCCAGATCCAGTCGCGCGTGCGTGAAACCGCCGCGCTGGCCGACAAGGCCGCCAGTGACCTCGAGTTTGCCCGCCGCACCGCAGCCCAGAGCGCGCGCCAAACCTACTCGGGCGTGTCCAACGGGCTCGCCCAGGTCAAGGCACTGGAAGCCGCCGAGCATTCCGCACAGAGCGCCGTGGAATCCAACCAGCTCGGCTACGAAGTCGGCGTGCGCATCAACATCGACGTGCTGAACGCCGAAGCGCAGTTGTTCTCCACCCGCCGCGACCTGGCCAAGGCGCGCTACGACACCATCATGAACGGGCTGCGCCTGAAGGCCGCTACCGGCGCCCTGACCGAGGACGATGTCGTGCAGATCAACACCCTGCTGACCTCAACCCCAGGCTCGATGTACAAGCTGCCGGAGAAGGTCAAGCTTGGCACGGCATCGCCGGCAGGCACGCCGCCGGCAAAGCGCGCCGCCACACGCAGCAAGGAAGCGATTGCGGCAGCGCCCGCGCCGCGCAGCTGAATGTGAATGCCGGGCGCCTGGCAGCAATCGGCATCCGCTCAAGACAAAAACGCCGCGGCTGTGAACCGCGGCGTTTTGCTTGCTGGCCCCACGTTGCTCAGTTCGCCCGGGTGCGAGACTCCACGCTCAACAACTGCCAGCGAATCGCGGACGCATCCATCGGCGGGTTCTCCGCACGCGTCTCGCGCACCCGCAAGGTGTACTCCACGCCCGGCTCGAAATCCAGCCCCTCGATCGGCCCATACCAAAGCGTCCACGGCGCGCCCGGGTTCTCGCGCACGCGGTAGCAAGTCTGCCGGCCCACGCCTGAGCACTCCACCCGCTGCGAATCCACGTACACCGTCTTCTCCACGCCGGCGGCGGCCGCCTGCGCATCCATCTTCGCGCCGCGCCGGCCCACGCCCTCGCGCTCTACGAACTGCAGCAGATCCCCGTCAGCGGTCTTCCAGATGATCTGGCGGCCCGTTGAACCGGCCGACGGCTGCGTACCCACGGTGGTGAAGGGCGACTGCATTGCCTTGAGCAGCGCGCTCTCCAGCTCCCCGCCCGGTGCAATGCAAGCCATGCGGGTTCCGGCCAGCCGGTCGAAACGCATGCCTGTTGCCGTCTTGCCATAGCCACCGGTAAAGCGATTGCAGCCGCTGTACCCGCTCACCGTGCCCTGCGCGGAATCGATCCCGCTATTGAACTCAAAGATGATCGGCTGGCCATTGTCGCCGTGCGGAATGGATTTCAGCGTGCCATCGGCCTGCTGCCAGCGCACCAGCTCCCAGCGGCTAGGGCCGCCGGTCTGTGCCTGGTTCAGGCTGGTGCCGGCACCAGGCGAATCCGGTGCGGGTGACGTGGCACAGGCACCCAGGGCTGCGGCCAGCAGTACGACTGCGGCGGCACGCGCGGTGAGCGCGGCGGGTGAAAGACGGAATATGTTCTGCATCTGGAAGCTCCTGGTTGGGGGCGCGCGGCTTGATCGGCCCGCGCCGCTCGGCGGCAGCTCGCAGGCCCGGTTGGGGCCGCGAGTCTGGCCCTCACGCGGGATAGTTTAACAACCGCCTGGAGACGAGGGACATCGGGCTGCGGCCTACAAGTTCCGCATGCGGCAGCGAAAAGCGGCGGCACTGCCGTACAGAACCGCCTAGTTCGCGTGGTCGAGCACCTGCCCCAGCGCAGCCATCGTGCGCGCCGTGGCACCCCGGTGCAGCACCGCGAACTCACGCGCATTTCCGCGCATGGCTTCGAGCCCCGGCGCATCGCCCAATATCGTTGCCGCCGCGCGCATCAGCGCATCGGCATCCGCCACGCGCTCACAGGCGCCGGCGGCGATGGCATCTTCCGTGGCCTGCGCGAAGTTGAAGGTATGCGGCCCGATCAGCACGGGCGTGCCAGCGGCGCAGGACTCGATCAGGTTCTGCCCGCCGAGTGGCAGCAGGCTGCCGCCGATAAAGGCGATATCCGAGGCGGCGAAGTACATCGCCATCTCGCCCATGGAGTCCCCCAGCAGCACGTCCGCCGTGACCGGCTCCGGCAGCCCCGCTTGCTCCCACGCAGCGGAGTCGCCAAGCGTGCCGCGGCGCTGCAGCGTGAAGCCGGCACGCGTGACCATCGCCGCCACTTCATCGAAGCGCTGCGGATGGCGCGGCACCAGCAGCAAAGCCGGGCGCGGCACATCGGCGCCAAGCGCCTGCCAACGCGCAAACGCTTCCAGCAGCAGCGCTTCCTCGCCGTCACGCGTGCTGGTGGCGGCGAACACGGCGCGCGAGCCAAACCCCTGGCGCAGCACGCGGCCGCGCCGCAGGCCTGCCTCGGGCAGTTGCATATCGAATTTGAGGTTGCCGGTCACCTGTACTGACGGCAGCCCGAGCGCGCGGAAGCGCTCAGCGTCGCCTTGGGTCTGCGCCAGCACCGCGGTGAAGTCGCGATACATCGCGGTGGCGGCGCTGCCAAAGCGCGCGGTGCGCCGGAAGCTGCGCGGCGACAGCCGGGCATTGACCAGCAGCAACGGCACGCCGGCCACGCGGGCACCGCGCACAAGGTTGGGCCATACCTCGGTTTCCATCAGCATGCCGGCATCCGGACGGAAATAGCGCAGGAAGCGCCGCACCAGCCACGACAGGTCGTACGGCAGATAGCACTGCAGCACGCGCGGCTCGCCGCCGTACAACTGGGCGCCGGTTTGCCGCCCGGTCGGCGTCATATGCGTGAGCAGGAGGCGATGGGTCGGATATTGCGCCAGCAGTGCGTCAATCAGCGGCTGGGCGGCCCGGGTTTCGCCCACCGACACCGCATGGACCCACAACCAGGGGCCCGCCGACGGCAGGCCGCCATAAGCGCCAAGGCGCTCACCCACGTGCTGCACGTAGCCGGGTTCCTTGCGGGCACGCCACACCAGGCGCAGCAGCGCGACCGGCAGCGCCAGCAGCCATAGCAGGTTATACAAGACGCGCAGCATCAGTTCCCCTGCCCACGCACGCGCCGGCTGGCCGCGTAGACTTCATCGACGGACGGCACGATGCCATCGTCGCCCACATTGGCGATCTGGCCCGACCAGTAGCCTTCCGTCTTCCAGCGCCACGTCGCGGTGTAGATCTCGACTGTGGGCCGGCACAGCGCCGCGGCGATATGGACCAACCCCGTATCGACGCCGATCACCACCTCGGCGCGATTGATCAGGCCAAACCCCTGCATGACCGTAAAGCGCGGCAGCACCTGCGCCTGCGGCACGCCGGCAGCGATCTCTTGCGCCGCGCGCCGTTCCGCGTCGTTGCCCCAGGGCAGCAACATGGTCAGGCCCTCGTGCGCCAGCCGGCGGCCGAGGTCGTGCCAGCTCGCCAGCGGCCATTTCTTCTTCGCGCCCGCGGTAGCGTGAAAGCACACTGCGTAGCGCGTTGGCAGGCCAGCCCATAGCGCATCGTCGACATGCAGCGCGCGCGCGCCGGGGCCGAAGAATTGGGGCGGTTCCGGCGGCGTGCCACCAGTCAGCGCCGCGCCCAGCAGGCGCGAACGGCGCACCGAATGCGTCTGGCGGGGTACGGTCACGGGTTCGGTATAGAACATCCGCGCGGCCGGCTCGTAGCCGGAGCCTTGCGTGGCATTGGCCAGCCCGATCACAGGCGCGCCCTGGCGGCGGTTGGCCACGCGTGCCACCACGGCAGTCTTGAGCAGGCCCTGCGTCTCGATCACGGCGTCGTAAGCGTCCTCTCGCAAGGCGCGCTTGAACGCACCGATCTCCCGCCAGGTGGCAGCCTGGTAGAAACGCTTGCGCCAGCGCCGCAGCGCGAACGGAATCACCCGCCGCACTTCGGGCAGCAAGCGCACGAGATCGACATAGCCCTCCTCGACCACCCAGTCGATCTCGCAATCCGGCCAGCGCGCGCGCAGGTCGTGCACCAGCGGCATGTTATGCACCACGTCGCCTAGCGACGAGACCTTGACCACCAGGATGCGCGGCCGCGCGGGCAGCGCATGCGGGGTCAAGGATTTGCCCGTTGTTCCCGTCAGGGGCTCAGTCAACGGCATCCGCTCAGAACGGGAGTTGCGCGTCCGGCTTTTCCGCCAGGATCACACGTTTGAATTCGGCCTGGATACGCGCCAGCGCGGCGTCATTGTCGGCCTCGAAACGCATCACCACCACGGGCGTGGTGTTGGACGGACGCGCCAGGCCAAAGCCGTCGGGGTACTCCACGCGCACGCCATCGATGGTGATGACTTCACGCGCGCCGTCGAACCTTGCATTGGCGCGGATCTTGTCGAGCAGCGTGAAAGCTTCGCCTTCCGCGCATTTGAGCTGCAGCTCGGGCGTGCAGTTGGAGTTAGGCAAGGCATTGAGCACCGCACTCGGGTCGGCCTGCTTGGACAGGATCTCCAGCAGGCGCGCGCCGGTGTACAGGCCGTCGTCGAAACCGTACCAGCGATCCTTGAAGAACACGTGGCCGCTCATCTCGCCGGCCAAGGGCGCGCCAGTCTCCTTGAGCTTGGCCTTGACCAGCGAATGGCCCGTCTTCCACATCAGCGGCTCGCCGCCGTGCTCGCGGATCCAGGGGGCCAGCTTGCCGGTGCACTTCACGTCGTAGATGATCTGCTGGCCGGGATTGCGCGACAAGATCTCTTCGGCAAACAGCATGAGCTGGCGATCGGGGAAGATCACCTGGCCGTCCTTGGTCACCACGCCCAGGCGATCGCCGTCGCCGTCAAAGGCCAGGCCGAGCTCGCAATCCGTGTCGCGCAGGCACTGCATCAGGTCCTGCAGGTTCTCCACATGGGCCGGATCGGGATGGTGGTTGGGGAAATTGCCATCCACCTCGCAAAACAGCTCCGTCACCTCGCAGCCCAGCGCGCGGAACAGGTCGCCCACGAAGGCACCTGCCACGCCATTGCCGGCATCCAGCGCGATCTTCATCGGGCGCGCCAGCTTGATGTCGCCGACGATGCGGTCCAGGTACTGCTGGCGGATATCGACCTGCTGGTAGCCGCCCGCGCCGCTGGCGAACTTGCCGGCGTCGATGCGCTGGCGCAACGACTGGATCTGCTCGCCATAGATCGCCTTGCCGGCCAGCACCATCTTGAAGCCGTTGTAGTCAGGCGGATTGTGGCTGCCGGTCACCATGATGCCGGAAGTGGCGCGGCGCCCCGCCAGCTCGACATTGGTGCCGAAGTACACCATGGGCGTGGCCACCATGCCGAGGTCGATCACGTCCATGCCCGCGGCGCGCAGGCCCTCGACCAGTCCGCCCAGCAGGTCCGGCCCCGACAGGCGCCCGTCGCGCCCGACCACCACGGCGCGCTCGCCTTGCTCTGCGGCGGCCGTACCGAACGACAAGCCAATCGCACGCGCCACGTCACGCGTCAGTGTCTTGTCGACGATGCCACGGATATCGTAGGCCTTGAAAATGGAAGGATCAGCTTGCATGGGTCATCCTGTGTGTAGGCGGTAGAACCAGTCGACGTTGCCGGCCACGAATTCCGGCCAGGGCCGAGTCGGCAGGCAAATGCGTCAAAGACCGTATTTTGCCGGATTGCGAGTGGCGCGCCAGTTATAATCGAACGGCCTTGCTGGAAAATGGCGCCGCAAGCCAGCCTGGAAGTGGATCGATCCCCACCTGAGCGGGGTGCCACAGCTGCCCGCCCAGTATCGGGGGACGGGCCTGCCGGACAACCTTGCCGCCGGCCCTGCCCCAGGCTCGTCGGCCATACTGAAATGCCCTGGTAGCCTGTTCCTGTTGCCCGCCCTCGCGCTTTTTGCCCAGTGCCTTCGCCCCTGCCCTCCCGCCGCCCGCGTATCGCCTTCCTGATCACGAACTCCGAGATCGGCGGGGCGCAGACGCACGTCGCCGATCTGCTGCACGCCCTGCGCGACAGGATCGAGCCCGTGTTGCTGGCCGGGGGCGACGGGCCCCTGCTGGACGCCGCCAGGGCAGCCGGCGCCCGCACCATACGCCTGGCCCTGCTCGACAATGCCCTCTCGCCGCTGCGCGCGCTGGCCGCGCTCAGGGAACTGCTCAAGGCTCTCCGGGAGACCTCGCCTGACCTTATCCATGCGCATAGCGCAAAGGCCGGCGCGCTAGGCCGCGTTGCCGGATGGCTGCTCGGCATCCCTGTGGTCTATACGGTGCATGGCTTTGCCTTCAAGGCCGCGGCCCCGGCTCGCCAGCGCCTCATCTCGCGCTGCATGGAATGGCTGCTGGCACCGCTGGCCGCCCGCCTGATCTGCGTGGCGCAGGGCGAACGCGCGCTGGCCGCGTCGCTGCCGATCCCCGCCGCGCGGGTCAGCGTGATCCGCAACGGCATCGCGGACAGCAGCGCGCGGGCGACGCCCGGCACGCCGCTGCGGCGCATTGTCATGGTGGCGCGCCTGGCCGCCCCGAAGCGCGCCGACCTGCTGATTCGCGCCTTCGCCCGCGCCGCCCTGCCCGATTGCGAGCTGGTACTGGCGGGCGTTGGCCCCCAGATGGCCACCCTGCAGTCCTTGGCCGATAGCGTGGCACCGGGCCGGGTAAGGTTTGCTGGCCCTGTCACCGACGTCCCCGCCTTGCTGGCATCGGCCCAGGCTTTCGCGCTGGCATCTGACCATGAAGGCTTCCCGCTTTCGGTACTGGAGGCCATGCGTGCCGGCCTGCCCGTCGTCGCCAGCGACCTCCCGGGCATCCGGGAGCAACTGGACAGCGGCGCTAGCGGCCTGCTGGTCGCCGGCGATGACGAACACGCCTGGGCGGCCGCGCTGGCACGGCTGGCCAACGACCCCACGCTGCGTGAGACACTGGGACGCAATGCCCGGACGCGCTGGGCAAGGGAATTTGGCCTGGCACCGATGGCCGACGCCACCTGGACGATCTACCAGCAAGCGCTGGCGGGCAAGCCAGGCGCCGCCCGCGCGGCGGCCAGCACCGGAGCAGGCGGACAATGAACAAGACCCACAGTGTCGGCCGCCCTGCCCAGCTGACCCGCCCGCAGGGCTCGGAAACCGTCCGCCGCGCCAGCCGCATGCTGGCCTGGGCGCTGCTCGGCCTGCTGCTGTTCGGCCTCAATATCGCGCTCGCCGAGTTCGCCCATCACGCCGCGCTGGTCACTTACGTCTTCACCCGCACCCTGCTGTGGTCGGTGCTGCCCTATCTGTTCGCCTTCGTGCTGCTGCACCGGTCCCTGCACCTGCCCGCCATGGAAGGCAACAGCCTTGTCGGGTTGGCCACCACCTTGCCCTTTGCCGCGCTGCTCTTTGTCTTCGCCGCCTTCCACCTCGAGTATTCGCGCGGCGCGCTGCTGCTCAGCTACGTCACCACGCTAGGCTGGATCTGGTTCGGCTACCGGCGCTTCGTGCGCAACTACGTGCCCGTGTTCGGCTATACCGACGCCGCCACGCTGGCGCAGCTGGAGCAGATCCTCGCCATGCCCGGTGCGGCGCCGGCCAGCCCCACCCGCTTCCAGGCCATCAGCTCGCTCGACGAAGCCGTGCATTGCGACGGCCTGATGCTGGACCGCAACGCCACCGCCGACCCCGAGCGCACCCGGGTGCTCGCCCAGTTCAAGCTCAGCCACGTACGCATGTATTCTGTCGAGCGGATCGGAGAGATGCTGACCGGCCGCGTGGGGCTGGCGCACATCGACGAGAACTTCCTCGACGACTACGCCGCGCACTACTTCTACAGCTTCGCCAAACGCCTGATCGACCTGGCGGCGGTACTCTGCCTGGCGCCCGTTGCGCTGCCGCTGGGATTGGCGGTAGCCGTGGCCATCCGCCTGGAATCCGTCGGCCCGGCCTTGTTCCACCAGGCACGGGTGGGCGTATTCGGCAAGCCCTTCACCATGTTCAAGTTCCGCAGCATGGGCTACGACGCCGGCGCGCCGGCACAGTTCGCCGCCCGCCGCGACCCGCGCGTGACCCGTGTCGGCCGCGTCATCCGCAAATACCGGCTAGATGAAATCCCGCAGTTGTGGAACGTGCTGGTCGGCGACATGAGCCTGATCGGCCCGCGCCCCGAACAAGTGCCGATGGTCGAGGATTTCGCCCGCACCATCCCATACTATCCCTACCGTCACCTGGTGCGGCCGGGACTGTCAGGCTGGGCGCAGGTGCAGCAAGGCTACGTCGGCACGCATGAAGAAACTGTGACAAAGCTCAGCTACGACCTGTATTACGTCAAGCACTGCTCGTTTGCCTTGGACTTACTGATCGCGGTGAAGACATTGAGGACATTGCTGACGGGGTACGGGGCGCGGTGACCAAGGCATTCCGCTCCCACTGCGCCACCGCGCCGATGCGTATCCTGCTGTTGAGCACGGGGCTCAAGCTCGGCGGAGCCGAGCGGCAGGTGGCTGCCCTGGCGCGGCAGTTCATCGCCATGGGACATGCGGTTGCGGTCGTCAGCCTGACGCCCGGCCACGATGTGGCGCTGCCGGACGCGGCCACCCTGCTGCAGCTGAATATGCGCAAGACGCCCATATCAATGGCGAGGGCACTATGGCAATTGCGCGCATTTGTGCGAAAGTGGCGCCCGGAAATCATTCATGCCCACATGGTCCACGCCAACCTGCTCGCCCGTGCGCTTGCCGCGACTGCGGAAATGCCCCCCATCATCTGCACCGCGCATAGTGCACGGGAGGGCGGACGCCTGCGCATGCTCGCGTACCGGCTGACGGACCGCTGGGCCAGCCTGACCACCCATGTCAGCCCGCAAGCGCGGCTGGCAATGGTGGATGCGGGCGCCGTTCCCGCCGCACGCATTGTCGTCATGCCGAATGGCATCGATACCTTGCAGTTCCGCCCCGATCCCGCCGAGCGGAGCATCGCCAGGGCGGAACTGGGCCTGGCCGACGACACGCGGCTGCTGCTCAACATCGGCCGCCTTGTGCCGGAGAAGGCACAAACCGTCTTGATCGATGCATTCGCCAGGCTGAAAGCCGATACAACGACGCCTGCCCGGCTGGCCATTGTCGGCGAAGGACCCGAGCGCCTGGTGCTCGAGCAGCGAATTCGCCAGCACCGGCTCGAAGGCAGTGTCACGCTGGCAGGCATGCGCCGCGACGTGGCGGCCCTGCTCAACGCGGCCGACCTGTTTGTCCTTTCCTCGGAGATCGAAGGCATGCCGCTGGCCGTGGGCGAAGCGCTGGCCTGCGGGTGCCCGGTGGTTTCCACCGACGCGGCCGGCGTGGCGGAGTTGCTCGGCGAGTGCGGCGAGATCGTACCCAGGGGCGACGCCCCGGCCCTGGCCGCGGCCATGCGCAAGGCGCTGGCGACTGGCCAGGGCAGCGCCGCCGAACAGGTCGCCCGCCGCCAGCGCGTCGTATCGCGCTTCAGTATCGAAGCGGTCGCCGGCCAGTGGCTCGCATGCTATGCGAGCTTGGCCCGGACGTCCCGCGCAGCCTGTACGGAGCCTGTCTGATGCAACGCAGGGTCGCGAACAACCTGGTGTGGATGCTGGTCGAGCGTGGCCTGCAGGTCGGCGCCGGCATCGGTATCGTGGCCATGCTGGCTCGCGGGCTGGGACCGGAGGGATTCGCGCATATCCAGTATGCGCAGGCCGTGGTCTACATCGCCTCCTCGATCGCGCTGATCTGCGGCGGTGAAGTCGTCATTCCCCGCCTGGTGGCCAACCAGGATCCGCTCGCGCAACATAGCCTGCTGGCCCATGCATTCCGGCTCAGGCTGGCGGCGGGCATGCTCGGCTACCTGCTGATGTGCGCCTTCCTGGCCGTCACCGGGCAGGCCGTCGAATTCTGGCTGCCGGCCTTGATCATCGGCGTGGCCGTGGTGCTGCGCGAGCCCTTCGGCATTGTCACGGCATGGATGCAGGCCCATACGCAGACGCGGCCCAACACGCTGTTCAACCTAGCCTCGCTGACAGTGAAGGCAGCCGGTGTCGCGTTGCTGTTCGCCCTGGGTGTCCACAATGTGCCCGCCTATGCGACCGCCTTCGCGCTGGAACCGGTGGTGATGGCCGTGCTGCTGACGAGTTTCTATCTGGCGCGCGCGCCCCGTTCCCGCGTATCGCACGACCCGGCCCAGATCCGGGAATTATTCGGCAACGGACTGCTGTTCTGGGCGAGCTTCATGCTCATGATGGGCTCGCGCCGGATTGACCAGTTGCTGCTCAAGCCACTAGTTTCCCTCGGTGAACTGGGTGCCTACGCAGCCTCCATGCAGATCCTGGACAACTTTGTCATGGTGGCCACCATCCTGGCAGCCGGTATCGCGCCGATCTATGTCTACGCGCAGCCCACGCTGGCGCAGGCGCGCCGCAACATCCTCAAGATTGCCGCCAGCATGATGGCCGTGGGCGCCATCGGCGGCATACTGATCGCGCTGAGCGCGCACTGGATCATCCACCTGCTCTATGGCTCGGCCTTCGCTTCGGCGGCCAGCCTGCTGCAGCTCGCCGCGCTGGCCTCGACGCTGATATTCGCCGATGTCGGGCTGACCCTGCTGCCGATCTACCTGCGGCGCCCGCGCCTGGTGGCAGTCAAATGGGGCCTAGCGTTCACTGTCACGATTCTCATCGATATTGTCGCCATTCCCCGTTTCGGCGTGTACGGCGCCATCCTGGGTTACGCCGTCGCTAACCTGCTCTCGGTGCTGTTCGGCATTGTTATCTGGCTGCGCAGCGCAAATGCACAGCCAGCCGCGCAGGGGGTCCGCGCGTGAAGCCGGCACTGCCCCGGCTGTGTTTCCTCACCGGGACATTGAATGCGGTGGCGGGCGCGGAACGGATGACCGCCACCATGGCCAATGCACTCGCCGGGAAGGGATATGCCGTCACAATCCTGAGTCTGTGGGATGCGGCAAGCTGCTTCCCGCTGCACCCCGCCGTCAGGCACGAAGCGCTGTTTGCAAGCCGCCCTTCCTTCAAGCGCGCATACGCCGCCACCGTGGCCGGCATCCGCCGCCACCTCAGGGCACACAAGACAGATGTGCTGGTACAGGTGGACCCCATGCTCGCATTCTTTGCCCTGCCTGCGGCACTTGGCCTGGGCGTGCGCCACGTTGCCTGGGAACACTGCCACTTTGACAAAGACCTCGGCAAGCCGGCGCGCAGGCTGGCACGCCGCCTGGCGGCGCGGTTTTGCGAGGCAGTGGTGGTGCTGACCGAGCGGGACCGCCGCCGGTGGCTCGAAGCACTGCGCCCCCGCAGTGCCGTAGTCTGCATCCCGAATCCCCTGCCCTTCTCGATGCCTGCGCAAGCCGCCCCTAGGACGGGCAGGACCGTGCTTGCGGTGGGACGGCTGGTCACCGCCAAGGGTTTCGATGTCCTGCTGCGTGCCTGGGCGGAAGTCGCTCCGCAGGCACCGGGCTGGCGGCTGACAATTGCCGGCGAGGGCGAAGAGCGCGCCGCGCTGGAAGCCTTGCGCGACGAACTCGGCCTGGGCGACAGCGTAACGCTGCCCGGCATCTATGAGGATGTAACGATGGCTTACAGCCAGGCCTCGATTTTCTGCCTCAGCTCGCGCTACGAAGGCTTTGGGCTGGTGCTGATCGAAGCGATGGCGTTCGGCCTGCCGATCGTGTCGACCGACTGCGAGACCGGACCGCGGGAACTGCTCGAGCCCGGGTGCGATGCGCTGATGGTGCCGGTTGACCAGCCGACCGAGCTTGCCCGGGCACTCGGGCACTTGATCGGGCATCCCGGGGAAGCAACTGCGCTTGGCAAGACGGCGCGGGAAAAAGCCCGGACGTACTCGCCAGAGCAACTCATCGGGCAGTGGGAAGCACTGATGCGCCAGGGCAGAAGCCCAAGAGGCGGCCAGTGACAACGCCGAAAGCCAGAGGTTTCGTTCTAGCGAGATTAAATAAGAGGAAACACTCGGCCTCTATTCCTGCCTTGCCCCCCCTACCTTGCCAATGTATAAAAAAAATTCCCAACAATACTAGGCAGTTCGCCAATGTGCCCGCCAGAGGCACCTAGCTGCCGCCTCATGACAATGACACATCGGATCTTTGCCCCGCATGTGAGCGATATACCGCCGCACCCCCCCGCCCTCAGTGGACAGCGGCCGCTGACAGTCTGGCTGACGGGCTTAAGCGGTGCGGGCAAGTCGACGCTAGCCGATGGGACACAGCGGTGGCTGGATGAGCTGGGAATCCGCTCTCTCCGTATTGATGGAGACCAGTTACGCGCGGGACTATGCCAAGATCTCCAGTTCTCGGGCGAAGATCGCCACGAAAATGTGCGTCTAGCATCACACGTAGCCAAGCTCCTCAACGACCAGGGCTCGCTGGTGCTCGTATCGATGATCTCGCCAACCGCGTTCGACCGGAAGACCGCCCGCGAGATCGTGGGCTCCGACCGCTTTCTCGAGATCTATGTGAGGGCCAATCTGAAGGAGTGCCGCGCGCGCGACCCCAAAGGCCTCTACGCCCGCGTCCAGCGCGGCGAGATTACCCAGTTCACCGGTATCAGCGCGCCCTACGAGCCACCGCAGGCGCCAGACCTGACCATTGACACCACCACGGCCAGCGAGGCGCACTGCGTCGGCGTTCTCGCCCGGCTGGTCCTCCGGCATTGCTTGCAAGGCGAGTCCATGACCCTGCAACTGGCCGCACCAGTCTTCTAAACGAAGACGGAAGGAGATAAGGTGCTCTATCGGCGCCCTCACTGCACAGCACCTGGCCGGCGAGCGCCTTGCTTCGCCGTTGGGCGGAGCTATTTCACGCATCCGAGCCTACCATGACCGAAAACGTCAGGAACGTCATCGTCCACTACCACATATTCAAGAATGCGGGCACCACGGTCGATGCCATCCTCCATGCCAACTTCCCCGCGACAAACGGGGCGGTCGAAGGCAAGTACCCCTGGGACACGCTGACAAACCAGGACCTACTCGATTTCATCCTGGCCAATCCCCGGCTCGATGTCATCTCCAGCCATCAGGCGAGGTTTCCGCTGCCACAGCACCCCAACCTGCGCGTTCACCCGATTGTCTTCCTCAGGCATCCGATCGACCGTGTCGAATCGGTCTATCACTTTGAGCGGCAGCAGGCGCCGGACAGCCTCAGCCCGAGCGTGCGTATCGCGCAGAACACTGATCTGAAGGGGTTTGTCGAGTGGGGGTTGTCGGACCAGGGAACCGCGGTTTTCCGTAATTTTCAGACCATTCATATCGCTGGAAGACAGCGGGATATGCGAAGTGCCCGGGCAAGCCATACAGACTATCTCGTGGCTAGTTCGCGGTTGCGAGAACTGCCGTTCGTGGGCATTGTGGACAGGTTCGAGGACTCGGCCATCGCGCTGCAGCGCAAGCTGCGATCCAACTTTCCGGCCATCGACTGTTCCGCCAGGGCCGTGCTAAACCGCAGCGAAGGCAGGGCAGACAGCCTGTCCGCCCGTATCGAGCGCATTGCAAGCGATCTGGGAGACACGCTCTTCGACCACCTGCTGAGCCAGAATCGGTTCGATCTAGATTTGTATATGCAGGCCGTTTTCCTGGGGGGCGAAAGAAAGCGGGCAAAACGTGCCGCACGATCAGCCCATAAAAGCGACTTATACATAACTTTATTGGTAAAATGCGGCTCCTCCGGCACGCCGATTTACCATCCATAACAAGCGCCCGCCACGCCGAACGTAAGGTGCGCCCGCTCACAATCGGGCAGAACTCCTCATGCGCCCCAAGTTGACCGGAACGCCGCAAACCACGGCCGCCGGAATCGGCGGAATGGCGATTGGCGTGTGACATAATTCCCCCCTCGCGGCATTCTGCGGGCTACCCGACGTCCCGGCTCGGACGTATCCCCGATTTCCGCTCCCAAGAACAGGAACAGAACACAAATGCCATGCCCGGAAAGCCTTCCTTTCGCTCCGGCCTTCTCGATCACAAAATCGAGGAGGAGAAAAACGGTTGCGCACTCCGGAATGTTCCTCGTGCTGGTCATTGTCGGCGTGACTTATCTGCGGTTTGCGCCGTGGCTGCCGTCCGCCTTCTATGGCGACGATCTCTACAACTTACTCGCCACTCGCCCGGGCGGGGATTTTGCGCACAGCTGGATGCAAGCATTAGCCGGGGTTTTTTACGAGAAATACCGTCCGGTTTTCGTCACCATCTGGTTCGCACTGGCAAGAATCTTCAATGAGGATCTTCGCGCCTTCCTGATCTTCAATGGCGTGGTGCATACCCTGAACGCAACAATTTTCTATTTTCTTGCGCTCGCCCTATCGAACAGAAACAGGACTGCAAGCCTCTTCCTGACGCTGGTCTTTGCCAGTTCCCGCTTCGCCTTGTACCAGGTAACACAAGGCACCGGACCAGTGGAATCGGTAGCGCTCACCTTCTTCCTCCTCATGCTGCTGGCGATCGTGCAGGCGTTGCGGCAACCTGAACGCAGCCGCTGGCAATGGATGGCGCTGGGCGCGCTGATTTTCGCCATGTACACCCACGAGCGCTATCTGGCGGCGTCCCCATGGCTTGCGGCTGTCCTCTTTGTCCTTGCACTGAAGCAGCCAGGCCGGCGGGCCGCAACGTTTGTTCCGGCCGCATTGAGCCTGCTCACGCCCGCCTTCAATTTCCTTGTCAAGACCAGCCTGCTCGATAGCTCATTCTTTGTCGGTACCGGTTCGACCCACCTGAGCCTGAATATCGGGGCCAGCATTGACCGTTTCCTGCAAGCTTTGCTTTCCATCATCGGCATAAACCATGGCCCCGACTTTCTGGCTGGCCACGACGTAATCTCCGGATTTATGGCCGGCAACAACATGGACGGCGGTGTCCTGGCGGCCTCGGCGTTGGTGCTCGGCCTCTGGATACGGACCGTGATATGGGCAGCGTCCGCCACCAGGACGAACGAGCCCGACCGTATCTATATCCTGGTCTTCCTGCTTGGCTTGCTTATCCTTATTCTGGTGCCACCGGCCCTGACCATCCGGATGGAACAGCGATGGTTATATGCGCCATTCTGTCTTTTCCTGCTTGGCTTTGCCTGGGCCTGCGGCACCGTGAATTCCCGCGTCTTGCTGCCGACAATTGCGAGCGTCATTGCCTGCCTGTGCCTGTTTGGCATCGACACCTATATGCAAAGGTACTTTCAGAATATCTACATGATGAGTTCGTCGGCCGCGGCAACGCTGGCTAAACGCGATATTGTCGATAGTAAAGCCGCCCCCAAGGGAGCGCCATTGCTATTGCTGGCTTCAACGGATCATTGCAAATGGACTTTTATCGAGGGGCGTTTTTTTGAACTCTATGAAGGAGTTCCTCGCCAGGTCTATTGCGAACAGGATCCGCAAGCATTTGAAAAGCTGGCAGCCATCCATCCTTCAGCATACGTATTCAACTATATGCCGGGCGTGGGCTTCAAATCCATGCAAAAGCAAGCAGAAAAAGCTATTCAAGGGCACTCATGATTCAAGAGAAAAAACTGGATCCCCATCTCCTCCTGGAGATCCGTCGGCGGCTAGTTCGCATGCATTATGAGAGCGGCGTGGGTCACGCCGGCGGAAATCTGTCTGCCATCGACGCACTGGCTCTCCTGTTCAAGGAATACGTCGGCGAGGACGATCATTTCATCCTCTCGAAGGGTCATTCCGCGGGCGCGCTCTATGTCGCCCTGTGGAGCGCGGGCAAGCTGCCCGAAGAAGCGCTGAGCACCTTCCACAAGGACGACACCCTGCTGGCAGGCCACCCCCCTGCCAAGGGCATCAAGGACATCATGTTCGCGACCGGCAGTCTCGGCCACGGCCTGTCGCTCGCGGCCGGCACAGCGCTCGCGCTCCGGCTGGGCAAGACGGACGGGCGGGTCTTCTGCCTGACGTCCGATGGCGAATGGCAGGAAGGCTCCACTTGGGAAGCCCTGATCTTCGCGCGCCACCAGCAACTATCGAACCTTACCGTCGTGGTCGACCATAACCAGTTGCAGGGATTCGGCACGACCACGCATGTGGCGTCGATGGCGCCGCTATGGGAAAAGCTGCGCGGCTTCGATGTCGAACTCGATGTGATCCCCGGCCACGACCTCGACCTGATGCGCCAGGCGTTGGACAAGCGGCCCGGCCGACCGCATTTCATTTTTCTGGAAACTACCAAGGGAAAGGGTGTTTCCTTCATGGAAAACCGCATGGAATGGCATTACCTCCCCCTCACCGAAGACCACTATAAGAAAGCGATCGAGGAGCTGACCAAGCCATGAGAAAGCAATTGTGTGATGCTCTGGTCGCCAGGGCTGTGGCCAAGGACTCGAAGATGGTCTTCCTGACCGGGGACCTCGGCTTTATGGCCCTGGAGCCCTTGCAATCGGCCATGGGCGAGCGCTTCATCAATGCCGGGGTTGCCGAACAGAACATGATCTCGGTAGCGGCCGCCCTGGCCCGCCAGGGCCTGGATGCGTGGGCCTACAGCATCGCCCCGTTCTGCTATGCGCGCCCGTTCGAGCAGATCCGCAACGACATCTGCTTCCACAAGCTGCCGGTGCGGCTGATCGGCAACGGCGGCGGCTACGGATATGGCGTGATGGGGCCGACCCACCACGCCATCGAGGACTATGGCATCCTGCTGACCCTCCCCAATATGATGGCCTTCACGCCGGTATTCGATGAGGATGTCCCGGCGGTGGTGACACGCGCCGGCGGCTCTTCCTTTGCCGCCTACTTGCGCCTTGGCCGCGGCGAGGCGCCCAAGGGATACGCGGTACCGCCATATGCTCCCTGGCGCCAACTCGTGGCGGGAACGGGTATGCCGGTGGTGGCAGTGGGCCCCCTGGCAGGCACCTATATCGAGGCGCTTGCCGCACTGCCCGAGAACGTGCGCCCGGCCCTGTGGGCAATCAGCGAACTGCCCCTCGCCCAGAACCCCGCTCCCCGGGAACTGATGGCCCAGATCGCCCGCACTGGCGTCCTCTGCATCGCCGAGGAACACGTTGCCCAGGGAAGCTTCGCGTCTGAGTTTGCTCTGCACCTGATGAAGAACGGCGTCGCGGCCCGCGTGGCGCATCTCTGCGCGAAGTCCCATCACTACGCTCGCTACGGTTCGCAAACCTATTTGCGCAAGGCGTCCGGGCTCGATGCGCACAGCCTGCTTTCGACTTTGAATCTCGCCTGATTGCGAAAGATATAGATACCAATGCTTGATCTAAGTTCGGAAATCCGTGCGCTGCGCGGCCCCGTTGTCATCACCGGCGCCGCCGGTTTTGTCGGTGCAAATCTCTTCAGGAAGATTTTCGCAGTACGCCGCGATGTCTATGCCGTCGTTCGCGGCGGGAATTTCTGGCGGCTGTCGGATGTACCCGACAGCAACCTGCTGCGTACCGATGTCAACGACCCTGCGGCCGTCAAGCACCTGATCGATACGATCGCGCCGCAGACGGTCATGGACTGCGTCGCGTATGGAGCGTACTCGTTCGAGCAAGATCCCAACCTGATCTATCAAACCAACTTCAACTCCATTGTCAGCCTGGTGAGCCTCCTGGCCAGGCAGGGGATCTCTGCATATGTGCATGCGGGAAGTTCGTCGGAGTACGGGAACAACAGCGCTGCCCCCCGCGAAGACGCAGCGGCGGAACCCAACAGCCACTATGCGGTATCGAAAGCCGCCGTCGCGGAGTACCTGCGGTACATGGGCAAGCAGCATAACTTCCCATGTGTCAACCTGCGCCTGTATTCCGTCTACGGACCGCTGGAGGACGGCTCGCGCCTGATTCCCAACCTGCTGCGCAAGGCGCTGTCGGGTGACCTTCCCCCCTTTGTCTCCCCGGAAACCTCCCGGGACTTCGTCCACGTCGACGATGTGTGCGCGGCGTTCATCAGTGCTGCCATCCGCATGAATCCGTCGCTGTATGGCGAAAGCTACAACATCGGCTCGGGGAAAAAGACGACCATTCGCGAACTGGCCACGCTGACGCGCGAATTGTTCAAGGTGGAAAAGACGCCAGAGTTCGGCTCGATGGAAGGCCGCGCCTGGGACCTCGCCGACTGGTACGCAAACGCAGAAAAAGCCGAGGTTCAACTCGGCTGGAAGGCCGGCATTGAGTTGCGCGACGGCCTGCTTGCGACCGCCCAGTGGGTGCAGACGCTCAGCCCGGCTGATCTTGCAGAGCGCTCCAAGCTGTCCGTGCGCAACCGCCGGCGCAGTGTGACTGCCATCATCGCGTGCTATAAGGATGAGCCGGCGATCCCGGTCATGTATCGTCGGCTCACGGAGACCTTCCATAAGCTGGAGATTGACTACGAGATCATCTTTGTCAATGACTGCAGCCCGGACAACTCCGAAGAGGTGATACGCGACATCTCGAAGAACGACCCGCGCGTCATCGGCATTTCGCATTCCAGGAACTTTGGATCGCAAATGGCCTTCCGCAGCGGCATGGAGTTGGCGTCCAAGGATGCCGTGGTGCTGCTCGACGGCGACCTGCAGGACCCGCCCGAGATCATCGAGGCATTCTATGCCCAGTGGGAGAAGGGCTTCGACGTGGTGTATGGCCGGCGCATCCAGCGCGAGATGCCATGGCATTGGGGCCTGCTGTACAAGGCTTTCTACCGTGTCTTTGCTGCGTTCAGCTATGTCAAGATTCCTCTTGATGCGGGCGACTTCTCCCTGATCGACCGCAAGGTTGTTCACTGGCTGCTGGCCTGCGAGGAGCGGGATCTTTTCATGCGCGGGCTGCGCGCTTACGTCGGCTTTCGCCAGACCGGCGTCGACTATGTCCGGCCAGAGCGCATGTTCGGGCATACGACCAATTCCTTCACCAAGAATATCGACTGGGCAAAGAAGGGGATCTTCTCGTTCAGCAACGTTCCACTCACCATGCTGACCTCGGCTGGCCTGCTGTTGCTGACGCTGTCGATCCTCGCGGCCTTTGTCATCGGGGTCCTCCGCATCGCTTTCCCCGACATCGCACCGCGCGGTGTCACGACCATGCTGATCGCCATCCTGATATTCGGCTCCCTGAATCTGTTCGGGATCGGCCTGGTGGGCGAATACATCGGGAAGATCATGCTTGAGGTCAAGGGAAGGCCGCGCCTGATACGCGCAGCACTAATACGCAACGGGAAGGTTTCAGAGCAGACGGCAAGGCCGTGACGCCAGCCCGTGCTGCGACAGTGCAATCCCTCCCATCCGAAACGGCCACGCGTGGCGGCAAATTCGCCCGCCGCGCATAGAAGACTTATATGCAACTGGAAAACCGTCACCAGAGGCCTTGCCCGGTCTGTGGCAATAGCCCTGAAGCCGCGAAGATGTACTTCGAGGAGCACATCGACACCTCCAAGCTGAACGAGTTCAGCTTTGCATCCCGCAAGGCGCCCGAGTACCTGTGCTATCAGATGGTGCAATGCCCTCGGTGTGACCTCGTCTATGTAGATCGCCCGCCATCGCAGAATGCACTGGCGGAGGTGTATCACGCGGCGGAGTACGACAGCAGCGAGGAAGCCGCCGATGCCGCTCTCGCCTATGCCGGCATTGTCGGCCCAGTCATGAAGGGGCGCCGGATCAAAGACGCGCTCGAAATAGGAACAGGTACCGGCGTATTTCTCGACACGCTCAAATCGTTCGGATGCGAGAACGTGGTGGGCATCGAGCCGTCGTCGGCAGCCATCGCCGCGGCACCAGAATACCGGCGCCCCTGGATCCGGGAAGGCATCTTCAGGGAGAGCGACTATGCACCGGAATCGTTCGACCTGATCTGCTGCTTCATGACGCTTGAGCATGTCAGGGAACCGAAGGAAATTGCCAACTCGGTCATGAACCTCCTCCGTCCTGGCGGCGCCTTCGTCACCGTCACGCACGACTACCGCAGCCCGATCAACAGGCTGATGGGCAAGCGCTCCCCGATCATAGACATCGAACATATGCAGCTATTCTCCCAGCGCAGCATCGGGGCGCTGTTCAGTTCGACAGGTTATGTGGACGTGGCAGTCCACCCCTTCGCCAACAAGTATGCCTTGCGATATTGGACGCGCCTTGCACCCCTGAGCCCTGGCCTCAAGAAGATGGCGGGTTCGCTGCTGGGCGCGTTTGGCATCGATGGACTGAAGCTCTCCGTCAACGTCGGCAACACTGCCGCAATCGGCTTCAAGCCCATCCGCTGACGTGCCAGGATTTCATTTCAACCGGCTGGGGCGATTCCCGCGCTTTATCGCGGTGGGCGTGTTGAACTCGCTGTTTGGCTTTTGCGCTTACTCGGCATGCATCCTCCTGAAATTCCCTCCCTGGGCTGCGCTCATCGCCGGCAATGCGGCGGGCATTGCCTTTAACTTCCTGACCACAGGCGGGCTGGTCTTTGACGACCTTTCGCGCAAGCGCTTTCCCCGTTTCGTACTCTCTTACCTTGGGCTTTACCTACTGAATCTCGGTTTGGCCCATCAGCTCATTCCGCTGGTCGGTGGGCCCATCGCCAGCCAGGCCTTGCTGACGCCCCCGCTGTCGTGCATTTCGTTCCTATTGATGTCCCGTTTCGTTTTTAACAAGAGAACCGATCCGTGAAATGCGGGGACCACATGCCGCGGCGGCCTGAGCAGGCTGCCGCCGGCGATTGAATGGCGGCAACGCCGCCACGGACGGATGACACCTCGACTAGTAAGTGCGACATGCAACAAGAAAGAAGCGCTCTACGCCACGCCATACTTGAAGCTATCGCTCTCGCGGCGATTTTCCTGGTCGTGCATGCCCTGGTGCTCGTCTATGTATTTCCAGGCTTCTACGACCCCTTCTGGCCGCATCATTCCGACTACTACATCGCCCAAGCGCTCGCTTACAACGAAGGCGGCGTCCTGCAGATCCTGACCCAGCCCAGGCCGCTGGCACTGCTGCTGTTTTCGCTATTCGGCCGGCTGGGCATCCACGGATCCGTCATCGCCTCATTCGGCGTCGTCGTTGCGAACTATGTCGGCATCGCAATGATGATGCGTCGGGCATTCCGGCTTCCGGTCGGGCCGGTACTCTTTGCCGCCGTGGCGAGCTTCGCCTATTTGCTGGCATCGCACCCATACCAGTACGAATTCTCGACCTGGGACATGTTTTCGCAGATGTCGTTTCTGTTCCTGCTGCTGGCAACGAGTCTCATGCTCCGGGGTCACGCCCCCTGGCAGGTGTTCCTGGTCGCGCTGATGGGCTTTCTCGTGAAAGAAACCTATGCGGCGTCGGCAGCGATGCTCGCACTTGCATGGCTTCTGTATCACAAGAAGTCGGGCGCGCGGGCAGCGCTCTCACCGCTGGCCATCGTGCTCGCGGCATTCGTGCTGGCCTTCGCGATCAACCGGATCAACGGCTCCCCCTTCACCGGCGGCGCGGACTTCGCCGGCTCGCCTTACCAGATCGTGCTCAGTCCCTGGTCGGTGCTTTCGCAGTGGGCACAGTACGCCGTTGAGGGCGTGTCGCTTGCCAGCGCGGGCGTCATCGTCCTGACCCTCGCGAGTATTGTGCTGGTCTTTGGCGGCGCGAGCGCCGTTGCCATGACAGCCTTGGCAGTCGCCGTCTCGGGCACGCTGGCGTGGCTGCCCAACTCCGTGCTACCCAATCACCATCACTCCGCCTATGCGTGGAACGGCGCATACCTGCTCTATGCCCCAGTGATCCTCCTGGCGGCGGTCTTCCAACGAGGCGCCCCCGGCTTCAAGCTCCTCGTTTCGGCCATCGTCGCCGTCGCCATCTGCAGCCCGGCCGGATTCGCCGGCACGTACGCCAAAGAGAGATGGACCGTGGACAACCAGCTCCGGCAGAAGCGCCTTGTGACCGCGCTCCAGGGCCTGATCGCAGAGCTTCCTCCTGGGCAGTCTTCCGTCGTCGTCTCCGGCCTGAACGGGCCATTCAGTCCCTATGACCACTGGCAAGCCATCCTGTCCATGCATCCACCCGCCGGCGTGCACTTCTATGTGATGCGCTATCCGGAGAAGTTGCCGTCAGGCGGCGCGTCCGTGTCGGCCATCGAAGGGATCAATGCCGCGCGAGGGATTGTGAGCTGGATAAATCCGGATCAGCTGGAGGGTATGCACGCCGACCGTGCATGGCTGTTCCGCTCGGATGGAAGCGTCGCCCGTACGCTCGACCAGCAGAGCCGACTTGCGGGCGTGCCCGATTTCGGGATCAGCGGGCAGGATCTGGTGAAGTACCCGGATCTCCTCGAGTTCGCGTCAGCGCCGCAAGCCGCCGATGCTGGGGATGCTGGGGATGCGACGGGATTCCGCTTTCTCAAATGCGGGACCTCGTTTCTCTCCTACAATGCGCCGGACCGCGCTGAATTATGCCTGCGGCGCAGCGCCGAATTGATTCCTGGGAATCCATACAGCCACTATTACCTGGGCAAGGCGCTCGAGGCACTTGGACGCTTCGGCGAAGCGCGCAGCGCATACGCGGCAGCGGTGGCAAACGCCGGTGCGTCGCCAAACCCCGCTTTCAACCAGGCATTGGAAACATTGCGGCGAGACGATAAATCCTGAGCCGGCCTCTCACTAGGCAGGCGGCCCCGGGGATCGGGCATTGCCCTGGCTATGCGAGCGTGGCCAGGGCGTCGCTGAGTTAGAGATAGATCCTGCGGCAACCAACCAAGACCATATTATGCAAGACTTAAAGACTTCCCCAGGCTGGCATGGCCTGCTCCGCGGCACGAGGCTCTCATCCATTCTGGAAAGGGACGGAAACAACTTCGACCTGTTGAGGCTATGCGCGGCCCTGGCCGTGATGTTTGGCCATTCCTTCTGGCTGCAGCCGGCGCATGGCCGCACGGAACCCATCCTCACGCACACGGGCCTGGAATACTCGGGCAGTCTCGCCGTCTACACCTTCTTCGTGATCAGCGGGATGCTGGTATCCGCCAGCTACCAGCGCCAACGTTCCCTGGGGCGTTTCGTCCCGCTCCGGCTTGCTCGCATTTATCCGGCACTGATTGCCTGTGTTTTCCTGACGACCTTCGTGCTGTACCCGATCCTGTCCACAGGCGGCATGGCCAACGCACTGCTAAGCGGGGAGGCAAAGGAGTATTTCTTCATGAACGTCGGACTGTTCTGGGGGATCCAGTGGACGCTCCCTCACATCTTTGAACACAATGCAATCAAGGGGGTAGTAAACGGGTCCCTCTGGACTTTACCGCTTGAACTGATGTGCTACCTGATGGTCATTGCCGCCGGGCTTATGTCGGCCTATTCGTCACGGTTGAGGCTTGTGGCACTGCTGGCCGTTATCGGCGCGGGCATTGCCTACCTGGCCAGCCATACCTCAAATTACGAATTGCTCCGCAGCATTGTCAACAAGCCGACGGGGTATTCGTTTTATGCTCCGCCGTTCTTTATGGCCGGCATGCTGCTGTATGCTGTCCGCGATCGCGTGATCGTCAGCTGGCCGGTCGGGATCGCCCTGGCGATCGCCTATATCGCGGGACGGCACTCGGCGCTTGCCGCCCCGCTGTTCTACCTGGCCTTCGTCTATGTTCTCCTGTGCCTTTCCGGCGACAGAATGCTGCGGCGCATCCGCCTCGTGAACGACTACTCGTACGGGGTGTATCTCTGGGCGTTCCCCATCCAGCAGATCGTGGCAGCGTACGCGCCGGAGATGGACAACCTGGTGGGCCTTGCGATCTCCATTCCCCTGACCATCATTGCGGCGGCCCTTTCGTGGCATATCGTCGAGAAGCCGTCGATCCGCCTCGCCAGGCGGCTGGCCACATCCCTATCCGCCGCTTCTGGCGGCAAGCGCAACCCCGCCGCTCTGTAGCGGCGCCGGCCGCCGGCCGCACACTTGCCTGCCACCACAGACCACATCAGCGCACCGGGCAGCGATCCTTATCGATGCTTCTTGCCGCCAGCAGCCTGTGGCTGTGGCTCTCCACCAGTACGAACAAGAGCCCGTCCCGGACCCAGGGACCGGTCAGCTTACGCCCTTCCCGCCCGCCACTCTCCCATAACTGGGGTTTGCCGTCCGGCTTTTGAATCCACAACTCGACCTCGCGCGGCCCCGCCTCGCCGACATGCCATTGCGCCTCGGCTATGGCGCCATTCTGCAAGGCGGTGCAATCCGCCCCGGGAAGCAGCCGGATATCGAACGCGACACCGGGCACCGCCGGTGCCCCCACCGCCGCCTGCAATAGCGATATCCCAGGCAATGGATCGGGCCCTGGCGCATGATACTTCGCGGCCATCATTCCCCCAGCCAGCAGGACGGCAATCGACGTGATGAAAGCGAACTTCTTCATGACGTGCTCCTATTGTCCGTGAAACGGCCAGATTTGATAGCGCGCGGCGCCGCGCACATTGAGCAGCGTCGGTGCCGCGTCCGGCCCACGGCCAGGAATCGCCCACATGGTCACTTCGCGAAGGGTCACGACAGGCACGGCGTGCAGACTTTCGATCGCCGCCAGGACCGCCTTGCTCGAGCCAGGTCCGGTGACGACATGGCTTACGCCGGTCGCCCGCACCAAGCGCTGCCAGAGCGCGCCGGTGGCATCCTCGTCCGCCTTGCGGGACGCCGCCAGCATCGATGGGTCGTACCACGCCGTGGTAAATGCCCTGCCAGCGAACGGAGCAATGTAAGGACGCTCGCGGTCGGTCAGGATGACGCTTGCATCCGCCCCGCCCTGTTCCAGCAGGTAATCAGCCAGCGCCTTCTCCGGCGCAAAGTTCTGCTCGAGCTGCCTCGTTCCGCTCTTCAGCCAGAACTTGTCCCAGATGATGCGTTCTCGATAATGATAGGAACTACTGGGCATGAAAGAGATGTTGAGCAGGACCATCGCAACGACGACGGCAACCAGTTCCCGGTCGCGGAGTCCCCAACGTTTGAAACCCGCCAGCGAGAGGGGCAACAGAAGAGTGAGCGCGGGAAAGATATACCGCAGGTATTGGATACTCGCAAAGGTCGCGAGCAGGCTGGCCAAGACAACCAGGAGTGCAGGCCACACCTTGCGCGAGCATGCCGCCAATACTGTGCCGCCAATCAGCCCCAGAAACAGGAATCCCGCCGCGCCGTCGTAGGCCTCCATGTAGCGCACGCTATGGAATGCAAGATCCCATGGCGTGGACAAGCCCATCGCCGTGTGCCAGCGCATGTCGTTGAATCGCGCAAGGTCGTAGTACGGGGAACGGAAGATATCGTTGAATACCGGAAGCACCGGGTTTCCGGTAATGAGCGCACCATAGAAATAGCTCGAACCCGTAATCAGGAGCACCAGCGGAAACCACCTGGCGACGAGCGCGAGATCGCGCCCGACCTGCCGCCCCCAGAGCGTCCAGATCACCAGCGGGCCGACCAGGAGGACCTGTGTTGCCTTGAACGCCATCAGGGTGGCACACAGGAGGACAACCGCGACGATCGAACGGTTGCGGCTGGTTCCGTTCTTGATATGCAGCACCGCGGCGATGCACGCGGCACTGGCGGCGGTGAGGGAGCTCTCCGCCTGCATGCTGCCGAGCAGAGGCAAGACCAGCGGCTGGCTGGCAAAAGCCGCCACCGAGACCCAGCGCAACCTGTTGGACAGGCCGAGGCTGCGCCCGATATCCCACAGGAAATATGCCGACAGGCCGAACCAGACCGCATTGACGACACCGCGTGCTTCCTGGTTGGCCACCACCGCCACCATTGCCTGGACAATGTCGGCCACCCAGGGCGTCATTGCCCAGACCTGGGTGGCGGCGTCCATCCTGTAATAACCGAGATGGCGCAACTGGTCCGTCAGGGACAGGTGCAGCACCATGTCGTCATACTGTACGGTTGGCAGCCACAGGCTGGTCGATGCGATAACCAGCACGGCGATGGCCAGCAGGGATGCATAGGGTGCCCCCCGGACGGCAAGCCGCCAGCCGACCAGGGAATCCCGCACTGCGCGGGCGATCACGCGATACCGCAATAGCCAGATCGCCAGCAATGCGATCACATAGATCAGCGGCTTGTGGATCGGGAAAGGCAGCAGCCAGCCCGCGGTTCCGCCCAATACGACCATGCCGATGAGCAAGGCGAGCGCCCAGCGCCGCCGGCCCATTGTCGGCACAAAAGTCGAACCGACACCCAGGGCCGCACCGCCAAACAGGACCATGGCGACCGCCGGACCGAAACCGACATGCGTGCACAGCAAAACGGCGGCGATCACGGCAAGCGCCGTGCTGGCTGAGCAGCGTTTCGCCTTGGCCAGGGCTACGGCGCACGCCAGCAAAACGCCGGCAATCATGATGAATTCCGCGATGCGGTTGCCCTGCCATTCCGTTCTCACGGCGGTCGTGGCAAATCCTGCGGCTATCAGGATCGGGCCCAGCCAGAGCAAGAGCCTGGCTGACAGAAGACGGGCGGCTGAAATCATGTCAAAGGAGTGAAGATGGATATCGCCCCGGTCCGGCAATGATCGTCGGTGCCGATCGTTGCCGGACCGGGCCGTCTGGCAGGCCAAACAGGCCGCAGCTCAGTGGCATGCCGTCATACTTGCGCGCCGGCGAAAGCCCTGATTGCTATGGGGTGCGATCGATTGTCCCATCATCTGGACGACCGCCTCCGCGAAGATCGGCCGCGAAGAACCAAAGCGATGTCGCGGCCGGCATCGATGAAATCCGGGGGCGGGTCCTACTTGCCAGCGGGGGCGCTGGCGGCATCCACCCCTTCGCCGGCTCGCTTGCGCAGGCCCCGGCGTATCGTGAACAAACGGTGAATAGGCCGCCTGGGTACGCTGGCAATGTCATATCCGACGAACGCCAGCAACAGCTGCAGGCCGAACAACAGCGACAGCGCAACGATCATCAGCGTACCCACGGGCGTTGCCGTTCCAGCGGCCGTCGAGTTGTGCCAATGGTAGATGCCGAATACCAGGCCGAAGCAGAAGATTAGCAGCCCGAATACCAGTTCCAGCGAAGCCAGCGAAACATCGCGAAGGAAATAATTGTAGAAGAGGCGTTTGCCGAAATTCCTGAGATGCTTGCGAAGGAATTCGCCCAGTATGCGGGAGATCTTCAGGTTGCTGACTTCTTCGCCGTACACCGCGTCCATCGGCACATCGACTACCACTGCACGGTAGGTGCAAAGGCGGAACAGGATGTCGGTCTCGAAGAAATAGCGCTCGCTAATCTTGTCGAACGGCAGTTTCGCGGCCACGTCGGCATGGATCGCGGTATAGCCATTGGTCGGATCGAAGATATTCCAGTACCCGGTGGAAAGCTTGGCGAGAAACGATAGCCCGGCATTGCCGAACAAGCGCATCGCCGGCATGCGGCTTATATTGGAAAGATCGTAAAAGCGGTTGCCCTTGGTGTAGTCAGCCTCGCCACCGAGGATAGGCATCACGAACTCGCGCAACAGCGACGGATCCATCTGGCCGTCGCCATCGATCTTGACGATCACCTTGGCGCCATCCGCGATCGCGGCGCGATAGCCGGTCATCACCGCACCACCGACTCCCTTGTTCTTTTCGTGCTTGACGACGGTCACACGCGGGTCGGTACAGTGCGCCTTGACGTACTCCCCGGACCCCTCGGGACACGCATCGTCTACGACATAGATAGCCGATACCAGTTCATCGATGCGTTCAATGACGGACAGGATGAACTTCTTTACCTTAAAACAAGGAATGACGACGGCTATATCGAATTCATCGCCAGCGAAATTTATATTTCTGTCACTCATGCCGGAAATCTCTTAACTTAACTCAGCGATAAATCCAATATCTGGAAACCACGAAACCTGCCACGGCCAGCAAGCCATCAGCAAAGGGTTTTACCAGCCATGCCAGCTGGAGCCCCTGCAGCCGGTCCACCGAAGCGATAACCACGGTACTAGCCAATGCAGTGCCCGACCACAGCACGATATATCTGAAAAAATGCCGGAATCCCAACTCGCTATCGATTTGCGCTGAGAAAGTCTTCTTTCCGTTCAGCCAGAACCCAAGCAACGCTCCCAGCACCCGGCCGGCAATGTTGGCCTTCACGGCGCCAACGCCAAACGAAGTCAGCAAAAAGAAGCAGAGCCAGTCGACCCCCAACTGAACGCCTCCAATGACTCCATACGAAGCCCCCTGCCTTATCAAGCTCATCCCGCCTCCCCACGGCGGCCCTCCGCAATACGGAGCCGCGCGACACATCTTATCCCACAGCCAAGTTCGCGGCGTTGGCGTCACTATCACGCCAGATCCCCGGAGTCAAATCGACCTGGCACCCCCGCGGGCGCTGACTGACAACGCAAGGGAAGTACCACACCGTCCTCAGCGCAACCCGCGATTCTAACGTATCTGATGTCCCGATGGCCTTCAGAACGCAACGAATCCAGCGTCGCCCCGGCATCGGCGGAAATCTCGCTGCCCTACCCGCTCCGCTCCCTCCATGGCAAGCCCGGACAGAATCAGTTACATAATGAGGAACGCTCTGCTTGACAGTGAATATCGACGGTACAAGACTGGAACGACACCGCTGCACTCTCCCCGCCACTCATATCGACCCCTCCCACAACGCAGAGAGGCATCATGAATTGAGCTCGAGTCGAACCGACTTGTCCCGTTTGCAAGGCTGCCGGCGGCCCTTATTGTTTCACCATCGAGAATATCGATTGCTTCCCCTGTGGATCCTGCGAATCCATTTTTTGCAAGCCTTGAATTTTTGCCAGGATCGAGGCAGACAGGGTCCGGAATTACAATGAAGACTACTGGCGAACCGAATTGCAGGCAGCCGGGGAGTACTACTGCGGCGCATCTAGCCAGGGCGTCGCCGAGACCTTCTTCTACTGCAGACGCCCGCTCAGGAGATTCGTCGATATCGGTTCCGGGCCCGGCTATCTCCTGGATGCGCTCTCGCTCTTATTGCCCGACGCACCCCATACTTTTACGGATTCGAATTATTTCCTCCCAGCGAAGAAAACCGTTCGCGCCATCCGAATTACCACACCACTTTGCTGTCGGAAAATGCCGGGGACAAATTCGACGCAGGGGGTGTGCATCGAAGTCATTGAGCACCTGACCCCAGCCACCCTGGGCTGCTTGCCCCGAGATTTCGCCGATGTGTCGAACCCGGGCGCGCTCTATCTGTTCAACTCCGGACAGCCCTCCTATGTCAGGCGGGAAGACCCCGGCTATCTCGACCCTTTGCAAAGGGGTCACATCGTCTCGTACGGGATCAAGGGTCTGCCCCGTTACTATCTTCATGCCCCGATAATTGGGGCTTTGGCCAGCCAGGCCCGGCATGATTCCTGCCCCCAGTCGTCCATGATCCGGGGGGTGTTGTCACCGGGTCTGGTGGGTGGCTGGTGATCGCTAATAGGGGCTCGGCCGGAACATCCTGAGGCCGTCCGTAACGTGGATGCCGAGACTTGCCACCGTTGTTGCGGCCAATCCGCTCAATCCGCACAAACTTCGATGCAAGAAAACCAACAACACGACTCCGTCGATGTCTTCGTCGGCGTTGATGTAGGCAAAGGCCATCATCACGCTGTCGCGCTCGATCGGACCGGAAAACGCCTTTACAACAAAGCGCTGCCCAACGATGAGGCCAAACTGCGCGCCCTCATTACCGACCTCAAGGCACACGGCCGACTCCTGTTCGTCGTCGATCAGCCCGCCACCATTGGCGCGCTGCCGGTCGCAGTCGCCCGCGACGAAGACGTCCTGGTCGCCTATCTGCCGGGTCTGGCCATGCGCCGCATCGCCGATCTGCACGCGGGCGAAGCCAAGACCGACGCCCGCGATGCCGCGATCATCGCCGAGGCCGCGCGATCGATGCCGCATACGTTGCGCTCGCTTCGACTCGCTGACGAGCCACTCGCCGAACTCACCATGCTGTGCGGCTTCGACGACGATCTGGCTGCCCAAATCACCCAAACCAGTAACCGCATCGCGGCCTGCTCACCCAGATCCATCCCGCACTGGAAAGGGTTCTGGGGCCGCGCCTGGACCATCCGGCCGTGCTCGATCTGCTCGAGCGCTACCCATCGCCCTCTGAGCTTGCCGCGACCAGCGAGAAGACGCTCGCCAACCGCCTGACCAAGCTCGCCCCGCGTATGGGCAAAGGCCTTGCGGCCGAAATCGTTCAGGCGCTCGGTGAACAGGCTGTGGTCGTACCCGGCACGCAGGCGGCCACCATCGTCATGCCGCGTCTGGCCCAGCAGCTCGCCGCCTTACGCAAACAGCGTGACGAGGTCGCCAGCGAAGTCGAACGCCTGGTACATGCACACCCTCTTTGGCCGGTCCTGACCAGCATGCCGGGAGTCGGCGTCAGGACCGCCGCCAGACTCCTCACTGAAGTCGCGCACAAAGCCTTCGCTTCGGCCGCGCATCTTGCCGCCTACGCCGGTCTCGCGCCGGTCACCCGCCGCTCAGGCTCGTCTATCCGCGGCGAACATCCGTCCAGGCGGGGCAACAAGGTACTCAAGAGAGCGCTCTTCCTCTCAGCCTTTGCCGCATTGCGAGATCCGGTCTCAAGGGGCTATTACGCCCGCAAGGTCCAGCAAGGAAAACGCCACAATCAGGCGCTCATCGCTCTCGCCAGAAGACGTTGTGATGTGATGTTCGCCATGCTGCGCGACGGCACCCTCTACCAGCCGAAATCCGCCTCTAACGCTTGACGAAACACATAGGGGCACCCCCCTGCGAACTCCGGCTTCAACCCGCTCCCCTTGCAGGGCCGCGACTGGGCCTTTCTCGCCGAATTCGCTCCCGCGCGTGCCAGCGAAAACCCGATCGACGATCTGTTCGCATGGCATTAGTCCCCACTGCCGGAGAACATTGCGGCCCTGAAGAGCTCTGGCTTTGGGCCGCTCAAGTTCCACCTGGAGATGGATAGCGCACACTGCTATATCGAGCATGCCACCATGCTCGACCGAACTCGCTGGGCCCAATCGCTCAGCCGCGCACTGGCTGCGCATCACAGGCAAAGCGGCGGGGCACGCCAGCTGCTTAGCCGACTGTTTGCGCGCAAGGATTGACCTGCCCCTCACCAAGCCACGCCAGCCGGCTAACCGGCCCGCCGGCGCCTCGCCACCAGCCTGCGGCCACGCCGCAGGAACCGTGCGGCGTTGCGCATGATCGTCAGATGCGTCACCGCCACTACCAGGAAACCCAGGAACAGCCAGTTGTCGGTCATGCCCGCCTTCCACGCGGCAACCCCGACGAGCCCGAGCAACGCATTGCTGACAAGGATGATCCAGACCACCAGCACCGGGGACAAATCCATCCGGATCAGCACATGGTGCAAATGGGTGCGGTCGGCCGACAACGGATTGCGACCCGAAATCATGCGCCGCGTCACTACCGCCAGCAGGTCTATCAGCAGAAACCCGGCGACCCAAAGCATCAGCACGGGCGGCACATGGCGGCCGACGTTGTAGGCGGGCTGCGACAGCTCAACCGCAAACCAGACAATGCCGAAGCCCAGCATCAGGCTGCCCGCGTCGCCAAGGAAGACGCGCTTGCGGCCGCGTAGCGGATTCGGCATGTTGAAGAACAAGAAGCCCAGCAACGCACCGCACAACACCACGCACAGGCGCTGCGCCGAGTTGCTGCCGACTTCGCCGGAGAGGTAGGCGAGCCAGGCGAAGATGATGAACGCCAGCCCGCCAGCCAGGCCATCCAGTCCATCCATCATGTTCATGGCGTTGATGACCGCGACCACGGCGAACAGGGTCAGCGGGATGCCCCAGTTGGCCAATTCGATCTCGCGCTTGCCCATCAGATCGCCAAGGGACATCAGGAACACGCCGCCCCAAGACGTCATCAAGATGGCGGCGAATATCTGGAAGCCAAGCTTGGTCAACGGCGTCATGCCCCTCAGGTCGTCTACCACGCCGACCATCGCCAGCACGGTCAGGCCGCCCAGCAAGGCAACGTAGTGCCCCTGGTCGCGCATGAACATGATGGCGCCCACCCAGACCGCGAAAGTTATCGCTATGCCACCCACCAATGGTACGTCGCCGTCGTGGCGCTTGCGGCCGCCCGGCCTGTCAAGCAGGCCGCCCCGCTCCGCCAGCGGCCTCAAGGTCAGCGTCGCCATCGCGCTGACCAATGCCACCATTAGAGGTACCCAGAAGAAATCGAACATAGTGTTCTCTACGATTGCCGGCTCGCGGGAAGAAACCGGAAGCTCCAATAGCTTGCGGATGTCATCAGGCGAAGCAGGCTTTTGACGTGCCAGTTGAGATAGCGGCGGTCACGATGGCTTTGCCGCTGCGCATCGTGAATCACTCGGGCAGATTGTACCCATGCGACGCTGCGCCCCAGACGGTGCAGCCGCAGGCAGATGTCGATATCCTCGCAGTACAGGTGGTAACGCTCGTCGAAGCCGGATACGGCTGCGAAGCTCGGGCTATCGAACAGCATGCACATGCCGGCAATCCAGTCGACCTGCTGCACCGGCGTCCTGACGGAATAGTCTGGCTCGGAAATCCCGCGCAGACGGCGCAGCGCCAGGCGCACAAGCCCGGGGACCCGGCGCGCGCTATCCTCCACGCGCCCGTCCGGCGACAAGACACACGGGCCAGCCACGCCGGGATGCGCGGCGATCTGCGCCACCAACGCTTCCAGCCCGACATTTGGCGGAAAGCGCACATCGGGATTCAGCACCATGAACAGTGGCGTCCTGCATTCACTGAACGCCGCATTGTGATTGGCGCCAAATCCCTTGGGCAGTGCATTCACCTTCCACAGGATCGGGCAGCTCGGGCAGTCGCGCAGGCCGGGCCGGCTGTCCGGGATGTTCTCGGTCACAATGACTTGCAGCGGCACGGTCGCCGACAGGGCCTGCAGTTGTTCCAGCAATGGCGGCAGCAGCGCCGACTGGCCATGGCTGACGATGGAGAATGTGATCTGCATTCAGTAGTACGCGCGCAACGCGCAGGCGCAGAAGGTGCCCTTGCGCGTTGCGCGACTTCCCGTCTGTTGGTCGCGAGCAGGGCCCGCGCGCCATTTTGTTTCTCTTGGAACTTCAGGCCTGCCGTACCAGTGCGATGGCGGGATCGATTTCCTCCAGGGCCCTGACAACCGTGCAGCTTACATCAGCCACGCCCGGCGATGCTGTGCCGCCTTCGTGGCGGAAGAACCAACGCTGCTCGATTCCGGCCGCAGCTGCGGCCTGCATGTCCTTGGCGGTATCGCCGACCATTGCCGAGCGGCCCATATCCAGCCCGTAGGCATCCCGCGCGGCTAGCAGCATGCCTGGCGCCGGCTTGCGGCATTTGCAAGCCAGCAGGTAGTCGCCCAGCCCCGAGCTCGGGTGATGCGGGCAATGGTAGACTCCGGCGATCCTGGCACCCTGCTCCTCGAAGCGTTGCAGCATCCAGGCGGTGAACGCCTGGAATTGCGCCTCGTCGTAGTAGCCGCGCCCGATACCGGCCTGGTTGGTCACCACGAACACCAGCATGCCTGCCGCATTGGCGCGCCGGACCAGCCCAAAAATGCCGCTGACAAACACACAGTCTTCCGGGCGGTGCACATAGCCCGTGTCCACATTGATGACCCCGTCCCGGTCCAGGAATAAAGCCGCTACGCCCATTACCGCCCTGCGATCAGAGCGGGCACCCTGGTCTGGGCCGCCCGGTAGTCGTCGGGCACGCCGATATCGATGAAATCGCTGACCCCAGGGTGGGCGGAAAGGTGGATCTCGTCGATAAAGCGACCGAGGAAGTCCTGCTCGAACGAGAAGCGCTGAGGCAAGCCGGGGCGATCCGCCAGGGCGGCCTTGCGTAGGTGGTAGACACCGGCGTTGATCAGGCCCGGGCCATTGCGGCCTTTCTCGATGAAGGCGCAGATGCGCCTTGCGTCATCGATTTCCACGGTACCGTAGCGCGTGGCATCCGACACGTTCGCCACCGCCAGCGCCACGTCGGCGCGCGTCGCCTCCGCGTCGGCGACAAAGGCCGCCAGGTCGACAACCGCGAGCGTATCTCCGTTGAACACGAGCACATCGTCGCCGGGAATCTCGGCGACTGCCTTCAGGATCGCGCCGCCCGTGCCGAGCGGCTCTTCCTCGACAATGTAGTGCAGCCGCATTTCGCCAAAGGTGTCGCCCATGCCGGCACGCACCTGCTCGTGGCGGTAGCCAACCGAGAGATAGGCGTCGCGCAGCCCCTGGTTCTCGAGTTGCTTGAGCAGCCACCACAGGAACGGCTTGCCGGCGACGTCAGCCATCGGCTTGGGCAGGTCGCCCAGCACGGAGCGCAAACGGGTGCCGAGTCCACCGGCAAGGATGAGAGCAGGCTTCATGGGCGCGGGAAGATAGCGGCTTCGACGAGACCGCAGATGATATGGCCGAGCAGCAAGTGCCCTTCCTGGATCTTGGGGGTCGCCGCAGCAGGGATCTCGATGGAGATATCGCAAAGCTCGGGCTTAGCCCAGCCGTTCTGGCCGGTGAAGCCAATGACCAGCAAGCCGGCCTTGCACGCCTCTTCCATGGCCAGCAGCACGTTGGGCGACTTGCCCGAAGTCGAATAGGCCCAGAAGATGTCGCCCTTTGCGCCGACAGCCTGTACCTGGCGGGCAAAGAGCTTGTCGTAGCCGTAGTCGTTGCCGATGGCGGTCATCACCGAGGAGTCCACGGTCAGCGCAAACGCGCAAAGGCCGGGCCGGTCATAGTTAAAACGGCTGACGAACTCACCGGCAATATGCTGGGCATCAGCGGCGCTGCCGCCATTGCCGGCCAGCAGCACCTTGTTGCCTCGCTTGAGCGCCTCGCAGATCCGCAACGCGCATTGCTCGGCACGCGAGATCAGTGCCTCGTCAGCCCTGATCTTCGAGAAGATATCGATCGCCTTGTCGATTTCCTGTTCAATGAATGCCCTCACGCCTTTCTCCAGGATTGAGCACCGCTTTCGGTGAAGTTACAAGTAAACACCTGGCCATTGAATTCTGCCAGGGTTCGCATCACGTCTGGCCTGCGGGCAGGATCGACAAAGAACATCATGAAGCCGCCGCCGCCTGCCCCGGAAACCTTGCCGGCCAGTGCGCCGGCGGCGATCGCTGCGTCGTAGACCTCGTCGATGGAGGCGTTGCTAATACTGTCCGCCATTTTTTTCTTCGACGCCCAACCGGTGCGCATCGAGTCAGCGAACCCGTCGAAATCTCCCTTGAGGATTGCTTCCTTCATGCGGACGGCTTCTTCTTTCACAGCATGCAGCGCGTTCAGGGACTTCTGCTCGCCGCTCTTCACGTGGGCGGTCTGCTGGGCGATGATCTTCGCCGACTCGCGGGAAACGCCGGTGTAGAACAGCACCAGCGACGACTCCAGTTCGGCCTTGATATTGGCCTTGATGCGCAGCGGGTTCACGATGACCCGGTCACCGTAGAACTCCATGAAGTTCAGGCCGCCAAAGGCCGCCGCGTACTGGTCCTGCTTGCCGCCCGCCATATCGAGGTCCACGCGCTCGATCTGGTAGGCCAGGTGCGCGATCTCGTACTCGCCCAGCGGCAGGGACAGCAGTTCGCAGAATGCGTGGACCAGGGCGACGACCATGGTCGACGAAGAGCCGAGGCCAGACCCCGGGGGCGCTTCCGAGTGTGTCGTGATGGACACGGGAATCGGCTGCCCCCGGTTGAAGTCCCTGACGATGCGGTTGTAGACGCCAACGTGCAGGTCGAGTCCGTCGACGCGCCGGAGTACTGGCGTGCACGGGCCGGTCCACGAACGCTTGCTATCGGCGGCGACCAGTTCGACCTGGGCATCGTCTCGCGGCGCAATGGTCGCGTAGGCGAATTTGTCGATCGTGACGTTCAGCACCAAGCCGCCGAAATCGTCGGAATAAGGAGAAACGTCGGTACCGCCACCAGCAAGGCCAAGGCGAAGCGGGGCGCGAGCGCGAACAAGAGAAAACTGCGACATAGTTGAACTCATCCAGCGATATTGTGCACGGTGGGGCGCGGGTCGATGTCGAGTCGGAAAACGCTCTCCATAGCCTGCGCGGAAAAACGGCCGGAGATATAGGACTTTGCCTTCTCCGCCACTTCGCGCCAGCGATCATCGCTTTCCAGCAGCGCCACGACATCCATGGCCAGCTTGTGCGGGTCATCTGAGACAGGCACCGTGTCGTCCAGGCCTTGCAGGCCCTGGGCACCTACCGGCGTCGTCACCAGCGGCAGGCCGTAGTGCATCGCCTCCACCACCTTGCTCTTCACGCCCGCGCCGAAACGCAGAGGAACTATGGCAACGCGCGCGGTGCGGTAGAACTCCAGCAGTTGCTCGTCAGTCACGTATCCCGTTACGGTAATGTCATCCGCGGCCAGTCGCTGGACTTCCGAGGTCGGATTGGAGCCTACCAGCCAGAGATGCACGCCGGGCACGCTTGCCCGGATCAGCGGCATGATGTCCTGCGTCAGCCATTTCGCCGCGTCGACATTGGGCGGGTGGCCGAAACCTGCCACGAACAGGATGCCGCTGCGGCCCTGCGGCGACGGCGCGGCCAGGCTGGCCGGACCGGCGTCAAAGAAATACGGCGGCACCGTGCGCGCATTCACCCCAGGCAAGGCCTCCTGCACGGCCTGGGTCTCGGTGGGCGATGGGTAATAGACCGCATCCACATCCTTCCACAGCGCCAGTTCCAGCGCACGCATGGTGGCCGCCTCCTTGCGGGAAGACTCCGAGCCCGTCAGTTCGACCTCGTTGAGCAGGCGCGCGTAGTGCAGATCATGGCCATAGAACAACACCTTGGCGCTGCTGTAGGCGCGCACTGCGGACAGGAACTCCTTGGCGACCGAGGGCCGGCTTAGCAGCACATAGTCGAGCTGCGAGCCATGCTGCGCAATCCAGCCAGCGAAGCTGTTCTGGAACTCGCCACCATAGAACACTTCGATGCCCTCCTGCTGCAGGGTCGAAACGTAGTCGGGGTCATACCAGAGGTTCTGCGGCCAGAACTTCACGTTCATGCCCATGCCTTTCAACACGCGCAGGAAGCACCACATCGAGCGCGATCCGGCGTCGCGATCCGGCTGCGGCGCGTAGTGGTCGATGACCAGGATGGTCTTCTTGCCGGCGGAACGCTCGTGGGCACGGAATACATTGGTGCCGTTGTCGAAATGCTCGCGGTCCAGCACATGACGCCAGCGCTCGCGGAATTTCTTCTGGTTCTCTACCTGATAGGCCTTGATGCCGCCGCCCGTATCCGTGCCGTGCGAAATGCCTTCGTAGTGGATGATCACCGACTTCGGCTGGTAAAGCACGCGCTTGCCCATGGCACGCACGCGGAAGGCCAGATCGGAGTCTTCACAATAGGCAGGGACATAGATTTCGTCAAAACCGTGCAGCTCGCGGAACAGCGCCGCCGGAATCAGCAGCGATGCGCCGGAACAATAGTCTGTGTCCTTGACATAGTTGTAGACGCTGCGGGTCGGCTCATCGAGCCTGCCGAAATTCCAGGCCGAGCCGTCGCGCCACATGATCCCGCCGGCTTCCTGCATGCGGCCGTCCGGGTACACCAGCTTGGATCCGACCATGCCGCAGTCCGGCTCGCTATCGAACAGCGATAGCATAGTATCGAGCCAGCCCGGCGTCACTTCCGTGTCGTTGTTAAGGAAATAAACGTACTGGCCGCGCGCCAGGCTCGCTGCGTGATTGCATGAGCGAATGAAGCCGAGATTCACCTCGTTCATCACAAAGCGCAGGCCAGGGATTTCCTGCATGCGCAGGATTTCCTTGTCGCCCGACACGTCCTCGGCGACGATGACCTCAATCGGCACGCTCGGCATATGCGCGCAGATGGAGCGCACACATGACAGGGTATGGCCGATATTGCCGTAGGTCGGGATGATCACCGATACCACGGGTTCCGCCACCTCGGGGAGTTTCAGACCGGCCAGCACCTCGTCGACCTTGTCGGCGGCGACCGGGCCCAGTCCGACCGGCCTGAGTGCCATGCCGGCGCGGTGGCGCCGCCACACCTCATAATGCACCATGCCCTTGAACATGGGGCCGGCGACGCGGTAGGCGAGACCGACGCAGCGGTCTTTCCATTTCCTGGACAGGGGCGCACGCTGGTAAAACTCGCGGCCGGTACTGATCAGCCAGGGACGCAGGCCATCGAGCACCGTCTGGACCTCGCCGCGCGCCAGCCTCGATACCAGCCGCAGCGGGGCTGTCGCTTTCCACGAAAGCGAGCGCCGCATGGCTTTCAGTTCGCCCTCGTGAGCCGCGATCCTGCCAAGAAGATGATCACGCTCCAGATGTGCCTGCTCAAGCTGATACTTGAAATACGCAGCCGTACCCGACTCGCTCACTGTCGGGGGCGGCACCGCACCCGACAGTGGACCGGCAGCAGGAGTAAAGCCGGGCACCGCTGCCTTCGCGGGCGTCGATATCACGTTGCGGCGAAAAATCTTGCGCAGGCGCCGCAATCTGCCCATATTCTCGGCCCTGTTCGGAAGCGACGACAATTGCTTGTCGAGCAACAGCGCCCAGGCCGTGCGCTCGTCGAACTCGACCTGCAACTCGCCCAGGCGCTTGCGCACCGCGGCCTCCTCCACACTCAGGCGCTCCGCCCACCTGGCGATTTCTTCGCGCTCGGCATAGAGATCCACGCCCTCCTCGAAAAATACCGAAGCCAGGCCCACCGGCAGCGCCACGTCCGAGGCAGAGCAGACGGCGACAAAATACATCATGTCATCGGCCGACACGGTCGCTTCCCTAACCTCGTCGCCACGCATCGTCAGCGCCTGGTAGGCCGCCTGCTGCCCTTCCAGCGGCAGTAGCACCGAGCTGGTGGCGAGGCGCTGGCCGTAGTAGCTGACCTTGGGAAAGCGCGAGCGCAGCAATGCGTCGAACTCGTCGAAGTAAAGCTCCTTGACGTGATACTCGTTGTGGTAATCGCGGTCGTCGGAATAGACCTTCTTATTCGGCGAAGACATAACCAGGACGCCGTCGGGGCGAAGCACCCGGCGAATCTGCTCGATCATTTCCTCATGCCCAAGCAGGTGCTCGATTGTTTCAAACGAGACCACCACATCCACGCAGGCATCGGGCAACGGGATCGCCGTGGCGCTGCCTGCCACGAAACGCAGGTTCTGGTGCTGCTGGTAGCGCCCGCGCGCGTGCGCGACCGCGTCGTCGGAGATGTCCACGCCCACGACCGACTTCGCACGCGTCGCCATCAGGGCGGATCCATAGCCTTCGCCGCAGGCGATGTCGAGCACATCCTTGCCGGCAGCGATATCCAGCGACCAGCTGTAACGGTGCATGTGCTCGTAGCGGATCGCTCCTTCTTCGGTGGGAACGAATCGTTCGCCGGTAAAGTTAAGCACTGACTATCCTTCCTCAGAAATTGCGATGTCGAGCATCGGAATGCCCACCAGCCCATACCGCATGGAGCTGTCCACCGCACGCAGGTTCAGGGCGTCGTGCACCCAATGCTGCTGTGTATGATCATGCTGCGTGCCCGAAGCGACTGCCGCGTCCACGGAATACGCGCCCACCGGCAAGGTGGGCATGCGGAAGCGGAAGGTCGCGCTATAGCGCTTGCCGGCTTCGCCGGACATGGCGTCTTCGAGCGTGGCCAGAAAGGTGTTATCGCCAAACAGGCGCTGGCCCAGCCGGTCTTTCAGGTAGAAGCCGAAAATCAAGCCATCCAGCGCGGCGTGCAGCTCGGCAGTGATCCGCAGCTCGACCAGCTCGCCGCCATGGACCAGCTTGAGTTCCGCGCCCTGCTCATCCAGCAGCACGGCATCAACAATGGACGCGCCGCGTGCGCCGAATTCGCTGTCTGCCTGTTCCGGATCGAACTCGAATACTTCGATACGCGTGCCGCCGCCCCCGGCGCGAAGCATTTCCCAACGGGCGTCCACCACGTCGAGTTCGGCCTTCTTGCGTGACTTCTTCTCCCTGGCTGCCCCGACCTTAACGGACACGCCGAGCGCGCTGCGGTCCAGCGCATGCTGCTCGGCCAGGTAAGCCTCGACGGTTTCCTTGGCATTGCCGTCCATCTTCAGCACGCCATGGTCGAGCCAGATCGCGCGCGAGCACAGGCTGGTCACGGCGCCCACGTCATGGCTGACGAACAGCAGCGTGCCGGTCTTCTGGAACTCGCGCAGGAAGCGCATGCACTTCTGCGTGAAGCGCACGTCGCCCACCGAGAGGGCTTCGTCCACCACCAGCACATCGGCATCGACGTGCGCGGCAATCGCAAATGCCAGGCGCACATACATGCCGCTGGAGTACGTCTTCACCGGCTGGTTGATGAAGTCCCCGATCTCGGCAAAGGCGACAATGGAATCGAAGCGCTTGGCGAGTTCGCCCTGTTCGATGCCATACAGCAGCCCGCTCAGGTAGACGTTTTCCTCCCCGGTGAACTCCGGATTGAATCCCGCGCCCAACTCGAGCAGCGCGGCAATGCGGCCGCTAACGCTGACATCGCCCACGGTCGGGAATAGCGTGCCGCATACCAGTTGCAGCAGGGTCGACTTGCCCGAGCCGTTCTGGCCGATGATGGCGACGGTCTCGCCTTGCTGCACATCGAAGCTGACGTCGCGCAGCGCCCAGAACTCACGGAAGTACTCCGGCGGGTGCATGCCGACCATGCGCTTGAGTCGCGGCACCACCATCTGCTTGAGGCGATCCTTGGGCTGCGCGTAGATTTCATAGCGCTTGCCCAGGTTGTCGACGCGAATCACGGGATTGTTCACGAGATTAGAGGACATCGGAGAACCCCTTTCGCGTCTTCTGGAACCACGCCAGCCCTGCCCATGCCACGCAGTACCCGACCGCCAGGTAAATCAGCCAGCCGAGCCAGTCGATCCCCGTTCCCCAGATCGCGGCATTGCGGATCTGCTCGACAATGAACGTGATGGGATTCAGGTACAACAGCGGACGCAGCCGCTCCGGCACGGATTGCAGCGGATAGAACACCGGCGCCATGAACATCAGCAGCGAAGTGACGATACCCATCACCTGGCCCAGATCGCGCAGGTAGACGCCGAGCGAAGCCAGCAGCCACACCAGGCCGGCGATCAGGATCACAAAGGGAAGCAGGATGACCGGGACCAGGACGACCGTCAGCGGCAAGTGGCCCTGCCAGATGAAGATCGCGCCGATCAGGATCACCGATGCCACCAGCGTATGGAACAGCGCCGAGCCGATGGCAATCCACGGCAGTGTCTCAAGCGGAAACACCACCTTCTTGACGAAGTTGGGGTTGCTCACCACCAGTGTTGGCGCGCGCTGCAAGCACTCCGCGATCAGGCCGTGCACCAGCACGCCGGCGAACATGACCACGGCGAATTCCAGGTGATCGGTCGAGGCCGGACGCCAGCGCGACTTGAACACCACGCCGAAGACGAAGGTATAGATCAGCAGCATCAGCAGCGGATTGATGAAGGTCCACAGCAGGCCCAGGAACGATCCCTTATAGCGCCCGGCGACCTCGCGCTTGACGAACTGGGTGATGATGCTGCGGTTCGCAAGGACGGACTGCACCACGATCAGCGGGTGCAAGCTTGGCTTCTCCTTCATGCGCAACACCCCTGCCGGACCGCCGTCGGGGCCTGACGGCAACCAGCGGCGCCATGTGCTCTGGATGGCAGGATCATGCAAATACCTCGGCATCGGCCAGGCACTTTCCCGCGGCGTCCTTGGCCGCGAGCACGGGCTCGCCGGCCAGTGGCCAGTCGATCCCCAGCGCGGGATCGTTCCAGGCCAGGCTGCGCTCGTACTCCGGATACCAGTAGTCGGTCGTCTTGTACAAGAACTCGGCGAACTCCGAGATCACCAGGAAACCATGGGCAAAGCCCTCCGGCACCCAGAGCTGGCGCTTGTTCTCGGCGGAAAGCACGATGCCGGTCCATTTGCCGAACGTAGGCGAGCCACGGCGCAGGTCGACCGCCACATCGAACACCTCGCCCGACGTCACGCGAACCAGTTTCCCTTGCGCATGCTGGATCTGGTAATGCAGGCCGCGCAATACGTTGCGCGCGGAGCGGGAGTGGTTGTCCTGCACGAACTCGCGCCTGAGGCCGGTCACGGCTTCAAACGCCTTGGCATTGAAACTCTCAAAAAAGAATCCGCGGTCGTCGCCGAATACTCTCGGCTCGAGGATCAATACCTCGGGTATTTCGGTGGGAATGGCTTTCAGGTTCATGGTGTTGCTTACTTGATCGTTTCCGAGACGATGCGCTGCAGATACTGTCCATAGGCGTTCTTGGACAGGGGCTTGGCCAGCGCAGCCACCTGCTCGGCATTGATCCATTTGCTGCGGTACGCGATCTCTTCCGGACAGGCAACCATCAGGCCCTGCCGATTTTGCAGCGTGGCGATAAAACTGGCCGCTTCCAGCAACGAGTCGTGCGTGCCAGTGTCAAGCCACGCATAGCCGCGGCCCATGATTTCCACGTCGAGCTGCGCCATCTCCAGGTAGCGCTTGTTGACATCGGTGATCTCGAGCTCGCCACGGGCGGACGGCTTGATATCTGCGGCGATGTCGCAAACTTGCCGGTCATAGAAGTAAAGTCCGGTCACCGCGTAGTTGGAACGCGGCTTCGGCGGCTTTTCCTCAAGCGACAGCGCACGGAAACCGTCGTCGAACTCGACCACGCCATAGCGCTCCGGATCGTGCACGTGATAGGCGAACACGGTGGCTCCGTGCTGCTGCCGCGCGGCGCGGCCGAGCTGGCCGACCAGGTCGTGGCCATGGAAGATATTGTCGCCCAGGATCAGCGTGGACGGATCGTTGCCGATAAAGTCGCGGCCGATAACGAAGGCCTGCGCCAGGCCGTCCGGCGAAGGCTGCACCGCGTACTGCAGGTTGATGCCCCACTTGCTGCCGTCGCCGAGCATGTCAGCGAAGCGCGGGGTGTCTTCCGGCGTCGAGATAATCAGGATGTCACGAATCCCTGCCAACATCAGCGTGGACAGGGGATAGTAGATCATCGGCTTGTCGTAGACCGGCAGCAGTTGCTTGGACACCGAGCGGGTGATCGGATAAAGCCGCGTGCCGGAACCGCCGGCCAGAATAATACCTTTGCGCATGGTGCTGGGATCAGGAGAGGATCTGGTCTAGCAGGTGGTGCATGCCCTGCTGCCAATCCGGAAGATGGACGTCGAAGGTCTCGCGCAACCTGGTCGTATCCAGGCGCGAGTTTGCCGGCCGCGGTGCCGGTAGTGGATACTCACTGGCGGGAATCGGCTGGATGCTCGCCGGGTCCGCTTTCAAGACTACGCCGAGCGAGGCCGCATAGCGCAGTACTTCGGTAGCATAGCCGTGCCAGGTGGTTTCACCGGCGGCCGCCAGATGGTACACGCCGCCCAGGAACGCCTCGCGCCGGCCATGCAGCCAGTGGCGCGCCACAATCTGCGCGGTCACGTCAGCAATCAGCGCGGCGGTCGTCGGCGCCCCGAACTGGTCGGCGATCACGCGCAGGCTGTCGCGTTCGCGGCCCATCTTTAGCATGGTCTTGGCGAAGTTGCCCCCGTGGGCGCCGGCCACCCAGCAGGTGCGCAACACCAGCGCCTGCGCGCCGGACGCCGCGATCGCTTGCTCGCCAGCCAGCTTGCTCTTGCCGTAGACGGACTGCGGGTTGACCGCGTCCGTTTCGACGTAGGCACCATCCTTGCGGCCATCGAATACGTAGTCGGTCGAATAGTGCACCAGCAGGCTCCCCAGCGCAACGGCCTCCTCGGCCAGTACGCCAGCGGCAGCGCCATTGACCGCAAATGCGGTCTTGGCATCGCTCTCGGCCTTGTCGACCGCCGTGTAGGCGGCAGGGTTGACGATCACATCGGGGCGGTAGCGACGGACCAGCCGCCGCAGTTCATCCGGGCGCGACAGGTCGCAACCGGCACGGTCGAGTGCGATCACATTGCCGAGCGGAGCCAGACTGCGGCGCAGTTCGAAGCCGACTTGGCCGTTGCCTCCTGTTACAAGAAGGGTTGGGATGCTGAGCGCCTTATGCGGCATATTGCTTGGCTACCCAGTTCCGGTATTCACCAGACATCACATCCTGCACCCATGCCTGATTGTCCAGATACCACCGAACGGTCTTGCGCATGCCGCTCTCGAACGTCTCGGCGGGCTTCCAGCCGAGTTCGCGCTCCAGCTTGCGGGCATCGATGGCATAGCGGCGATCGTGGCCAGGGCGGTCCTTGACGAAGGTGATCTGGTCCCGGTACGAACCGGCCGCCTTGGGGCGCAACTCGTTAAGCAGGTCACAAAGCGTGTGCACCACGTCGAGATTGGTCTTTTCGTTCCAGCCGCCGACGTTGTATGTCTCCCCAATGCGGCCGCGCGCCAGCACTTCACGGATGGCGGCGCAGTGATCGCCAACATACAGCCAGTCCCGCACGTTCAGGCCATCGCCATATACCGGCAGGGGCTTGCCGCCCAGCGCATTGGCGATGATCAGCGGGATCAGCTTCTCGGGGAAGTGGTACGGACCATAGTTGTTGGAGCAGTTCGTGGTGAGAACCGGCAGCCCGTAGGTGTGGTGATAGGCACGCACCAAGTGGTCGGACGCCGCCTTCGAAGCCGAATACGGGCTGTTGGGCGCATAGGCCGTGGTCTCGGAGAATTGCGGATCACCGGCCTCGAGCGAGCCAAAGACTTCGTCGGTGGAGACATGCAGGAAGCGAAAGGCCGCCCTGGCCTCTTCGTCCAGCGCCCCCCAGTAGGCCCGCACCGCCTCGAGCAGCGTGAAGGTGCCGACGATATTGGTCTGGATGAATTCGCCCGGGCCATGGATGGAGCGGTCGACATGGCTCTCCGCGGCAAAATGCACCACGGCGCGCGGCCGGTAGGTCGCCAGCAGCCGGTCCAGTGCGGCGCGGTCGCAGATATCCGTCTGCGAGAAGACATGACGGCTGTCGCCTTCCAGCGAGGCGAGCGTCTTGCGGTTGCCGGCGTACGTCAGCTTGTCGACGTTGACAACGCTGTCGGCGCCGTCGGTACCGAGCCAGTTCAGAACAAAGTTGGCGCCGATAAACCCCGCACCGCCCGTAACGAGAATATGAGACAAAAGCTGTGCTCCCTGCCTATCGATATATTTCGAGAACCCGGCTAAGGCCGAGCGCCCGCCTTGGTCCATTGTGGGGACGGCGGGATCTTAAGTACCTGCAGAAGTAGCGATATTCTATCCGACCGAGGGCAGGGCCTTACCCGGAACAGGCATCTTTTTGTAGCCTGTTGTAACGTCTTCCCAGAATTGTCGGCACAATGTTGGAAATAAATAACTAATTTATTGTGCAATTATTCAGGCAAAGCGAATTTGTGATCAATAGACAACATTTCGCCATCGGCGACCTGCAAGGCTGCGCAGCCTCCTTAGAGGAGTTGCTTGCCCAGCACTTGCCCACGGATAGCCGCCTGCGCTTCGTCGGCGACCTAGTCAACCGCGGCCCGGCCTCGGCCCGCACGCTGCGGACCGTCCGCCAGCTTGGCGACCGGGCCGAATCCGTGCTCGGCAATCACGATATCCACCTGCTAGCCGTGGCTGCCGGCGTGCGCAAGCCCGGCCGCGGCGACACATTGGACGATATCCTCGAAGGCCCGGATTGTACCGAATTAGTTACTTGGCTCAGGCACCGCCCCATGGCGATCCATGAAAACGGCTTCTTGCTCGTGCACGCCGGCGTGCTGCCGCAGTGGACCACGGAGCAAACCATGGAACTGGCCGGGGAAGTGGAACGTGAGTTACGTGGCCCCGGCTGGAAGGCTTTCCTGGCCGGCATCTTCGGCAACGCGGCAGATCGGTGGGAAGCGGGACTGCGCGGCATCGAGCGTCATCGGGCTGTTGTCAACGCCCTCACCCGCCTGCGGTTCTGCAACGCGGAAGGCGTGATGGATCTCAAGACCAAGGACGGCCCCGGCAGCATGCCTGCCGGTTATATGCCCTGGTTCGACGTGCCTGGCCGGCGCACCGAGGACACCACGGTCGTATGCGGACACTGGTCGACGCTGGGACTGGTGATGCGCCCCAACCTCATGGCGCTAGATACCGGGTGTGTCTGGGGGGGCAAGCTGACGGCGGCACGGCTGGCGTCCGACCCGGCACAGCGTTCGCTGATCCAAGTGGCGTGCCCGCAATACTGCGACCCGCCAGCCTCAAGCTGAAGCCCCTGGCCGCCGGCAAACCCGCCTACGGCGCGGTTGCCGGCGCATGCGGAGTGGGGCTTTCCACGCTTTCGCCACCCTCATCCACGGTGCTTGCCATACCGCCTTTAGCGTTGACCCGGCCCGCAAGTTCAGTGGCATACGCATGCGCGCCCTGGCTCAGATGGATCACCACTTCCCGCGCAGCCTCGGCCAGTTCGCGCCTGCTGGCGCTGGTGGATGTCAAGGCAGGCGCGAAGCACAGCCGCGCGGTGATCGGCGGCGCCCGCAGAATCGCATCGAGCGTTTCCAGCAGGCTCAGGTCGCCAATATAGGCTGGCGCCAGCGTCGGCTGGCCCGTCGCGGCATCCAGGTAAGCCAGCCCGACCGGCTGCACCGGCAGCCCGCCCGATATCGGCGCTTGCATCAGGTTGGCGTGGAACGGCAGCACGCTGCTGCCATCCGTGGTTGTGCCTTCCGGGAACACGCAGACCAGATCGCCCTGCAGCATCACATCGGTAATGGCGTGCAGCACGCGATGCGCGTCGCGCTTGCGCGCGCGTTCGATGAAGATGGTGCCGGTCTGCCCGCACAGCCAGCCGATTACCGGCCAGTCGCGGATCTCGGATTTGGCGACGAAGCGCACGGGCTGCCAGCTATTGATGACGTAGATATCCAGCCATGAAATATGGTTGGACACCACCATCGCGCCATGCGGCATGGCCTGCCCCGGCTGCAGGCCTTGCACCTCGAGCGTCACCCCACAGATCCGCAGCAGCCGGCGCGACCAGCGTCGGATATGCGATTGCCGCGACTCTACGCCGAGCCAGGGGAACAGCACCGCGCAGGTCAGGAGGCCGCGCAACAGGTGGAGGATCAGGGCAATCTTGCGCAGCCAGATCATGCCTGCCCCACTGGCGAACTCGCTTGTACCATCTTGTCCGACTTCCCTCGGCCCGGCATGGTGCTCAGTGCAGTTCGTAGACGACGTGGCCGCCGACCAGCGTGGTGCGCACGCGCCCACGCATCTCGTAGCCGAGCCACGGCGAATTCTTGCCCTGGCTCTTGAGCGCGCGCCGCTCGACCTTCCATTCCTGCTCGGGATGGAAGATGCAGATATCGGCGGCGCTGCCTGTGGCCAGCGTGCCGGCAGCCAGGCCGAGCACGCGGGCGGGCTCGGCCGTGATGCGGGCAAGCGCCTTGCCAAGCGGCACCTTGTGCTCCTCGGCCCAGCGCAGCGTCAGCGGCAGCAGCAGTTCCAGCCCAGTGGCACCTGGCGAGGCTTCGGCGAAGGGCAGCAGCTTTTCGTCGTCGTCCACGGGGGTGTGGTCCGAGCACAGTGCGTCGATGGTGCCGTCGGCCAGCCCGGCCACGATGGCGTCGCGGTCGCGCGCGCTGCGTAGCGGCGGCGAGAAGCGCATCTGCGAGTTGAAGTAGCCGATGTCCATGTCGGTCAGCGACACATGATGGATGTTGACGTCACAGGTCACCTTGAGGCCTTCGCGCTTGGCCTGGCGCACCAGCTCGATGCCCGCGGCCGACGACAGGCGGCACAGGTGCACGCGTGCGCCGCTGGCGCGCATCAGCTCGAAGATAGTGTGCAGGCGCACGGTCTCGGCAATCACCGACATACCGGACAGGCCCAGGCGCGACGCCACGGCGCCGCTGGCGGCCACGCCGCCACCGAGGTACGGGTCTTCCGGGCGCAGCCAGACCGTGAAGCCGAAGGTCTGCGCGTACTGCAGGGCGCGCAGCAGCACCTGCGTGTTGCGGATCGGTGCTTCGGCCTGCGAGAAGCCGATGCAGCCGGCCTCGGTCAGCTGCGACATCTCGGTCAGCGTCTCGCCCTTGAGGCCCAGCGTGAGCGCGCCAAGCGGATACACGTGGGTCTGGTTGAGCGTGCGGGCGCGATACTTGAGCATCTCGACCAGGCCGGGCTCGTCGAGCACGGGGTCGGTGTCGGGCGGGCAGACCAGGCTGGTCACGCCGCCGGCGGTGGCTGCCGCCACTTCGGACTCGAGCGTGGCCTTGTATTCATAGCCTGGCTCGCGCAGCCGCGCGGACAGGTCGACCAGGCCGGGGCAGACGATCAGCCCGCTGGCGTCGATGGTCTTGTTGGCGTGGAAGTCCGCCGGCGCGCTGCCCACGCCGACGATCTTGCCGGCGGCAATGTAGAGGTCTTGCTGCGCATCGACGTTCGCGGCCGGGTCGATCAGGCGGCCGCCCTTGATGTGGATCTTCATATCGTGTCGCTTGGCTTGTATTCGGTTGTTCTGGCTTGCCGGGACCTTGTCGGTCGGGCGCTATCCGTCATGAGATCAGTCGTTGTTTCCGGCCACGATGCCCATCACGGCCATGCGTACCGCAATGCCGAAGGTCACCTGGTTGAGGATCACGGACTGCGGCCCGTCGGCCACGGCGGAGTCGATCTCCACGCCACGGTTCATCGGGCCCGGGTGCATCACGATGGCATCGGGCTTGGCCAGCGCCAGACGCTCGGGTGTGAGGCCATAGGCCTTGAAGTACTCCTGCGCCGAGGGCAGCAGCGCGCCGCTCATGCGCTCGTTCTGCAGGCGCAGCATGATCACCACGTCCACGCCCTTCATCCCCTCCTCCATATTGTGGAAGACACGCACGCCCATCTGCTCCAGCCCCGAGGGCAGCAGCGTGCGCGGGCCGATGGCGCGCACTTCGGGCACGCCCAGCGTGGTCAGCGCGTGGATGTCGGAGCGCGCCACGCGGGAGTGCAGGATGTCACCCACGATGGCGACCGTGAGATTGGTGAAATCCTTCTTGTAGTGGCGGATCGTGTACATGTCGAGCAGCCCCTGCGTGGGGTGCGCATGGCGGCCGTCACCGGCGTTGATGACATGCACATGTGGCGCGACATGCTCGGCGATCAGGTACGGCGCGCCGGAACTGGCATGGCGCACCACGAACATGTCGGCCGACATCGCCGACAGGTTGTTGATGGTGTCGAGCAGCGACTCGCCCTTGCTGGTGGACGAGGCGTTGATGTTCAGGTTGAGCACGTCCGCGGAGAGCCGCTTGGCGGCAATCTCGAAGGTGGTCCGGGTGCGCGTGGAGTTCTCGAAGAACAGGTTGAACACGCTTTTGCCGCGCAACAGCGGCACCTTCTTCACTTCGCGGTCCGAGTCGGACAGCGAGACGAACTGGCTGGCGGTGTCGAGGATGTGCGCGACCATCTCGCGCGACAAGCCCTCGATCGAAAGCAGATGCTTGAGCTCGCCGTTCTTGGTCAGTTGCGGGTTGCGGAACGTCTTGATCATGGCAGGTAGAAAGGGCCGGGCGGTGGCGTTGACTGGTCTGGGCAGGTCTGGGTCTGGCGTGCCGGCGTGCCGTTGCGGGCGCGCCGGCCGGTGGGCTGGGCAGGCTTAGTTGCCGGTGGCCTCGTCGGCGAAGGCAAAGCGCATGTCGGAGCCGGTGCCCTCATGCGACAACACCAGCGTGGTCCCTGGCGGCAACGCGACGTGCGTGGCGGCAAAGTCGGCGGCCGCCGGCAGTTCGCGGCCGCCGCGATCGACCAGCACGGCCAGCGCCACGCGGGCCGGGCGGCCGTAGTCGAACAGCTCGTTGACGGCGGCGCGGATGGTGCGCCCGGTGGCCAGCACGTCGTCGATCAGCAGGATCTTGCGGTCTTGCACGTCAAAGGGCAGCGTGGTCGGCTGGGCCTGGCTATGCAGGCCCTTCTTGGCATAGTCGTCGCGGTGGAAGGCAACGTTGATGACCCCGTGGGCCGCCAGTTGCAGGTCGGCGGCCAGCCGTTCGGCAATCCAGGCGCCGCCGGAATAGATCCCGGCGACCGACCATTGCGCGCGTTCAGCCTCAGGCAGCGCGGCCTGCACCTGGTCACGCAGCGTACGGTAGAGCGCCTCGGCGTCGAGAGAGGAAGTCTGGGTCATAGCGGATGCTGGTCGAAGTACTGTTGCAGGATGATGCTGGCGGCCTCGGCGTCGAGCGCACCCTTGCGGGCGCCGGCCATCTCGGCGGCGATCGACGTGTAGCTTTCGTCCACCCAGGCCACCGGCAGGCCAAAACGGCCGTTCAACTGATTGCCGAAGCGGCGTGCGAGCCGCATCGAAGGCTGCTGGCTGCCGTCCGGATTGGTGGGCATGCCCACCACCAGTTGCACCGGCGCCCATTCGTCGATCAGCGCGGTCACCGCCTCGAAGCGGCCTTCCACGGTGATATTGGGGATGATGACGAGTGCACGGGCCTCGCGCGTGACAAAGTTGCCAAGCGCGACGCCAATCTTCTTTTCGCCGTAATCGAAGGCCAGGACGGTGCCGTCGGAGGGCAACTGGCGCGGCGCTGGGGTCGCTTCGTCGTCAGGCATGCCCAGCCTCGCCCGAGAGCATGGTGAAGTCGATGCCCAACAGGCGTATGGCGGCGGCAAAGCGTTCCTCGGGGGGCACGCTGAAGATGATTTCGGGATCGGCCTGGACAGTCAGCCAGCCATTGCGGCTGAGTTCTTCCTCCAGCTGCCCGGCGCCCCAACCGGCATAGCCAAGCGTGAGCAGGAAGCGTTGCGGGCCGCTGCCGTTGGCCACGGCCTCCAGCACGTCCTTGGAGGTGGTCATCTCGAGTCCGCCGGGTACGGCCAGCGACGAGACATAGATGCCAACCGGATCATGCAGCACGAAACCGCGCTCGGTCTGCACCGGCCCGCCGAAATAGACAGGCTGCTGTGCCACCGGCTGGATCTCCAGCTTGAGGTCGATCTTGTCGAACAGGGTGGCCATATCGATATCGATAGGCCGATTGATCACCAGGCCCAGCGCGCCGCGGTCGTTGTGCTCGCACAAGTAGACGACGGAACCCGAAAAAGTCGGGTCTGCCATGCCGGGCATGGCAATCAGGAACTGATTGGTGAGGTTGATTGGGGCTTCCAGCGTCGCCATTCCTGCATTTTATCAAATCGTTGCCATCCGTCCGGAAAAGATTCGCGGAATGCCGCAACGCAACATTCCGACCCTTATCCGGTGCGCTTGCTTGCTGGCCTCTGTGCCAGCGTCGTTGCTCGCCTGCTGCCGCCTGCCTATTCCTTGCGCGTCAGGGCGGCCAGGTCTTCCGGCGTCAGCCAGCGCCAGTCTCCCAGCGCCAGGGTCGGCTCCAGCACCAGCCCGCCGATGGCGCTGCGATGCAGAGCTTCCACATGGTTGCCAGCCGCGGCCACCATGCGCTTGACTTGGTGGTACTTGCCCTCGGTCAAGCTAAGGCGCAGGCTGCGTTCGCCGGTAGCCTCGCAGGCGGCCGCCGCGATCGGCGCCGGCTCGTCCTCCAGCTGCACGCCCGCCACCAGCGCATCGACCTGCTCTTGGGTGACCGGCTCGGCGGTCGTCACTTCGTAGACCTTGGGCACCTTCTTCTTGGGCGAGGTCTGGGCGTGGATGAACTGGCCATCGTCCGAGAGCAGCAGCAGCCCGGTGGTGTCCTGGTCCAGCCGCCCGACCGCCTGCACCTCGCGCTGGCGCAGCGGCACCGGCAGCAGGTTGTACACGCTGGGATGGTGGCGCGGGCGCTGCGAGCATTCGTAGCCCACCGGCTTGTTCAGCAGGATGTAGGCCTTGGTGTGGCCGATCCATTCCTCGCCGTCCACGGTCAGGCGCAGGCCATCGACCTCGAACTTGGCGCCCGGATCCTCGCACAGGACGCCATCGACCTCCACCAGGCCGGCGCCGATCAGGTCGCCGCAATAGCGGCGGGTGCCGAAGCCTTGGGATTGGAGGATGCGGTCGAGTGTCATGGCCATGGCTTGCTTCTTGATATCTGGATTACTGGATTACGGAAATACGGGCCGGTTGTTCGGCGCCGGGGACAACACTGGCCGGCATGCCGGGCCAGCCCGCGCGCGCGGCGCATGCCTGGCGCTATGGTAGGGTAACAGGCTTCGCCAGCCCAACTTCCGGAGCGCACGATCTTGCCCCCATCCCCCGCCGACACCCGCCAACCCTATCGGATCGACCGGCAGTTCGAGCGCGGCCTGGTGTGGTTCCGGCGCGACCTGCGCGCCGACGATCACGCGGCGCTGCATTATGCCCTCAAGCACTGCCGCCAGGTATGGTGCGTCTTCGTCTTCGACCGCGAGATCCTGGATCCGCTGCTGGCGCGCGGCCTGGCGGCCGACCGCCGGGTGGCGTTCATCCTGGCCTCGCTGGCCCCGCTGGACGAAGCGCTGCGCGCGGCCGGCGGCGGCCTGATCGTGCTGCACGGCCACGCGCGCGTGGCCATTCCCAAGCTGGCCGCCGAACTCGGCGTCACCGCCGTCTTCGCCAACCACGACTATGAGCCCGCCTCGCTGGCCCGCGATGCCGAAGTCAGGCAAGCGCTGGCGGGCCAGTCCTGCGCCTGCTTCAGCTTCAAGGACCAGGTGATCTTTGAGCGGGATGAGATCCTGACCGGCCAGGGCAAGTCCTTCTCGGTCTTCACGCCTTACAAGAACGCCTGGCTCAAGGCCTTGCTGCCGTTCGACCTCAAGCCCTACCCGGTCGAGCCTTATCTGAAGTCACTGGCCGCTCCGCCGAAGGCTTACGTGCGGCCACTGCCCACGCTGGAGGCACTGGGCTTCGCCCCCTCCAACCTGGCCGAGATCGCCATGCCCACCGGCAGCGCCGGCGCCCACGCGCTGTTCGACGAGTTCTGCGAGCGCATGGGCGACTACGCACGCCGGCGCGACTTCCCCGCCCTGCGCGGGCCGAGCTACCTGTCGGTGCACTTGCGCTTTGGCACCCTGTCGATCCGCACGCTCGCCCGCACTGCCCACGCCGCCACGCTGCGCGGCGGCGCCGAGAGCGCCGGCGCCGCCACCTGGCTGTCGGAGCTGATCTGGCGCGATTTCTACTTCATGATCCTGCACCACCACCCCCGGGTCGCCGCGGGGCATGCCTTCCACCCCGCCTACGATGCCATCCGCTGGGTCAATGGCGACACCGGCGAGCGCTACTTCCAGGCCTGGTGCGACGCCAGGACCGGCTACCCGCTGGTGGACGCCGCCATGCTGCAGATCCGGCAAAGCGGCTACATGCACAACCGGCTGCGCATGGTGGTGGCGAGCTTCCTGGTGAAGGACCTCGGCGTGGACTGGCGGCGCGGCGAGCAGTACTTCACCGACCAGCTCAACGACTTCGACTTCTCCGCCAACAACGGCGGCTGGCAGTGGGCCGCCTCCACCGGCTGCGACGCCCAGCCCTACTTCCGCATCTTCAACCCGACCACGCAGTCCGAGAAATTCGACCCGCAGGGACGATTTATCAGGAAATACCTGCCGCAACTGGCGCGCCTGCCGGACAAGTACATACATGCACCGTGGACGGCCTCCGAGGACGTGTTGCTAGCAGCCGGGGTCAGGCTAGGGGATAACTATCCGCGGCCGATCGTGCAACACGACGTGGCCCGCAAGGAGACCCTGGCGCGGTATGCGGTAGTGAAGGAGAAGGCGGGGAGTGAGTCGGCGTCGGGCAATAACGATTGATCTGGAGCCCCTGAGACACAGAACGAAGCCGCCTGACAGGCCCAAACCGCTTGCGATGACGACGGCTGTCTCTCCCTCTCCCCTCAGGGGGAGAGGGCCGGGGAGAGGGGTGGCTTAGCTAGGAACCACCTGAAGCGAAGCCCGCTGTTTTCAGCGGTCAAGCCGCCAAAATCGCACTCTCCCGATAATGCCGCTGCGCCTCCTCAGGCCGCTCGGTCTCCTCAAACATCTTAGCCAACGCCAGATGCGCCCGAACCCGCAGCCTGCGCTGCAGGTCAGCATCCGCATACTTCAATGCCCGCTCAAAGCTGGACTGCGCCTTGCCCCATAGCTTCTCGCCCAGGCACAACACGCCTAGCGTGAAGTAGAGATCCGCATCCACCGGATGCTGCGTCAGCCATTTCTCGGCCTGCTGAATCTGCGGCAGCGCACGTCCTGGCTCCGCGCATTCGGCATAGCGCAAGACCAGCCGGCTATCCCAGTTGACCTTGAGCGCGTCCTCCACGATCTTGCGCGCTTCATCCTGACGGCCCAGTGCCGCGAAATAGCGCGCCGCAGGCTCGGCGATGCGGGCGGCGCGGCGTTCGTCGGTGGACAACGAACGCCAGAAATCCTGCAGCCCCTGCACGTCGTGGCGGCGCTCCTCCAGCAGGGCCTCGCAGGCCAGTTGCTTGAGGCGCAGCGCCAGCACAGGATGCAGGGCGTTGCGCTTTTCCAGCGAGCGCGCCAGGCGCAGGACTTCGGTCCAGTTCTTCAGGTGCTGGTGGGCACGCAGCGCGATGCGCTGCACATGAATCTGGCGCGCGCCCTGGGCCTGCAGCTGCGCGATGGTTTCCAGCGCGCCTTCGGCATCGCGCGCGTCGACCAGCAACTCGGCCATCGACACCAGCCTGGCCTGCTCGCGCTCGGGATCGGTCACCTGCGCCATCCACGCGTCGCGCCGCTCGGTTTCCTGCATGCGGTGCGCCGCGCGGGCACCGATCAGGGCCGCCGTCTGGGCCTGCTCGGGCCAGGCCTGGGCCTCGCGCGCAGTACGCTCGGCACGAGCAAAGCGGCCGGCGAACAGGTTCTCGATGGACTCGCGCAGAGCCGCTTGCGCACGGTTCATGCGGCTGCGCTCGCGGTAGGCTGCCGCACGCGCCGGCATCTCGGACAGATGGCGCGCGGTGCTGAGGATGGTCCAGACCACGAAGAACGCCAGCAACAGCAGGGCCAGCGCCAGGTTCAGCGACAGTTCAACCCGGTAAGGCGGGTAGAACAAAACCAGGTTGCTCTGGTTGAATTGCGTGAACAACGCGAGCCCGACGGCACCGCCAAACAGGATAGCTACCCAGAAAAGAAGCCGCATGCGCTACTCCTTCTTGAGCGCTTGCAGCGCGCCGAGGCTTTCCGCCATGGTGGGCAACTGCACCGTCACGGCGCCGGCCTGGGCCTGCTTGAGCAGGGTCAGCACAGCCTGCACGCGGCGCGACTTGGTGTCGCAATAGCGTCCGATCATGGCTTGCGCGGCCGCCAGGTCATTGCGGAACACCGGTTCGTTGCGCGACAGCAGCGCCAGGCGTGCATTGAGCAGCCGCAGCTTGACGTTCTCGCGCAGGAACCAACCCTGGTCGCCGGTCAGCAGCAGTGCCTGGGCATCATCCACGCGGCGGATGCGGATGACTTGCATCAGCTCGTCGCGCACACTGCCCCACAGGCGGCCAAACCAGTTGCCGATCGCGTTGCCGGCCGGCACCGACTCGTCCTTGGCGGCATTCTTGCCAGCCTTGGCGCCGGCGGGCTTGGCGGGCTTGTCGACAGCCTCGGCCTTCCCGTCCGTCTTGCGCGCATCCGCTTCACTGCGCTCGAGCATGCGCTCGCTCGACAGCAACGGCAGCGTATCGATCTGGTTGATGGCTTCGTCGAGCTTGATGGCGGCGCCGGTCAGGTCCGTATCCGGCACGGCCTTCATGCGCGCCACGTCGCGCGCGATGGCACGGCGCAGCAGGTTGTACTGCGGCTTGTCGGTCCGTGCAAGGCGCGTGTCGGCGCTTTGCAGCGCGGCCAGCGCGACCTGCACATTGCCCGTCAGCTGGAGTTGCTGGCCGGCGTTGGTGAGCAGTTGCTGGATCTCAGCGATCTCCCAGTCGTCCCGGTTGCGCATCAGGTCCTGGTAGACCTGCTCCAGCGCGGATTGCTTGTCGCGCGCCTCGCCCACCTGGCCGTCCAGCGCGCCAACCTTGGCCTGCAGTTCCTTGACGGTGTCCTGCGCATTGCGCGAGAGCACCCGGGTTTCCTGCACCAGCGCATCGTTGCTCTGCTGGCGCCGCGCCAGCTCCTGGGTCAGGTGATCCACGCGCTGCTGCAGCCACCAGAAACCGCCGCCGATGGCGAGGATCAGCAGGAATAGCAGCAGCCACCATGGATTGATGCGGGGCGCGCCGCGCGCAGGCAGCGGGGCACCAGCCGCGGGAGGCGGGCTGGAGGCGGGAGGAGAGGTATTGTCTTGCGTCACGCGATCGACCTTCGTTGACGTTGCGGGCGGTGAATTGACTGGTGGTGCTGCCGGGAGCGGCGGCGGCACCGTGGCGAGCGGGACGGGCGCGGCGGCAGCCGGCGGCGCCGCGACAGGCATCGGCGCCGGCGGGCCGGCATGCGCCTGCGCCCACTGGCGGCAAGCCGCCAGCAGGCCCTCGTCTCCGGGTGCCGCGCGCAGCAGGTGCGAGAAGCCGAGGGCCAAGGCCTGTTCGGCGATTCTCGCATGGGGCGCGATGCACTGCACCTGGCGCAGGCAGGCGAGCTCTTGCGGGCTCAGGGCCTGGCGCGCCATCTCGTCGAGATTGCGCACGGCTTCGGAACTGGTCAGCAGCCAGGCCTGCGGTGCCGCGCCGGGCTTGAGCGCGTCGCGCACGGCTTGCCATTGCATGCTGCCGGGCGTGGGAACCGAGCGCTGGTAGGCCTCGACCGCCTGCACGTCGGCGCCGACGGCGCGCAGGCGCTCGGCCAGCCAGTCGCGTCCGCCATTGCCACGGATGATCAGGACCTGGCGCCCGGCAAGCGCCCCGGCGCCGAGCTGGGCTTCAAGCTGTTGCCACAGGGCCTCGGAATCGAAGCGCGCCGCGGCGCCGTCGCCACCGTTGGCGGCATCGCCGTTGTCTGCCTCATGGCCGGTCGTGCAACCCGCCGGGGCGATCACCCGGTAGTTGGGCGCGGCAATCCCGCGCTCGGCCAGCGCAGCCACGCTGGCGGGGCCAACCACGGCTACCGCTACGGATGCCGGCCACTGCGGCGCGGGCTTGTCCTGCACCTGGCCCAGCGCATCGAGTGCGAAGGCCACGGCATTGGGGCTGACGAACACCACCAGCGCGAAGTCCGCCAGTTGCGCCAGCGCCGCGCGCAAGGGGGCATCGTCGGCCACGGGGCCGATCGCCAGCAGGGGAAAGCCAAGCACGTCCAGGCCGGCGGCCGACAAGGCCTCGGTAAGTTGCCGGGACTGCCCGGCGGGTCGTGTTACAACGACGGTCGGGCGGGGCATGGGCCGGTCTCAGGCAGGGGCTTGAGGGGACGCCGGATCCACCAGCGCCGCGAGAATGTCGGCCGCGCCCTGCCCCAACAGGTCCTGGGCAACGGCCTTGCCAAGTGCTTCGGCCTGGCTGGATGCATTGGCGCCTTCCACCACGGCCGCGGACTGGGCCCGCACGCAGCGGCTGCCGTCGGGCAGCGCCACGAAGGCGTCGATGTGCAGTTGCGTGCCCTCCCAGCGCGCATGCGCGGCAAGCGGCACCTGGCACGAACCGCCCAGCATGCGCGACACGGCGCGCTCGGCGGTCACGGCCAGCGCGCTGGGCGCATGATTCAGCGGCGCCAGCCACGCGGCCAGCTCAGGGCGGCCGGACGGAATCTCGATACCCAGCGCGCCTTGCCCGGCTGCCGGGAGCGAACTGACGGTATCCAGCACGGCACGGATACGGTCGGCCAGGCCGAGGCGCTTGAGGCCGGCGGCGGCCAGGATAATGGCGCCGTAGTCGCCACGGTCGAGCTTGGCCAGGCGGGTATCCAGGTTGCCGCGCAGCGGCTGGATCACCAGGTGGGGGTAGCGGGTGCGCAACGCGGCTTCGCGGCGCAGGCTGGAGGTGCCAACCACGGTGCCCGCGGGCATATCGTCGAGCGAGGCGAAGCGGCTTGAGACCAGCGCATCGCGCGGGTCCTCGCGCTCCATGATCGCGGTCAGGGCAAACCCTTCAGGCAACTCCATCGGCACATCCTTGAGGGAGTGCACGGCGAGGTCGGCGCGGCCTTCGGCCATCGCGATCTCGAGCTCCTTGACGAACAGGCCCTTGCCGCCAACCTTGGACAAAGTACGGTCTAGAATCTGATCTCCGCGCGTCGTCATTCCGAGAATGGACACATCGCACGCGGGATAGTATTGTTGCAACGCAGCACGCACATGCTCGGCCTGCCACATAGCCAGACGGCTTTCACGGGAGGCAATGACTAGCTTGCGCGGCGCAGCGCTGGAGGAAGACGGGGAGACGGATGCTTGCATCCGCGAATGTTAGCACGCACCCCAAGCCGCTCCGGGCCAACAGACAACACACAATAGATAAGAAACGACAGGAGATTGCATGACGCAGCAAGCTGCGCGCCCCGCAGGCCGGCGCAAGCCAACCGCCAGCCGGGCAGACGCCCCCGACACCGCATTGGCTTCCGCCTCGATTCCCGCGACCGCTCCATCCGCCTCATCCGCCCGCACCAGGCGCGCCAGCGCCGCGAAGCCTGAAGCCGCGCCAGCCGCAACGCCGGCCCGCCGCGCCAGCGACAAGGACGTGCCCCTGCGCGAAGACATCCGCTTCCTGGGCCGGCTGCTGGGCGATTGCGTGCGCGAGCAGGAAGGCGAATCGGCGTTCGAGCTGGTCGAGACCATCCGCCAGACCGCCGTGCGCTTTCGCCGCGAGAACGACCGCGCCGCCGGCGCGGAGCTGGATCGCCTGCTCAAGCGCCTGTCGCGCGACCAGACCAACTCGGTGGTGCGCGCCTTCAGCTATTTCTCGCACCTGGCCAATATCGCCGAGGACCAGCACCACAACCGCCGCCGGCGCGTGCACGCGCTGGCCGGCTCGCCGCCGCAGCCGGGCAGCCTGGCGCATGCGCTGCAGGCCATCGACGCGGCTGGTGTGACCGGCAAGACACTGCGCAAGTTCTTCGACGAAGCGCTGATCGTGCCGGTGCTGACCGCGCACCCGACCGAAGTCCAGCGCAAGAGCATTCTCGACGCCGAGCGCGAGATCGCCCGCCTGCTGGCCGAGCGCGACCTGCCCATGACCGCGCGTGAGCGCGATCACAACACCGCGCTGTTGCGCGCGCGCGTCACCACGCTGTGGCAGACCCGCATGCTGCGCAATACGCGGCTGATGGTGGTGGACGAGATCGAGAATGCGCTGTCCTACTACCGCACCTGCTTCCTGCGCGGCATCCCGCAACTGATGAGCGAGCTGGAAGAGGACATCGCCGCGGTGTTTCCCGCCGCGCGCAAGAGCAAGGCTGCGCCGGCCGCCTCTACCCAGCTCGCGCCCTTCTTCCAGATGGGCTCCTGGATCGGCGGCGACCGCGACGGCAACCCCAACGTCACCGCCGACACCCTGCAACACGCCGCAAGCCAGCAATCGTCGCTGATCCTGGAGTGGTACCTGGACGAAGTCCACGCGCTGGGTGCCGAACTGTCGATGTCGAGCCTGATGGTGGAGGCCAGCCCGGAACTGCTGGCGCTGGCGGATGCCTCGCCCGATCACTCCGAGCATCGCGCCGACGAGCCGTACCGCCGCGCACTGATCGGCATCTATGCGCGCCTGGCGGCAACTTGCCAGGCCGTCACAGGGCAGGCCGCGCCGCGCCACCCGGTGGCCGACTCCGCGCCCTATGCCGACGCGCAATCCTTTGCCTCCGACGTGCAGGTCGTGATCGACTCGCTGCGCGCGCACCACGGCGAGGCGCTGGCGCGCACCCGCATCGACGCGCTGGCCAAGGCCATCGCCGTATTCGGCTTCCACCTGGCCTCGATCGACATGCGCCAGGTGTCCGACGTGCACGAGGCGGTGATCGCGGAACTGTTCGCCGCAGCCGGGGTTGAGGCCAACTATGCCGGCCTGACGGAAGCCCGCAAGCTGGAGCTGCTGCTCGCCGAGCTGCGCCAGCCGCGCCTGCTGACGCTGCCCTGGCATGCCTATTCCGAGCAGACCCGCAGCGAGCTGGCCATCCTGAACATGGCGCGCGAGCTGCGTGCCCGCTACGGCGCGCGCGTGGCCCGCAACTACATCATCTCGCACACCGAGACGCTGTCCGACCTGGTCGAGGTGCTGCTGCTGCAGAAGGAAACCGGCATGCTGCACGGCACGCTGGGCAGCAAGGCCAACCCCGCGCGCCCGGAACTGATGGTGATCCCGCTGTTCGAGACCATCGAGGACTTGCGCAACGCCGCCGGCATCATGCAATCGCTGCTGGAACTGCCGGGCTTTGCCTCGGTGATCGCCGAGCATGGCGGCGAGCAGGAAGTGATGCTGGGCTACTCCGACTCCAACAAGGACGGCGGCTTCCTCACCTCCAACTGGGAGCTGTACAAGGCCGAGCTGGCACTGGTGCAGGTGTTCGAGGCGCGCCGCGTGAAGCTGCGGTTGTTCCATGGCCGCGGCGGCACCGTTGGCCGTGGCGGCGGCCCGACCTATCAGGCCATCCTGTCGCAGCCGCCGGGCACGGTCAACGGCCAGATCCGCCTGACCGAGCAGGGCGAGATCATCAACAGCAAGTTCGCCAACGCCGAGATCGGCCGCCGCAACCTGGAAACGGTGATCGCCGCCACGCTGGAAGCCTCGCTGCTGCCGACGCAGAACGCGCCGAAGGACCTGGCGACGTTCGAGGCCGTGATGCAGCAGCTCTCGGATCGCGCGTTCACGTCGTATCGTCACCTGGTGTACGACACGCCCGGCTTCAAGGACTACTTCTTCGCCACCACGCCGATCACCGAGATCGCCGACCTCAACCTGGGCTCGCGCCCGGCCTCGCGCAAGCTGATGGACAAGAAGCAGCGCCGCATCGAAGACCTGCGCGCGATTCCCTGGGGCTTTTCCTGGGGGCAGTGCCGGCTGCTGCTGCCGGGCTGGTACGGCTTTGGCAGCGCGGTCAAGGCGCTGCTGGACGAAGCGCCTGACGAGCGTGCGCACAAGGCCGCCGTGGCCACGCTGCGCCGCATGGTCAAGACCTGGCCGTTCTTCACCACGCTGCTGTCCAATATGGACATGGTGCTGGCCAAGACCGACCTGGCCGTGGCCTCGCGCTACGCCCAGCTGTGCGAAGACGCCGCGCTGCGCAAGACGGTGTTCGCGCGCATCAGCGCCGAGTGGCACCTGACGTGCGAGATGCTGGCGCTGATCACCGGCCGCCATGAGCGTCTGGCCGACAACCCGCTGCTGGCCCGTTCGATCAAGAACCGCTTCGCCTACCTGGACCCGCTCAACCACTTGCAGGTGGAATTGCTCAAGCGCTACCGCTCGGGCAAGGACGGGGACGACATCCGCGTGCGACGCGGCATTCACCTGACCATCAACGGGGTGGCGGCGGGCCTGCGCAACAGCGGCTAAGGCGAGGCTGCGCGCAAAAAAAGCCGCCATGGTGGCTGGCACCATGGCGGGAAACCCGTCCGGCCGACAGGCCGGACGGCGCAGAGTGTGGCTCGTCTACCGAGGATAGCGGCTATCCGGGCAGAAACGGCAGACCGGGCGCGCGGCCCGCCATCCGATATAGGCGGCCAGGCTTTTAGCCGACGAACGCGCCCGGCACCGGGTCTTCGCCGAGCACCGAGAGCAGGATGGCCCAATGCATCGATTCGTCACCCAGGATGCTGCCGGCGGCCTTGGTCAGCTCGCGATTGTGGAAATTCGGCAGCACGCCCAGGTAGGCCGCGGCGGCACCCTTCTCCAGGCCGGCGGCAAAGCGCAATACATCGGCCTGGGTCTTCAGCTGGTCGGTCGGGAAGCCGTATTCACCCGGCTTCTTGGTCACCACGGGGCTGCCGCCCATCTTGGACACCGTGCTCGCCAGCACCTGTGCGTGAGCCTTGTGGTGCGTCTGGAACTTGACCGCGGTTTCCAGCACGGGTTTTTGCAGCAAACCGCTCTCCGCGCCAACCTGATAGGCCGCGATAGCCTGGTATTCCAGCCCGAGGGCCACATTGAGAATGGCGATATCGTCCTTGGTGCTGCCGGACTGGACCTGCGCCCATGCTGGCATCGACTCGCCCAGACTCATCACCGCCAGCGATCCCAGCGCGAATAGGCCGGGGACTTTCAGCAAGCCACGCCGGCGCGCATCCGGCGCAACAAGGATGCGGCTGTCCGTGTCCTCGCCGGCCCGGCGTTCGTGCTGGGCGGTCCTCGACTGCATGCTTTCCATGGTGTTCTCCTATATAGAGGTGGATGGCGCCTTCATGGGGTCGCATGCAATCGGATGCGGCTTGCATCGCGGCTGCAATGGCGGCGCCTGTCTCTTCTACGCACGCAATTGGCCATCGGATGCAGCGATCCATCGCATGCCGCACGCAAGCCGTGCCTATAATCCGGGAACGTCACTTGCCGATATCCGCCCCCAGTGCCCTCCTCCCCCGCCGACTCCTCATTTGCCCCCAGGCCGGCCGACGCTGACCTGCTTGCCTCGTTGCTGCAAGGCGCGGCCATGGGAGACCGGCACGCCTTGCGGCAGCTCTACGACCAGACCGCAACGAAACTGTTTGGCCTCGCGCTGCGTATAACCAACAGACACGATTGGGCGGAGGATGTGGTGCAAGAGAGTTTCGTCAGCATCTGGCATCACGCCGGCGACTACCGGCCGCACCTGGCTGCCCCGATGACCTGGATGACAGCCATCGTGCGCAACCGGGCGCTGGATTGCCTGCGCCGCCAGGCAGCTGCCCGCACCAGCCAGACCGTGGAGCTGGACGACAGCCTTGGCGAGTGGCTGGCCGACGAAGCGGCCGGCCCGGCGGAACTTGCGCTCGCCAGCCAGCAAGCGCGGGCGTTGAACCAGTGCCTGCAGCGGCTGGAACAGCCGCAGCGGCAGGCAATCTCGCTGGCCTACCTGAAGGACATGAGCCATAGCGAGCTGTCCGAACAATTGCAGGTGCCGCTTGGCACCATCAAGTCATGGATACGGCGCGGCCTGGAGCGCCTGCGCACGTGCCTGGAAAGCCTGTCATGAACCTCAGCCGCCATCCCGACCTGATCGACCGCCTTGCCGCGCAGTACGCGCTGGGCGTGTTGCGCGGGGGCGCGCGCCGCCGGCTGGAGACGCTCGCCCGCGAGCAGCCCGCGATCCGCGCTGCCATCAACCACTGGCAGTCCAGGCTGTCAGGCCTTGCCGAACTCCAGCCTGCCTCGGCGCCGGTGGAGAAGGTGTGGAGCGGGATAGAACAACGGCTGGGCTGGCAAGCCATGAAGTCGTCCGAGGCCGCCGGCCCAGCCGGCGCGGCACCCACAGCCTGGTGGCAACGGCTGTGGGCCGCCCCTGGCTTCTGGCGCAGCGCCACCATGGCGACCGCCGCGCTGGCGGCCGTGGCAATCGGCCTCAACGTGCGGATGGCCCGCCAGTTGGACACCTCACCACTGGTCAATGCGGTGGCCGTCCTCAACGACGACCGGGCCCAGGCCGCCGTGCTTGTGACTTGGGATGCGCGTTCGCAAGCGCTGACCTTGCGCCGCCTGGATCACTTGCCACTGAACGATGCGCAGGCCCTGCAGCTTTGGGCTCTCCCGGCCGGTGGCAAGCCACAATCGCTCGGCGTGATCGGGCACCAGCGCCAGCTGCGCCTGGCGGTCGCCCAGGCGCTGGGCAAGGTGCCGGCGCTGGCCATCAGCGTGGAGCCGCGCGGCGGCTCGCCCGACCCCAACGGCCCCACCGGGCCGGTAGTGTTCAAGGGCCAGGTGATCGACAACACCTTATAGGGCGGTCCGGGAGGCTCTCCCGGACCCGCTACCGTCTGCGTGGGGCCTGGCAGCGATATAATCGCGCTTTCCCCGAATTTTCTCGTTCGCCCCGCGGTCCGCCGCCGGCTTGCGAGCTAACCCAGCCTTACCGCCCATGACCTCCCAACTTGCCAAGAAAGGCGAAGCCTGGTCCGCCCGCTTCTCCGAACCGATGTCCGACCTGGTGAAGCGCTACACCGCTTCGGTGTTCTTCGACAAGCGCCTGGCTCTCTTCGACATCCAGGGTTCGCTGGCGCACGCCGCCATGCTGGCCAAGCAGGGAATCATCGCCGAGGCCGACCGCGCCGAGATCGAGCGCGGCATGACGCAGATCCGTGGCGAGATCGAGGCCGGCGGCTTCGAGTGGAAGCTCGACCTGGAAGACGTCCACCTGAATATCGAAGCGCGCCTGACCGCGCTGGTCGGCGACGCCGGCAAGCGCCTGCACACCGGCCGCTCGCGTAACGACCAGGTCGCTACCGATATCCGCCTGTGGCTGCGCAGCGAGATCGACACCATCATCGGCCTGCTGGGCGCGCTGCGCGGCGCGCTGCTGGACCTGGCCGAGAAGAACGCCGACACCATCCTGCCGGGCTTCACCCACCTGCAGGTGGCCCAGCCGGTCACCTTCGGCCACCACCTGCTGGCTTACGTGGAGATGTTTACGCGCGACGCCGAGCGCATGGCCGACTGCCGCCGCCGCGTTAACCGCCTGCCGCTGGGCGCCGCCGCGCTGGCCGGCACCAGCTACCCGATCGACCGTGAGTTCGTGGCGCAGCAGCTGGGCTTCGACGGCGTGTGCCGCAACTCGCTGGACGCCGTCTCCGACCGCGACTTTGCCATCGAGTTCTGCGCCGCCGCCGCGCTGGTGATGACCCACATCTCGCGCTTCTCCGAGGAACTGGTGATCTGGATGAGCCCGCGCGTGGGCTTTATCGACATCGCCGACCGCTTCTGCACCGGCAGCTCGATCATGCCGCAGAAGAAGAACCCGGACGTGCCCGAACTGGCGCGTGGCAAGACCGGCCGCGTGAACGGCCACCTGATCGGACTCTTGACCCTGATGAAGGGCCAGCCCCTGGCGTACAACAAGGACAACCAGGAAGACAAGGAGCCGCTGTTCGACACGGTCGACACCGTGGCCGACACGCTGCGCATCTTCGCCGACATGGTGCCGGGCATCTCGGTCAAGCCGGAGGCCATGCGCGCCGCTGCGCTGCAAGGCTACGCCACCGCCACCGACCTGGCCGACTACCTGGTCAAGCACGGCCTGCCCTTCCGCGATGCCCACGAAGCCGTGGCCCACGCGGTGCGCGCCTGCGACGACCGCCGCTGCGACCTGGCCGACCTGACCGTGGCCGAGCTGCGCGAAGTCACCGGCCTGGGCGACAAGGCCGCGCTGATCGGCGATGACGTGCACGCGGTGCTGACGCTGGAAGGCTCGGTCGCGGCGCGTAACCACATCGGCGGCACCGCGCCGGCGCAGGTGCGCGCGGCCATTGCCGCAGCGCGCGCCACGCTTTAATCGCAAGCCGCGGATTCAATGCGGCGCAGCGTGCTGATGTAAGTTTCACGTAAGTTTTGTTTTGAAAAAAAAGCCGCCAGGGCAGGCCCCTGACGGCTTTTTTTTATTGCCTCACGGCGCTTTTGATTTTTGCGCGAAGCGGTAGGTATTAGCCCCAAGCGCCGAAGCATTTTGTTACAGATAAACTAATCGCCGCAAAAACAGGGGAGACAACCCATGTATTACTTGCTTGGTCTGTCACGACAGATCGACAGGTTGAATCAGCACACGGGCAGGCTTGCAAACATCATGATCCTGCTGTCGTGCCTGATCAGCGCAGGCAACGCCCTGCTGCGTTACGGCTTCAACCTCAGTGACAACTGGCCGCTCGAGCTGCAGTGGTATATGTTCGCCATCGCGGTGATGTTCGGCGCCTCCTACACCTTCCAGCGTAATGAACATGTGCGCGTGGACCTGATCTACGGCAACGTATCGGAGCGTGCGCAACACTGGATCGACATCTTCGGGATCATCTTCTTCCTGCTGCCTTCGTGCGTGCTGTTTGCCTGGCTATCGTGGGATTCCCTGTTCCTGCCCTCGTGGCGCATCCTCGAGCAATCCGGTAACTCCGGCGGCCTGCCGCGTTACCCGATCAAGCTGGTGGTGCCCCTCGGCTTTGTCCTGCTGGGTCTGCAGGGCGTGTCCGAGCTGATCAAGCGCATCGCCGCCCTCAAGGGCCTCGTGCGCATCGAATCGAAATACGAGAGGCCGGTGCAATGATTCCATTGGAATATATGCCGCCGCTGATGTTCGGCGGCCTGGTGGTATTCATGCTGATCGGATTCCCGGTCGCATTTTCGCTGTCGGCGGTGGGTCTTGCCTTCGGCATCCTGGCCATTCAGTTTGGCTACTTCCCGGTCAGTTTCCTGCAGGCGGTGCCCAGCCGCGTGTTCGGCAGCGTGCTGGCCAACGAGTTGCTGCTTGCCATCCCGTTCTTCACCTTCATGGGGGCGATACTGGAAAAGTGCGGGCTGGCCGAGGACATGCTGGACTCCATGGGCCAGTTGTTCGGCCCGGTGCGTGGCGGCCTGGGCTACTCGGTGATCATCGTGGGCTTTATCCTCGGCGCCATCACGGGCACCGTGGCGGCGCAGGTGATCGCCATGGCGATGATCTCGCTGCCGGTGATGATGCGCTACCGCTACAACATGAAGTACGCCACTGGCGTGCTGGCGGCGTCGGGCACCATCACGCAGCTGGTGCCGCCGTCGCTGGTGCTGGTGGTGCTGGCCGACCAGCTCAAGACGCCAATGGGCAGCGCCGACGTGGGCAGCATGTACCTGGGCGCCTGGGGCCCGTCGGTGATCCAGATCGCGCTGTTCGCGCTCTATACCTTCGTGCTGACACGCGTCAAGCCTGACTGGCTTCCGCCGGTGCCGGTTGAAGAACGCACGCTGCGCGGCTGGCCGCTGTGGCGCAAATGCCTGCGCGGCATCATCCCGTGCGCGGTGCTGATCTTCCTGGTGCTGGGCACGATCATGCTGGGCATCGCTACGCCTACCGAATCCGGCGCCATGGGCGCGGTCGGCGCGCTGGTGCTGGCGGTGCTGCGCGACCCCGGCTTCGGCAAGCTCGACCGTACCTTGTACCGCATCGGCCTTGCCGCCACGGGCGTGGCCATCATCGCCGGCACTGTCGCGTTCGGCTCGCATGCCTTCCGCATTCCGCTGGCAGTGGTCTACCTCGTGATCACGTGGTTGCTGCTGCGCGCCGGGCAACTGACCGCGCTGCGCGGGCTGATCATCGAGGCTTACCAGTCCACGGCGCGCATCACCGCCATGGTGGTGTTCATCCTGATCGGCTCCACCTGCTTCTCGGTGGTGTTCCAGGGCGTGGATGGCGGCGCCTGGGTGGAGCACATGTTCACCTCGCTGCCGGGCGGCTGGATCGGCTTCCTGCTGGTGGTCAACCTGTTTATCTTCTTCCTGGCCTTCTTCCTGGACTTCTTCGAGATCGCGTTCATCGTGGTGCCGATGCTGGCGCCGGTTGCGGTCAAGGTGCTGGCCCCGGTCGTCGCCGATTCGATGGGCGGCAACCCGGAAGCGGCGGCCACCGCGGCGCTGGTGTGGTTCGGCGTGATGCTGTGCGTGAACATGCAGACCTCCTTCATGCACCCGCCCTTCGGCTTCGCGCTGTTCTACCTGCGCGGCATTGCGCCCAAGGAAGTGAAGAGCTCTGACATCTACTGGGGCGCGCTGCCCTGGGTCGGCCTGCAGATGATCATGGTCGTGCTGGTGATGTTCTGGCCGGGCTTGGTGACGATGTTCCTGGACAAGGGATCGTTGCACCATAGCAATGCGGCGGAGGTCACGATTCCGCTGGGGGGAGAGAGTCCGGGCGGTGCGGCCTCGGTGCCGGCACCTGTGCCGGGCGGCCGTAGCGAGCCTGGCACGCTGGAGTTGCCGGCGGCGCCTGCCGACAGCGAACCTGCAACGCCGCAGTTCGAGTTCGACAAGAAGAAGTAGTTTGAGACAGCGCCGGGGCTTCAGTCGCCGGCATGGAAAAGGCCTCGGGTTCAGTTCAAAACCGAGGCCTTTTTTGATTTCCGGGGTTGCCCCCGCATCTTGTCTGGTCAGTTCAGGTCACGGCAGCAGCAGGATAGCGCCCGTGGTCGCGCGCGCCTCGGCCATCCGATGCGCCTCGGCCACCTGCTCAAGCGGGAAGCGCGCGCCGATGGCGGCCCGGATCGCGCCCCGCCCGATCGCCTGGAACACGTCCGCCGCGTTGGCACGGAAGGTCTGTGGATCGGCGTTGTGCGGAAACACCGATGGCCGCGTCAGGAACAGGCAGCCCTTCTTGCTGAGCAGCTCTGGCTCAAACGCCGGCACGGGGCCCGAGGCGGCGCCATAGAGCGCCACCAGCCCGAATGGCGCCGTGCAGTCCAGCGAGCCCATGAAGGTATGCTTGCCCACCGAGTCATAAACCACACGCGCCTTGCGCCCGTCGGTGGCAGCGATCACCTGCTCCACCCAGTCCGCCTGCGAATAGTTGATGGCGACATCGCACCCGGCCGCGCGGGCCACTTCGCACTTCTCGGCCGAGCCGGCGGTGCCGATCACGGTGGCGCCGAGCGCCTTGGCCCAGCTGCTGAGGATCTGCCCTACGCCGCCCGCGGCGGCGTGCACCAGCACGATGTCGCCGGCTTGCACGGGATGTGTCTTGCGCACGAGGTATTGCGCGGTCATGGCCTTGAAGAAGATCGCCGCGGCGGTGAGGTCGTCGATGCTGTCGGGCAGCTTGACCAGCTTGTCGGCGGGCACGTTGCGCTGGCTGGCATAGGCGCCGATGCCAGCGTGCATGTAGACCACGCGGTCGCCTTCGCGCAGGGCGGTCACGCCCTCGCCCACCGCTTCGACCACGCCGGCGGCTTCATGGCCCAGCCCGGTCGGCGACGGCAGCGGGTACTTGCCCGAGCGCTGGTAGACGTCGATGTAGTTGAAGCCGATGGCGGTCTGGCGCAACTGCACCTGGCCGGGCGCCGGCGCAGGCAACCCGGCATCCACCAGGCGCATCACTTCGGGGCCGCCGAACTCCGTCAATTCCACTACGCGTGCTGATGTCATTTCCACTCCGTCGAGGTTGCATAGATTTGTGAGCGCCACTCTATCGCAATCTCGCGCGGCGCGTCGGCCGTGCGCAAGGCATGGGCGAACGAAGAAAAAAGGCCTCGCACGGGCGAGGCCTTCATTCTTGCCGCCAGCCTGCGTTACTTCACGCAGTCGACGAAATACGCCTTGCCACCACCCTCGACCTCTTCCTCGACCAGGCCGTGGATGTCGGTCTCGAAGCCGGGGAACAGCTTGTTGAACTCGCGCGCGAACTTCAGGTACTGCACGATGATGCGGTTGAAGCGCTCACCCGGGATCAGTAGCGGAATGCCCGGCGGGTACGGCGTGAGCAGGATGGCGGTGACGCGGCCTTCCAGCTCGTCGACGGCCACGCGCTCGATCTCGCGGTGCGCCATCATGGCCCACGCGTCCGATGGCTTCATCGCCGGCTCCATGTCCGACAGGTACATCTCGGTGGTCACGCGGGCCACGTCATTGGCCTTATAGACGCTGTGGATCGCGTCGCACAGGTCGCGCAGGCCGAGCTTCTCGTACTGCGGATGCTTGCCGACGAATTCCGGCAGCACGCGCCACAGCGGCTGGTTCTGGTCGTAGTCGTCCTTGAACTGCTGCAGCTCCGTCACCAGCGAGTTCCAGCGGCCCTTGGTGATGCCGATGGTGAACATGATGAAGAACGAGTACAGCCCGGTCTTCTCGATGATGATGCCGTGCTCGGCCAGGTACTTGGTGACGATGGCCGCAGGGATGCCGCGGTCGCTGAACTCACCGTCCACGTCCAGGCCCGGGGTGATGATGGTGGCCTTGATCGGGTCGAGCAGGTTGAAGCCGTCGGCCAGGTCGCCGAAGCCGTGCCAGCGTTCGTTGGCCTTGAGCATCCACTCTTCGCGGTCGCCGATGTCGTCCTCGACCAGCGCCTCGGGACCCCACACCTTGAACCACCAGTCGCCGTTGTTGCCGGCATCGTAGTCGCCTTCGACCTTGCGCATGGCGCGGCGGAAGTCCATCGCTTCCTGGATGCTTTCTTCGACCAGCGCGGTGCCGCCCGGGGCTTCCATCATCGCCGCCGCCACGTCGCACGAGGCAATGATCGAGTACTGCGGGCTGGTGGACGTGTGCATCAGGTACGCCTCGTTGAACCGGTAGCGGTCCAGCTTGCGCGTATCCGAATCCTGCACGAGGATCTGCGAGGCCTGCGACAGGCCGGCCAGCAGCTTGTGCGTGGACTGCGTGGCGAACACCAGCGCGTCCTTGCTGCGCGGGCGGTCTTTGCCGATCGCATGCATGTTGCGATAGAAGTCGTGGAATGCCGCGTGCGGCAGCCAGGCTTCGTCGAAATGCAGCGTGTCGATCTCGGTGGCCAGCATTTCCTTGATCTGTTCGGCGTTGTACAGCACGCCGTCGTAGGTGCCCTGGGTGATGGTCAGGATGCGCGGCTTCTGGTTCTTGGCCTGGCTGGCGAACGGGTGGGCGGCAATCTTGCGGCGAATGGTCTCGGGATCGAACTCGCTCTTCGGGATCGGGCCGATGATGCCGTAGTGATTGCGCGTGGGCATCAGGAACACGGGAATCGCGCCTGTCATCATGATCGCGTGCAGGATCGACTTGTGGCAGTTGCGGTCCACCACCACGATGTCGCCCGGCGCCACGTTGGCATGCCACACCATCTTGTTCGAGGTGGACGTGCCGTTGGTGACGAAGTACATGTGGTCGGAGTTGAAGATGCGCGCGGCATTTCGCTCCGAGGCCGCCACCGGGCCGGTGTGGTCGAGCAGCTGGCCGAGCTCATCGACGGCATTGCAGACGTCGGCGCGCAGCATGTTCTCGCCGAAGAACTGGTGGAACACCTGGCCGACCGGGCTCTTCAGGAACGCCACGCCACCCGAGTGGCCGGGGCAGTGCCACGAGTAGGAGCTGTCCTGCGCGTACGCGATCAGCGCCTTGAAGAACGGCGGCGCCAGCGAATCCAGGTAGACCCGGGCTTCGCGGATGATGTGGCGCGCGACGAATTCCGGCGTGTCCTCGAACATGTGGATGAAGCCGTGCAGCTCGCGCAGGATATCGTTAGGGATATGCCGCGAGGTGCGCGTCTCGCCGTACAGGAAGATGGGCAGGTCGGTATTGCGGCGGCGCACTTCGTTGACGAAGGCGCGCAGCTTCTCGATGGCCGCGGCTTCGGGCCGGTCGTCTTCGCTGACGAACTCGTCGTCGTCGATCGACACGATGAACGAGGAGGCGCGGCTGGACTGCTGGGCGAAGGAGGTCAGGTCGCCATAGCTGGTCAGGCCCATCACCTCCATGCCTTCTTGCTCGATGGCCTGCGCCAGCGCGCGGATGCCCGAGCCGGAAATGTTCTCGGAGCGGAAGTCTTCATCGATGATGATGACGGGGAAGCGGAATTTCATTTGGCATCCTTGGACGGCAAGAAGGACTTGAGCCACATGGCCCGGGGATTCGTCCCCCTGGGTCGGCATGTGGCTCGACGTTCAGGCTTGGCGCGCGGCCCCGGGGTTTCCCGTAGCACCGCAACGCGCGCATTGTATGCGATCAGGTCTTCGGCAGTGTGACACCTTGCTGACCCTGGTACTTGCCACCGCGATCGCGGTAGGAAGTCTCGCAGATCTCGTCGCTCTCGAAGAACAGCACCTGGGCACAGCCTTCACCGGCGTAGATCTTGGCAGGCAGCGGCGTGGTGTTCGAGAACTCCAGCGTCACATAGCCTTCCCATTCCGGCTCGAACGGGGTCACGTTGACGATGATGCCGCAGCGCGCGTAGGTGCTCTTGCCCAGGCAGATGGTCAGCACGCTGCGCGGAATGCGGAAATACTCCATCGTGCGGGCCAGCGCGAAGGAGTTCGGCGGGATGATGCAAACATCGCCCTTGAAGTCGACAAAGGACTTTTCGTCGAAGTTCTTCGGATCGACGATGGTGCTGTTGATATTGGTGAAGATCTTGAATTCGTCGGCGCAGCGGATGTCGTAGCCGTAGCTCGAGGTGCCGTACGAAACGATCTTGCGGCCGTCTTCTTCCCGTACCTGGCCGGGCTCGAAGGGCTCGATCATGCCGTGCTGTTCCGCCATGCGGCGGATCCACTTATCGGATTTGATGCTCATAGGGGTATCGGGATGAACAAATGAGGGCAGGCTCGGGCGCGGCCCATGCTGACCGGGAACACTGCTCGCATTTGCTCACAGGCGCGCCGGACCTGCCGGGGCCTTGCGATGGGCCGCATTGTACAACCAAAATCCGGCATCACCGCCTTAAATGCCGTCCCGGCCCCGCAACGGGCCGTCCGCCCCCAGGGCGTCAGGCCGTGGCTTGCTCCGGCAGCTGGTGCCGGAAGCGTTCGCGGCCGGTATAGAGCAGGAAGTGGCGCCCCGTGCACCGGGCAAAGAGAGCCAGGTTGACGCGCCGGGCCATCTGGTAGCCCATCTGCGTGACGCCCGAGCGCGACAGCAGGAATGGAATGCCCATCTGGGCGCCCTTGATCACCATCTCCGAGGTCAGCCGCCCGGTGGTGTAGAACACCTTGTCGGCGCCGCTCATGCCTTCGAGCCACATCAGCCCCGCGATGGCATCCACGGCGTTGTGGCGACCCACATCCTCGATGAACATCAGCAGCTCGCGCCCGCGGAACAGTGCGCAGCCATGCACGGAGCCCGCCTGTTTGTAGACCGACTGCTGCAGCCGGATGGTGTCAACGATGCCGTAGAGCGTTTCCTGGTCCAAGGTGGCGTCGTCCGGCAGCCGGATATTGTCCACTTCGTCCAGCAACGAGCCAAACACGGTGCCCTGGCCACAGCCGGTGGTCACCACCCGGCGCGCCGTGCGCTCCTCGATGCGATCCACGCCCGTGCGGGTCGTGACGGCGGCGGATTCAATTTCCCAGTCGACCTGGATCGCAGCGATATCCTCGATCGATTCGACCAGGCGCTGGTTGCGCAGGTAACCCAGCACCAGGGCCTCCGGCGCCCCGCCCAGCGTCATCAGCGTCACCAGCTCGCGTTTGTCCAGGTAGACCGTCAGCGGGCGCTCGCCGGGCAGGAAGGCCTGCCGCAGGCGGCCCTGCTCGTCGACCACCTCGACCTCTTCGATCAAGGGGACACACGCGTGGGTCATTTCAGGGCGCAGGGGCATGGGCGTGGGGGATGCGGGTGGATGGCGCGCGCCGGGAGTTGCCGGCCCGCGCCGCCCATCCGTCAGGACTTGGCGATCACGCCGCAAGCAATGCGGCCGCCGGAGTTGCCGGTGGGCTGGGTCTTGTAGTCGTCCGGGTCCTTGTGGACGACCACCGCGCGGCCCACCAGGCTGGTGGGGCCCGGGGCCAAGGTCACGCCGCTCAGCTCGAAGCTGGCCTGGGCGCGGCCGGTAGCGTCGGCCTTGAGGTTGTTGATGTCACCGGCATGATGGTCGGGCATCGACATCGAGCCGTGCGGCTTGGCCGTCGGGTTGAAGTGGCCGCCCGCGCTCATGGCGTCGGGGGCCGAGCAGTCGCCTTTCTCGTGCACGTGGAAGCCGTGTTCCGTATTGGGCGGCAGGCCGGTTACGTCGGCCTTGACCAGCACCGTGTCACCGCGCTGGGTGAAGGTGATGCTGCCCTGCGTCGCAGTGCCGCTCTTGGACGCCAGCGTGGCGACCGCAGTATCCGAACTGCCCATCCCCATGCCCCCGCAGCCGGCCAGAGTGCCTGCCAGGGTGCCCGCTACAGCCAGACCGAAAAGTACACGTACACGCTTCATGCCGAACCTCCTCTCACGGTGATGTCCGGGGCGATTGTACCGCTCCCGTGCCCGGCGCTGCGGCCGGTTTGTGATCCGAAGGCGCGGCGACAGGTGCAGTGGAAGGCCCTCCAGCAGTGCTTGCCGCGGCTTGCTCAGCCGGCGCTTGCGCCACGAACGGGCCCGGATCGGCGCACGGCGCGGACGCGGCGGCCGTTGGCACCGCCTTGCCTTTGGCCTGCATGTCGCTGTAGTAGCGCGCCGCCGCCTTGTCTTGCGCTCGGCAGAGCTGATAAGCGGCCACCTTGTCGGCCCAGCCGGCGCGCGCCTTGGCTTCGTCGGCCTTGAGCTTTTGCGCCTCCGTCGGCGGCGGCAGCTTGGCCATGGCGCCTGTGCCGGCAAGGGCCAGGGCGAGCATTAGCAGAATGCGGCTCATGGATCGGGCTCCTCGTTGGGGGATCGGCGGCGCGCTCAGACTTCGCCCGGGCTGGCCCGGCCACCGGCGCGCTCGCCCGGCTCCGGCTCGGCCGCGCGCTGCGCGGGGATCTTGCCTGCCTTGATATCGTCGTACCAGAGCTCGTGGTGCTCCTTGGCCCAGGCCTCATCGACCCAGCCGTCACGCATGGCGCGGTAGGCCCCTTCCATGCCGATGGTACCCATGTAGATATGGCCGCAGGCCATGGCGATCATCAGCACCGCCGCGATGCCATGGATGACGTTGGCGATCTGCATGGTGGCGCGGTAGAAATCCATGCCGGGCACGATCATGTCGAGCACCCAGCCGGAGGCCGACAGGATCAGGCCGAAGACCACCAGCCCGCCCCAGAACCAGGCCTTCTCGCCAGCGTTGAAGCGCCCGCTTGGCACATGCTTGCCGGACACGAGCCCGCCAAGCTTGATGAGCCACTGCCAGTCCTCCCGGGCGGGGAAGTTGTCGCGCACGAAGATCACGAAGCCGACGATCACCGACAAGGTAAAGACCGGGCCGACGATGTTATGGACGTTCTTCAGCAGGTAGGTGAGCCAGCCGAACAAGGTGTGGCCCATCAGCGGCAGCAGGAAATGCTTGCCGAACAGCATCACGATGCCCGAGACCGCCAGCGTGACGAATGAAATCGCCATGGTCCAGTGCACCATGCGCTCCAGCGGCGTAAAGCGCTGGATCATGCGCCCGGTACGCGGCGTCTTGAGCGGGATGGTGCCGCGCCAGAAGAAGAAGGCCAGGATCGCGGCGGGCACCAGCACGATCAGCCAGCCGCCCCAGACGGTGATCACCCCGTTGCGGAACAGGCGCCATTTCTGCCCGGTGCGCTGGATCAGCACCCCGGCTTCCTTGGCGGGCAGGCTGCTGTAGTGCGCCTGGTCGGAATTCGCCTCCCGCCAGACCGGCGCGTTGTTGCCCGGTTGCTCCTTGCTACGCGCCTGCTGGGCCTGCGCCTCGGCTGCGAGATCGCGGCGGGGCACGTTGAAGATGTTCTCGGAAGCAATGCCCGCGAAGGGCTGGGCCGGATGCGTGGCGGGGTTGTTGGCATCGGCGGGCGCGCCGGCCGCCTGCGGCGCGGAAGCGCCCTGGGCCGGAGCATGGGCTTGCGCCCGCGCGGCCCCGGGCGGCGCCAGCAAGGCCAGCGCGCAAGCCACCCCCGCCAGGTAGCGGAACCAGCCAGGATTGAGCGTTGGCTTCATATGCCCTCCATCGGGTCGGCCAGGGTGCGCCCCGGGCTTCGCATCGCCGCTGTCATGGCGTGCGGTTGTATTCGTTCTGGTACTGGTTGCGCTCGCGGATCTGGTTCTGCCAGCTGGTCTTGTCGCCCGGCGTCCAGCCCTTGGCCACGAAGGGATCGCCCGGCGCGCCCTCGTACGCCGGCGCGTCGGATTTCTTGTGCGCCGCCGTGGCGGTCTGCGCGCGCTCGCCGCAGGCGGCCAGCGCGGTGCAGCCGGCGGCCAGCAGGATCAGCAACAGGCGGGTCATGATGGCTGTGCTCCCGAGGCGCCTGAAGCGGGTGGCGCGGCGGGCGGCGCCGCGCCCGCGGCACCCTGCGCGGCGCCCTTGTTGCCGTAGGCCGTGCCCCAGCCGAACACATCGCCGCCTTTGCCGCGCTTGATCACGCGGTTGCGCAGTATGTCGGCAATCACGTCGCCGTCGCCGCCCAGCAGCGCCTTGGTCGAGCACATTTCCGCGCACAGCGGCAGCTTGCCTTCGGCCAGCCGGTTGCGTCCGTACTTCTCGAATTCTTCGTCGCTGCCGTTCTTCTCCGGCCCGCCGGCACAGAACGTGCACTTGTCCATCTTGCCGCGCACGCCGAAAGTCCCGGCGCTGGGGAACTGGGGGGCGCCGAACGGGCAGGCGTACGAGCAGTAGCCGCAGCCGATGCAGACGTCCTTGTCGTGCAGTACCACGCCGTCGTCGGTACGGTAGAAGCAGTCGACCGGGCACACCGCCATGCAAGGCGCGTCCGAGCAGTGCATGCACGCGACCGAGATCGATTTCTCCGCGCCGACGATGCCGTCGTTGATGGTCACCACGCGGCGCCGGTTGACACCCCACGGCACCTCGTGCTCGTTCTTGCAGGCGGTGACGCAGCTGTTGCACTCGATGCAACGCTCGGCGTCACAGATGAATTTCATGCGTGCCATGGTCGTTCCTTGCCCTTGGTCTCTGTCCCTATCGCTGTCTCTATCGCTATCCCTGCCACTATCCCTGCCGCTATTTCGATGTCGATCACAACCGCATTCAGGTGAACCGTGCGATCTGGCAGATCGTGGTCTTGGTTTCCTGCATCATCGTCACCGAGTCATAGCCGTAGGTGGTGGCCGTGTTGACGGCCTCGCCGCGCACGATCGGCATCGCGCCCTCCGGGTAGTAGTCCTTCAGGTCCTTGCCCTGCCACCAGCCAGAGAAGTGGAACGGGATGAAGGCGGTATCCACGCCGACGCGCTCGGTCACCAGCGCGCGCACCTTGATGTGCGCGCCGGTGGGCGTGCTGACCCAGCAGAAATCGCCGTTGCGGATGCCGCGATCGGACGCCGCGCGCGGGTTGATCTCGACGAAGTTCTCCTGCTGCAACTCAGCCAGCCACGGGTTGGACCGGGTTTCCTCACCCCCGCCCTCGTATTCGACCAGGCGGCCGGAGGTAAGGATGATCGGGAACTTCTCGTAGAGCTTGTTCTCGACGTTGCGCTGCTGCAGCGACTTGTACAGCGTGGGCAGCCGCCAGAACGCCATCTTGTCGTCGTGCGTGGGGTACTTGGCGACCATGTCGGGCCGGGTGGAATACAACGGCTCGCGATGCTGCGGGATCGGGTCGGGGAAGTTCCACACAATGGCCCGCGCCTTGGCGTTGCCAAAGGGGTGGCAGCCATGGTTCTTCAACACCACGCGCTGGATGCCACCGGACAGATCCGTCTTCCAGTTCTTGCCTTCGGCCTTCTGCTTCTCGGCGTCCGTCAGCTCGTCCCACCATCCCAGCTTCTTCAGCAGCACGTGGTCGAACTCCGGATAGCCGGTGGTAATGTCCGCGCCTTTTGAGTACGAACCGTCCTCGGCCAGCAGGCTGACGCCGTCGCGCTCCACGCCGAAGTTGGCGCGGAAGTTGCCCCCGCCGTCCATGACGTTGCGGCTGGTGTCATACAGGTTAGGCGAGCCGGGGTGCTTGAGCTCCGGCGTGCCATAGCACGGCCACGGCAGGCCGAAGTAGTCTCCGGTCAGGTCGTAGCCGGTCAGCGGATCCTTGCCGCCCAGGCAACGCAGCGTGCGCACGTCGAACTTCTCCATATTGCGCATATGAGACTTGAGCCGCTCGGGAGATTGCCCGGTGTAGCCGATGGTCCAGTTGCTGGCGTTGATCTCGCGCAGGATGGATTCGACTTCGGGCTCCATCCAGGTCCGGCCCGCGCGCTTGACCTCGTTGAGCTTGAAGTTCTTCGACAGCTCCTTGCCAAAGCCGAGCCGCTCGGCGAAGGCCTGCATGATGGTGTGGTCCGGCATCGACTCGAACAGCGGCTCGATCACCTTCTCGCGCCACTGCAGCGAGCGGTTGGAGGCCGTGCAGGACCCGGTGGTCTCGAACTGCGTGCAGGCCGGCAGCAGGTAGACCGCGCGGTTCGGGTTGACCTTGTCGCCTTGCGCCGGCGGCATGTTGGCCATCGCGGCGGTGGCTGACGGATACGGGTCGATCACCACCAGCAGGTCGAGCTTGTCGAGCGCCTTCTTCATCTCCAGCCCGCGCGTCTGCGAGTTGGGCGCATGGCCCCAGAAAAACACCCCGCGGACGTTGTTGTCCTGGTCGATCAGCTCGGGCTTCTCGGTAACGATATCGATCCAGCGCGACACCGTGGTGCCGGACTTCTCCATCATCGCCTGCGAGGCGTACTGCTTCTTTATCCATTCGTAGTCGACGCCCCACACCGCGGCGAAGTGCTTCCACGCCCCGGTGGCCAGGCCGTAGTAGCCCGGCAGGGAATCCGGGTTGGGGCCCACGTCGGTCGCGCCCTGCACATTGTCGTGGCCGCGGAAGATGTTGGCGCCGCCGCCCGACACGCCGATATTGCCCAGCGCCAGCTGCACCAGGCAGGAGGCGCGCACGATGGCGTTGCCGATGGTGTGCTGGGTCTGGCCCATGCACCACACCAGCGTGCTGGGCCGGTTCTTGGCCATGATCTCGGCAACCTGGTGGACCTGCGCCTCGGGCACGCCGCAGACTTCCTCGACCTTGTCCGGCGTCCACTTGGCAAGGACTTCCTCCTTTACCTTGTCCATGCCGTAGACGCGATCGTTGATGTACTTCTGGTCTTCCCAGCCGTTCTGGAAGATGTGGTACAGCACGCCAAACAGGAACGCGATATCGGTGCCCGAGCGGACCCGTACGTAGTAGTCGGACTTCGCGGCCGTGCGGGTGTAGCGCGGATCGACCACGATCACCTTGCAGCCGTTCTCCTTGGCGTGCAGCAGGTGCAGCATCGACACCGGGTGCGCCTCGGCCGCGTTGGAGCCGATATACAGCGCCGCGCGGGCGTTCTGCATATCGTTGTACGAGTTGGTCATCGCACCATAGCCCCAGGTATTTGCCACGCCGGCCACCGTGGTGGAGTGGCAGATGCGTGCCTGGTGATCGGTGTTGTTGGTGCCGAAGAACGACACCCACTTGCGCAGCAGGTAGGACCCTTCGTTGCTGTGCTTGGAAGAACCGACGAAGAACATCGAGTCCGGCCCGGTCTGCTGGCGGATCTCTTTCATCCTGGCGGTGATCTCGTCAAGCGCCTGGTCCCAGCCGATGCGCTGGTATTTGCCGTTCACCAGCTTCATCGGGTACTTCAGCCGGTACTCACCGTGGCCGTGCTCGCGCAGCGCGGCGCCCTTGGCGCAGTGCGCGCCCATGTTGATCGGCGAATCGAAGACCGGGTTCTGGCGCACCCACACGCCGTTCTGCACCACGGCGTCGACCGCGCAGCCCACCGAACAGTGACCGCATACGGTACGGCGCACAACGATATTGCCCTGGCCTTCGCCAGTGCCGGCGGCACCTGATGCATCCGCGGCATCCGCCCGGCGCAACAACGTCAGCTGCGAAGCCGCCAGCCCCGCGCCCACCCCGATGCCGGAACGCTTGAGAAAGCTGCGCCGGTCCATGGTGGGCATGGCACCCGCCAGCCCGGCAGCCAGACGCTCGGATAACCGGCCGCCAGCGCGCTCGCCCGAGCCGCTAGCCAGTTGCGAAGATGCGCTGCCCTGCGCCGCGCGTTTGCGGGTCAAGATCATGTATCACCCCAGGATGGAAACGAGGTAAAGCGAGGCGTGCGCCAGGCGCGGCCACTCACACCAGCGTAGTCCGGTAGTACTTGCGAATATGTTCTGTGACCCGGTAGCCGTCGCCGTCGGTCGACGTGACATCGGGAATGGCCGCCGCCAGGCTGGGCACAGCGGGCATGGCCGGACCGCGCGAAGTCAGCGCGGCGGCGGCGCCGGCCGCGGCAACGACCCCGGTGCCGGCAAGGAAGGCGCGGCGCGCGGCCTTCGGCTGCTTGTCTTTCATTTTGGGGGGCTCCTCGGCCTGTCCAGACCGATTACCAATCCTGTTATGAACACTACTGCCTATTTTAGAATGATATGTGTCGAAAGACCATGACTCCCCGGGATTTCCATGATGGCAATCAAGATCTTGCGTGCAATCAATGCATTTCCAGCGCGATCGCCTCGACCGCCATGAAAGCCTTCAGCAGCGCGGCCACGCGGGCATAGAGCCGCGCTTGCGGATGCGCCGCCGCGCTGTCGCACAGGGTTTCCACCCATGACTGCAGATGGCGCGAGAAAAAATGCTGCTGCTCGGCAAGGTTTGCCACGCCGGCATCCTCGCCCGCCACCAGGAAGCGCATCACCTCGCACAATGTGGCGATGTGATCCTCGGTCTCGCTGACGTTGTCCTGCCGCACCAGGCCATAGCGCGCCAGGTCGTCGCGCAGCGCCACCAGCGGGCGCTCATTGAGGAAGCCGGTCTGGTAGTAGGAGCCGTACAGCAGGACTTCCGGCTTGCCCACGCCGACGAACAATTGCTGGTATTCGTCGCTGGCTTGCTCGGCCGTGGTGACCGATGCTGCGTCGCACAAATCGTTCCAGGCGTCGCCCAGCGGCGTGGCGGCGTCCTCGCCGTGCGCGCGGTTGGCGGCGATATGGTGCAGCAGCGCGGCATCCGGCGCGCGATACAGCAGCGTGGCCAGCAGGCCGTACAGGTCCGCCCGGGCGGTGTCTTCTGCGTTGGGCGCCGCGTGGGCGACCGGAGGGATCAGCTGGATAGGCTGGAAATCTGTCATGTCGTGATGATTCTCAAGGATGGCCTGCTTGGCTACTGCAAGGCGTTGCCGCTGGCCTCGCCGCTGTTCTTTTCCATCATGTCGACGACGCGGCAATCGCCGCACATCTTCAGGCGCTCGGCGGCCTCGCCGGCAAACGCCGGGTGGCTCGCCAGCCGGGCCAGCATGGCATGCACCATCTGGGCGGTGCCGAACGGCTTGGCGCAGCGAATGCAATGGAAAGGCTGGGTCTCGGCCAACGTCACGGTGCGGCGCGCTTGCTCACCGGTGAGCAAGCGCGGCACCAGGGTGATGGCGTCTTCCGGGCAGGTCTTCTCGCACAAGCCGCACTGCACGCAGTTGCGCTCCAGGAAGCCCAGCACCGGCCGCTCGGGATTATCGCGCAGCGCTTGCGAAGGGCAGGCGCCCACGCAGGCCATGCACAGCGTGCAGCGCCCGGTGTCCACCGCCACCGCGCCCAGCGGCGCCCCGGCAGGCAGCGCAACGCTGGCGGCCGGGCGCGGCGCATTGCGCACGAGGTGATCAAGCGCGAAATCCAGCGTCTCGCGCTTGGCGGCCGCAGCGTGGAACACGGCGGGTGGCGCGGCTGGCCGGTTGCTCCCCGGCGCAGCCAAGGCCGATAGTTGCGCGTCCAGCGTGGCGGCATCCGGGCCATCCACCAGCGACAGGCATTCGCCGTCATAGCCGAGGCCCGCCAGAATGGCCTGCCCCACTGCCACCTGCCCGGCCAGCGCCGTACGGTATTGCGGGGCCTCGTCACCGGTGAGCATCACGGCGACACGTCCAGCACCCCAGCAGATGGCCGCCAGCCACAGCTCAAGCCCGCACGCGGCCGGGTGGAACAACCCCACCGGAATCACATTGGGCGGCATGCCGTGGGCCTGTCCGGCACGCGCGGCGCGGCCCAGCGCCAGGATGGGCGCATTGCCGTACTCCTCGCCATGCAGCAACAGCACAGCGTCGCGCCCGCCCGCAGCGCGGTAGGCCGAGATCAGGGTGCGCAAGCGCTCGCCGAGGTGATCCGGCTTGGGATAGGCATAGCTGATGGCGCCGCTCGGGCACACCGTGGTGCAGGCGCCGCAGCCCATGCACAGGTTCGGCGTGACCTCAATGCGGCCGCGCCCGTCGTGCCATTGCGAGCGGATCGCTTCGGTGGAGCAGATGTCGATACAGGCCGTGCAACCCGTGGTCTGGTTGCGGCCATGCGCGCAGAGTTTCTCCTTGTACTGGAAGAACTTCGGCTTCTCGAACTCGCCCACCAGCTGGACCAGCGCCAATGCCTGTGCCTGCTGGCGCAGCCCATCCGCACCGGCGTACAGGTAGCCCTGCGGCGGCGCGTGCATGAGCAAGGCGGGCGTGTCGGCGAGGTCGAACACCAGGTCGAAGCGTTCCGTGGCAGTGGCGGCCGGGCGGTCAAAGTCGATCGCGGCGGCAGCTCCACAGGCCTTCACGCAAGCGCGGTGCGAGCGACAGCGGTCCAGGTCCACCTGGTAGCTGAAATCGATGGCGTCTTCCGGGCAAGCGTCGATGCAGGCATTGCAGCGCGTGCACAGGTCCAGGTCGATCGGGTTGCTGCGCCCCGCGCCGGTCTCCCAGCTGGCCTCGAAAGCGCCCAGCCACCCGCCGAGCTTGACCAGCTTGCCGCTGTGCACAGGGAACGCCCGCGAGGCGGGCAGGCCGGCCGGGGCCATGGCCCCGGCGGCGGCGCTGAGCAGGACCGAAACTTCCATGCCCGCTTCGGCCAGCTTGCCGGCCCAGGGGATCGCGCGGTCGGCGGGGCCTAGCACCAGCGCGGCGCCGCCGGAGCGGTAGTCCACCACGGGCACCGGATCCGGGTCCGGCAGCGCGGCGGCGGCCAGCAAGGCAGCGATCTTGGCGTTGGCGGTTTTCGGGTCGCGCCGCGCCCCCTGCGACCAGCCACCGGTCTCGCGGATATTGACGAAGCGCACGGGCGCCGTCATGGCGCCCTCGGCCTGGCGCCGGGCGGCTACCTCCGTAAACAGCGCGCGCTCCTGCGTGCAAGCCACGATGACATCGTCGGTGCCGGCAAGCGCGGCGGTGAAATCTCCAATCTCGCGGCGGCACAGCAGATGATGGACCTTGAGCGGCGTCTTCGCGCCACCCGCGGGCGCGGGAACACTGCCCGACAATGCCGCCCCGTCAAGCGGCATCGTGTCGTTGCAATTGCAGATCAGCGTCGGCATGGAGAGTGCGGCTGGCCGGCCTGGCCGCCCCCTTGGTTGGGAGTCTTGCCGCCGGCGGAATGTGGGGGAAGCCTATTGTAGGCCGCGCCGCGGGCCGCGACTACGCGTGTTTGCCTGGGGCGGAATGGCCAGCCGGGGATGCGGCAGGAGGCAAGCTGGCATCGGCATCGGCATCGGTGGCGGTGGCGGTGGCAATGCCGGGCTCCGCTGCCTCGCCGGCTGATTGTGGCAATGCAGCAGACGGTTCGGGCGGCACCAGGGCCGCGTCTTGCACATCGGGCCCTTCTTGCTGTGCGCGAGCCGCTGCCAGTTCCTCGTCGGTGGGCGCGAACAGCCCCAGCGTCTCGGACTGGCGCATGCGCCGCAGCACATCCAGCGGAATCGGATCGGGCTGGCTGTAGTCGTCGATATAGGTATCGAGGCCGTCCATCACGTTGAAATGCGGATCGGCGAACAACGTCTTGAGCGCGGCGCGCTTCACGTTTTCGTCCACGCCACGCGCGACGAAGCGGGCAATGCTGTCGCCCGGCTGCAGCAAGGCGGCATCGGCTAGCGTGGGAAGCGGTTCAGCGGGTGGGGTAGGTGGGACGGGGTCTGGCAGTGCCCGGGCTACTGGCGCATCCCTGCCGGGAGGCTCGGACGACTGCGCCGGAAGGCGGGGCTCAGCCTCAAGCGGCTTGCCGTCGCGCGCCGCAGCCTTGCGGCGGGACCAGCGCGACAGGAAGGAAGCATCGCTCATGCGCGGTTTGCCTGCATCAGTAGCGCGCCCGGTCCTCCGGCGCCTTGAATGATTCCGGGCGGCGGCGTTTCTTGGACTCGGGCCGGTAGTACTGGGCCACGTAGGCTTGCAGCCACTCCAGCTGCTCAGGGGCCAGCGGTACGTTCTCGACGGTTTCGCCGGCGTCGAGCCAGCGTCCGGCCTCGTTGTAGGACAGTGTCACCGTCATTGGCACCGGCAGCGGCTCGCCGTCGCGCGACGTCGGCATGGCGGCCTGCCCGCCCTCCTCCGCCATTCGCCACAGCACGAACCAGCAGGGCGCGGTGGAAGTGAGGTTGAGGTAGTAGCCCTCGGCCTCGTCACGGAACAGCGTGACGGCGTAGCCTGGGTACAGCCAGCGCGCGCCGTGTTCGTCCTGCGCCAGGCAGTGGGGTATGGCGCCGAACTCGCCAAGATCCGGCAGCACGGCGTCGAGTTCCCATTTCCAAGGCTGCCAGCGGCTGGCCAGCGGCACACGGCGCATCACCACGGCCATGGTCACGCCGGGCCGGCCGGCGGGCACGGCGTCGGGGGCCGGGTTGCCTGCAGCAGAGTCGGCTGGCGTGTCCATGGGATCAGGTGTTCTGCACCACGATGCTGGGGAACTTGCTGGTCATGTCGCGGGCGCGGTCGGCCACCTTGACGGCCACCTTGCGCGCCATGGCGCGGTACAGCTCGGCGATCGGGCTGTCAGGATCGGCTACCACGGTGGGCCGGCCGGTATCGGCCTGCTCGCGGATCGAGCGGTTAAGCGGCATGCTGCCCAGCAGGTCCACGCCGTAGTCCTGGCACATCTTCTCGCCACCGCCTTCGCCGAAGATATGCTCGACGTGGCCGCAGTTCGGGCAGCAGTAGACAGCCATGTTCTCGACGATGCCGAGGATGGGGATGCCCACCTTCTCGAACATCTTCAGGCCCTTCTTGGCGTCCAGCAGGGCGATATCCTGGGGAGTGGTGACGATGACAGCACCCGTCACCGGCACTTTCTGCGACAGCGTCAGCTGGATGTCGCCGGTGCCCGGCGGCATGTCCACGATCAGGTAATCGAGATCGTGCCAGTTGGTCTGGCGCAGCAACTGCTCCAGCGCCGAGGTCACCATCGGGCCGCGCCACACCATCGGGTTGTCCTGCTCGATCAGGAAGCCGATCGAGTTGGCCTGCAGGCCGTGGCCTTCGAGCGGCTCCATGGTCTGGCCATCGGACGACTCCGGGCGGCCATCGATGCCCAGCATCATGGGCAGGCTCGGGCCGTAGATGTCGGCGTCGAGCATGCCCACGCGGGCACCCTCGGCGGACAGCGCCAGCGCCAGGTTGACGGCAGTGGTGGACTTGCCCACGCCGCCCTTGCCCGACGCCACGGCGATCACGTTCTTGACGCCCGGCAGCAGCTTGACGCCGCGCTGCACCGCGTGGGCCACGATGTTCATGCTGACGGCCACGTTGGCATTGGCCACGCCGGGCAATTGGCGCAGCGCATCCACCACTTGTTTGCGGATCGGTTCCAGCTGGCTCTTGCCGGGATAACCCAGCTCCACTTCCAGCGACACATCGCCGCCTTCGACCCGCACATTGCGAGCCGAACGGGTGGACACCAGATCCCGGCCCGTGTTGGGGTCGATCACGGTGCGCAGGACTTCGGTAACCTGGTCGACGGTGAGGCTCAAGACAATCTCCGCTACTGAATATGGGAATATGGGGAAGGCGCGTACTTTATCAAAGTATGAACGAAGTGCGGCGCAAGGGTAACGTGAGGGGAACGCGCGGGCGGCAAGCCCATATTACGCACGTGGAATTACACGCACTTACAACTGTCACAGCCACAGGCTTGTGCACCCGGCATCATCTCCTTATTGTAGTGCGCCAGGAACGCGAGCCCGGTGAATACGGTCCGGGCCCTTGTATTCAGGTGCCTTCCGCGTTATTTCTAGCGATGTTGCGCGCACCACCTCAAAATCAGCCAAAAAAGCTTCGTCCTGAAGGAGAAAGCATGAAACTCAAGCTCGTCAGCCTTGCCATTGTCGCCACCCTTGCCGCCGGCTGCGCCACAGAACAAGGCACCCAGACCGCGGTCGGCACCGGCGTGGGCGCTGCGGTCGGCGCCGGCCTGGGCAACCTGATCGGCGGCAATACCACCGGCACGCTCGTCGGCGCGGCGGTCGGCGGGGCCCTGGGCGGGGCCACGGGTTACAACTGGAACGCAATCCGCGGCAAGCTGAACAAGGACACGGCGGGCACGGGCACGCAGATCACCGAGCAGCCGGACGGCTCGCTCAAGGTGAACATCCCCAGCCAGGTGACCTTCGATACGGACAGCGCCACCATCAAGCCGTCGTTCCGCTCGGTGCTCGACCAGGTCTCGCAGACCCTTGCCCAGCAACAGGACGTCTCCGCCACCGTGGTGGGCCATACCGACAGCACCGGCAACCCGAACTACAACATGCAACTGTCGCAGCGCCGCGCCCAGAGCGTCGCGACCTACCTGGGTGACCGAGGCGTCGCCCGGACCCGCCTGGCAGCCGAAGGACGGGGCCAGACCCAGCCGGTCGCGGACAACGCCACCGAGGCCGGACGCGCACAAAATCGCCGGGTCGAAATTTATTTGAAACCAATTCAGAGATGATGCGGTCATAGAAATAGGTACCGCTTGTCACCGTTGCTGGCTCGCGATGGGTGGCTGACCTCCCGGGCGGTACCTGATTTCTCCTCCTTTTCCGTTGTGGAAAGCTGCGCCGGCTCTGACCGGCGCTTTTTTTGTTCTCAGTTTGTTGAGTGCTTTTTGCATCACTAAAGACCGACCAGAGCACTCTCTTCCCGCCGCGCCCCTGCGCAGTGCACGCGCTGCCCGCCCCGCTTGTTAGAATAGCCCTCTCACGGTGCCCGCCCGACTTTGGTGGCGACGCCCCCCGCCTTTCCGTCCAACCCCCTCCTGACCGGCAATTTTTCCATGACCGCACGTCGCATCCTCGTTACTTCTGCCCTGCCCTACGCCAACGGCCAGATCCATATCGGCCACCTGGTGGAATACATCCAGACCGACATCTGGGTGCGCTTCCAGCGCATGATGGCGAACGAGGTCTACTACGTCGGCGCGGACGACACGCACGGCACCCCGGTGATGCTGCGGGCCGAGAAAGAAGGCATTACGCCCAAGCAGCTGATCGATCGCGTGTGGACCGAGCACAAGCGCGACTTCGACAGCTTCATGGTGTCGTTCGACAACTACTACAGCACCGACTCGGAGGAGAACAAGCAGCTCTCCGAGAAGATCTACCTGGCGCTGAAGGCCGAGGACCTGATCGCCGAGCGCGAGGTCGAGCAGTTCTACGACCCGGTCAAGAACATGTTCCTGCCGGACCGCTTCATCAAGGGCGAGTGCCCGAAGTGCGGCGCCAAGGACCAGTACGGCGACTCATGCGAAGTCTGCGGCACCACCTACGTGCCCACCGACCTGAAGAACCCGTACTCGGTGGTGTCGGGCGCCACGCCGGTGCGCAAGTCCTCCGCGCATTACTTCTTCAAGCTGTCCGACCCGCGCTGCGAAACCTTCCTGCGCGAGTGGGTGGCTGACCTGGCCCAGCCGGAAGCGGCCAACAAGATGCAGGAATGGCTTGGCGCCGAAGGCGAGACTTCCACGCTGTCGGACTGGGACATCTCGCGCGATGCGCCCTACTTCGGCTTCGAGATTCCCGGGGCTCCCGGCAAGTATTTCTACGTGTGGCTGGATGCGCCGATCGGCTACTACGCCAGCTTCAAGAACCTGGCCGAAAAGAAGGGCATCGATTTCGACGCCTGGGTAGGCCCGCACTCCACCGCCGAGCAATACCACTTCATCGGCAAGGACATCCTGTATTTCCATACGCTGTTCTGGCCGGCCATGCTGCGCTTCTCGGGCTACCGCACGCCCACCAACGTGTTCGCGCACGGCTTCCTGACGGTGGACGGCGCCAAGATGAGCAAGTCGCGCGGCACCTTCATCACCGCGCAGAGCTATATCGACACTGGCATGAACCCGGAATGGCTGCGCTACTACTTCGCCGCCAAGCTCAACGCCAGCATGGAAGACCTCGACCTGAACCTCGATGACTTCATTGCGCGCGTGAACAGCGACCTGATCGGCAAGTACGTCAACATTGCCAGCCGCGCCGCCGGCTTCCTGGTCAAGCGCTTCGACGGCGTGGTGGACGAGGCCGCGCTGGCCCACCCGCTGCTCAAGCAATTGCGTGAAGCCGCGCCGCAAGTGGCACAGTTCTATGAAGCCCGCGAGTACAGCAAGGCGCTGCGCCTGGTGATGGAGCTCACGGATTCGGTGAACGCCTTCGTCGACACGGAAAAGCCGTGGGAGCTGGCACGCGACGAAAGCAAGCGCGCGGCGCTGCACGCTGCCTGCTCGGTCTCGCTGGAAGCCTTCCGCCTGCTCACCGTCTATCTCAAGCCGGTGGTGCCGCAGATGGCCGCGGGCGTGGAGCGCTTCCTCAATATCGAGCCGCTGGACTGGCGCGGCATCGACAAGCAACTGTCGGCTTCGCGCCCGGTGCAGCCGTACTCGCACCTGATGACGCGCGTGGATGCCAAGCAGGTCGATGCACTGCTGGCCGCCAACCGCGACTCGCTGCAGGCCACCGCGCCCGCCGGTGAAGCGGATGCCGCCACTGCGTCGATCGAGCCCATCGCCGACACCATCACGATCGACGACTTCGCCAAGATCGACCTGCGCGTGGCCAAGATCGTGGACTGCCAGAAGGTGGAAGGATCGAGCAAGCTGCTGCAGCTCACGCTGGACCTGGGCGAAGGCAAGACGCGCAACGTCTTCTCCGGCATCCAGTCGGCCTACACGCCCGAGCAACTGGTGGGCAAGCTCACCGTGATGGTGGCCAACCTGGCTCCGCGCAAGATGAAGTTCGGGCTGTCCGAGGGCATGGTGCTGGCCGCATCGGCAGCGGATGAGAAGGCCACGCCGGGCCTCTGGATCCTGGAGCCGCACGAAGGCGCTCTGCCGGGCATGCGCATCGGCTGACCCGCGGCGGCGGTAAGGCGCGCCAGCGCTGAGCCGCCAACGCGCCATGGCGCCGGCGCCGATTGACGCCACGCCGCCGGCAAGCCCATACTGCACCCATGCCCGACAGGGTGTTGATGGGATTTCCTGGCATGCCCGACAGCGTTCCCGGCCACGCCCCCGCTCCTTCCGGCACGCCAGCGCCGCCCGCTGGCGGCAGGCCACGCCTGCGCCAGCCCTTCCCCCTAGCCGCCTTCCACCCGCGCCTGCTCGACAGCCTGCGCGACTACAACCGCGCCCTCTTCTTCAAGGACCTCGCCGCCGGCCTCACCGTGGGTGTGGTGGCGCTGCCGCTGGCGATGGCCTTTGCCATCGCCTCCGGGATGCCACCGCAGGCCGGCCTGTTCACCGCCATCATCGCGGGCTTCCTGATCGCCGCGCTGGGCGGCTCGCCGGTGCAGATCGGCGGTCCCGCCGGCGCCTTCATCGTCATCGTCTACGGCATCGTGGCGCGCTACGGCGTGGCCAACCTGCTGATCGCTACCATCCTGGCGGGCGGCCTGCTGTTCGCCATGGGGCTGTTCCGGCTAGGGACCCTGATCCGCTTTATCCCCGTGGCCATCGTGATCGGCTTCACCAACGGCATCGCGGTGCTGATCATGGTCTCGCAGATCGCCGATTTCCTTGGCCTGCAAACCGGCAAGCTGCCCGGCAATTTCCTTTCGCAGATGCGTGTGCTGGGACGCGCCCTGCCCACGGTGTCCTGGCCCACGGTAGCGCTGGCGGTCAGCTCGCTGGTGGTGGTGGCGGGCTGGTCGCGCCTGGCCCTGCTGGCAGGCAAGCGCTGGCGCCCCGTATCGACGATTGCTGCAAACCCGGCAAGCCCGCCGAGCCCGCCCAATGCGCACGGCCGCCTTGGCCGTGCGCTGGCCATGGTTCCCGGCACGGTGATAGCGCTGGTGCTAGCCACCGCGGCCAATGGCCTGCTGCACTTGCCGGTGGAGACAATCGGCACGCGCTTCGGCGGCATTCCGCAAGGCCTGCCGCCGTTTGCGCTGCCGCAACTGAGCTGGCAATTGGTCCAGCAACTGGTGGCGCCCACCCTGACCATCGCCCTGCTCGGCGCCATCGAATCGCTGCTCTGCGCGCGTGTGGCTGACAGCCTGATCGACGACCGCCACGATCCCAACCAGGAGCTGATGGCGCAGGGCATCGCCAATATCGTCACGCCGTTCTTCGGCGGCCTGCCGGCCACAGGCACCATCGCCCGCACCGTCACCAACGTGCGCAGCGGTGGGCGCACGCCGGTGGCTGGCATGATCCACGCCGCCACGCTGCTGCTGATCGTGCTGGTGGCGGCGCCACTGGCCAGCGCCATCCCGCTCGCCACGCTGGCCGCCATCCTGCTCTACGTGGCGTGGAACATGGGCGAGTGGCATGTGTTCGGGCTGACGCACCTGAAGCGCTACAGCAACAACTACCGCATCATCCTGCTCGGCACCTTCGTGCTGACCGTGGTGTTCGACCTGACCGTGGCGGTGCAGGTAGGACTGGTGCTCGCCTGCCTGTTCTTCATCTACCGCATGGCCGCGCTCACGCAGATCGAGCCGATCGCGCCAGCCGCGCTGCCCCCGGCGGCCGACGGCAGGCCGCTGCCGGCCGGCGAGGTGGCGGCCTATCACATGACCGGCGCGCTCTTCTTCGGCGCCGTCAACAAGGTGGAAGCGCTGATCGACCCCCGCGACCGCACGCAGCCGGTACCGGCGGTGCTGATCCTCGACGTGGGCAAGCTGGTGGCACTGGACACCACCGGCCTGGACACGCTGGATGCCTTGCGCAAGACGCTGGCGCGGCGTGGCGGCACGCTGGTGATCTGCGCCGCGGCAGCACAGGTGATGTCGCTGATGCGGCGCGCGGGCTTCCTGGAACGGATGGGCACGGCAAACTATTGCGACACACTGGCCGCAGCCTGTGCCAGGGCCGGCGTATTGCTCGCCGAGCGGGCCGAGCGGGCCGCTGCAGGCTAACCGCCCTGCAGCCGCTCGTCGCTGCGCGAGGTGTGCGTCACCTTGCCATCGGCGTTGAAATGCACGTTGAAGAACGCCTTCTCCTGCGCGCTTTCCCACCAGCGGTAGCCCCACACCTCTTCCTTCTTGAGCGCGAAGGCTTCCACCTTGGTAGGCTTGCCGACCAGGCGGCGGATATCGTCGCGGCTCATGCCGGCGCGCACGCGCGCGAAGTTCTCCGCGGTCAGCACCTGCTCGATGGCGCGCACCTTGCCATCGGCGCCGATCGTCACCATCCAGGTGGTGGCGCCTTCCGGGCCGCGCGGGTATTCCAGCCGGCGGCCGCCGTCCTCTTCTTCCCACGTGATCTCCGGGCGCCCGGCCTGTTTGCGCACGTCGTCCTCGCTGGATTCACCTACGACGATGCCCTTGAACAACTGGCTGTCCGGCTTGACCGAGTTCCAGGTGGCGTGAGCGGTATCGCCCGCCTTCTTCATCGCTTCGTCGACCTTTTGCTGGTCGCACCCGAACAGGGCAAGCACGGAGGAAATCAGTCCCATGGCGGCGAGGCGTCGGTAAGACGCGGCAGTGGCGGAGGTGGGCGGCACGCAGATCATGGTGCGTGTCTCAGGGCTGCGCGGGCGCGGTGGCGTCCGTTGCATTGCTGTCGGCATCCTGGCTGGCATCGGTCTGGCTCCTCGCGGTTCCGGCGCGGCTGGACGCGCCCGTGAACAAATTGCCCCAACTGTCGAAGCGGCGGTTAAACAGCACCGAGAGCCCGTTGATCGAGCCACCCTTGGCAATCAGCGACCAGCGCCGCGAGAATGCCCAGGTCAGCTTGACCACGTTGCTGGCACTGGTCAGGCTCTGCTCATAGCCCACCGAGATCTGCTCGGTCACGGCCTTGCCCACGCTGACCACCTGCTGGTCGTTCAGGCCGGCCGTGCTGGGCCCGATCGAAAACTCGTCGATGCCCAGATGCTGCACGATCCCCTTGCCCGCACGCCCGCCCAGCATGCCCAGCGCGGCACCACCCAGGGCCCCCGCACTGAGTTGCTGCTGCTGTCCGGCCGCGGCGCTTTCCGCGCCGTAGCCGAACATCAGCCATGACAGCTTATCCTCCTCAGGCACATTCGGCTCGGACACCAGCTTGACGCGCGGCAGGCGTACCGTGCCGGTCACCTCCACCCCTGCCTCCACTTCCTGGTTGCGGCGCATGGCGCGGATATTGAGGTTGGGATTGTCCACCGGCCCGTTGAAATTGACGATGCCGCGCTCGATGTTGAGCTTGCGCCCAAACGCCTCATAGGTGCCGTCGGTCACGCGGATGGTGCCGGTGGCACGCAGCGGCGTCAGCGGGGCGCTGCGCACGCCAAGCTGGCCGCCCAGGCGCAGGTCCGCGCCGGCCCCGCGGAAGCGGAAATTGTCGCCGAGGTCGAGCGTGAGGTCGATCAGCGGGCTGAAACGGCTGGCCGGCTTGGCCTCCGGCAACGGCGTGGCGGCGGTCTTGATCTCGCGCTGGTCGCGGCGGCGCACCACCACTACGTCGTCGCCCAGCTCCGGGGCGCCGGCCTTGGGCAGGTCGAACAAGCCACGATCCACGCGGAACTTGCCGCGGATCACGATCTGGCGGTTCTCGTTGGCGATGCTGGCATCGCCGGAAATGATCAGCGTGCGCTCGGGGCTGGCAAAGAGCTGGAGCTTGTCGGCCACGATCTTGCCCGTCAGGTTGGGATCGGTGTCGCCCAGCTTCACTTTGCCGGTGGCCACGATCTTGCCGTCGCCGCCGCGGAACTCCACCTGCTTGAGCTCGATGGTGTTCTGGTCGAGCACCACGTGCACGATGCCATCGGTCAGCTGGATACCCAGGTCGTAGAGCGTGATGGCGACGCCGGTGCCGTCGATCGTGCCGGTAACGAGGGGCTGCCCGACACTGCCCGCCAGTAGCAGAACAGCCGCCAGCTTGCCATCGAACGCGAATTGCGGGCCGCTCAGCGCCTCCAGCGACTTGATCTTCGGCACATCCAGCGAGACCTTGCCCGCCAGCCTGGAAGCCGGCGTCACCGTCATCAGGCCTTGCTCCTGGATCAGCCCGGCGGACGCGTCTACCGCCACCTTGCCGACCCGTGCGGCCTCGATACCGCCCCTCAGGTTGACGCGGCTGCCGGCAAACTCGGCGCGCAGCGCGGTTTCGCCCAGGCCCAGCGCAGTGTAGCCCCGCCCGGCGCTCACCGAGACGTCGCCGCTGCGCCGGCGCAGCTCGGCAAAGCCGGAGGCAGACTCCGCCAGCGTGATGTTCCAGCGGCCGTCCAGCACCAGGTCCGAGCGCACCGGCGGCGCTTCGCCGGTCAAGGCCTCGGCCAGGCGCAGCACGTTGGCCACCTGCAGGCCATCGAGATTGCCCTGGGTGCGGATGCGGCCGTGGTCGAAATCGAAGCTGTCCACAGTCACGCGGGCGCGCTCGAACTGCAGGCTGGCCGCGCCGAGATGCACGCGCTGGTCCGCCACCTGCAACTGCGTCGGCGCGATCAGCCGCACGTTGACGGTGCCGCGCTCCTCCAGGGTGCCGATGGTGCCCTTCCAGCCGGCCGCCCCTTGCCAGGCCCCCTGCCCCGACAAGGTGAGTTGCATCGGCTTGTCGTGCAGCGCGCCGGCCACCTTCAGGTTGAAGGCATGGCTGGCCTGGGTGCCGCTGAGCGAGGCATCGAGCGTGCTCAGCGTGGCGACCGGGCCGCGATAGTCGCGGGCGTTCAGTTTCAGCGCGAGCGTGCCGTTCAACCCCCCGCGCAACTCGGCGCGGCCGCTGGCGCTGGCCACGTGGTGCGGGCCCACCACCAGCGACTGCGCGTCATAGCTGGCCACGATCTCGGGCCGTGCCAGCGTGCCGGTGATGTCCGCGTCGAGCTTTAGCACGCCGGCCACGCCGAACTTGAGCCGCTCGAGCTGCGGCGCATCCACATGCACTTTCAGCCGGTCGCCGCGCGCGCCAAAGCTGCCGTTGATCTGGGCCTGGTTGCCTGCCATCTCCAGCGTGGCCTGGCTCGGCAGCAAGCGCTCGCCGGCCAGGCGCAGCTTGCCCTCGCCACGCATCGGCAGCCCCGCATAGACGCTGTCGCGCACCGCGAAGTCCAGCGCCACGCGGTGCTCCGGCGCCAGCGTGCCGCTGGCGGTGAAGTCCGCATTGATGCGCCCGGGCGCCACCTCGGCCACGCGGGCCGGGTCGAAATTGATCAGCTTGCCCTTGAAGCTGAAGGGCTGAGCGTCCTTCAGCGACAGCTTGCCATCCGCGTTGAGCGTGCCCGCGCCGATGCCGGCGCGCAGCGAGGTCAGCGTCACCGCCTCGCCATCCAGATGCGCATCGGCAAAGAGCTTGTACTCGCCGCCAGCCAGGTCCAGCGCTAGGCTCTGGCGGCCGGGTTCCATCCGCAAGCTCACCGGGCCGGACAAGCGCATGCGCTTCAGGCTGCCATAGAGGGCCTGCGGGTCGAGGTTGCGCACGTCGAGGTCGAAGCCGCCGCGGCTATCGCGCAGCGCACCGCTGCCGCGGATCTCGCCGCCGCCGGCCAGCGCCACGTGGAGGTCGCGCACCATCTGCGCTGCCTCGCTGACCTCGATATGCGCTTGTACCGATTCCACCGGCAGGCGCTCGGCGTCGAGCTTGCCGGCCTCGTGGTTGACGATGCGCACGTCGCCCGCCACGCGCAGGGACGCACTGTCGTGGGCGCTGCCAGGCTTGGCCGCGGGAGCGGAGGCCGGGGCGGCAGTTGCCGATGCCGGCGCCACTGCAGATGCCGACGGTGCCGCCGGGGCGCTGGCCGCTGTGGCCGGCGCTGTCGTGGCCGTGCCATCCACCGGGCGCAACTCGGCCTGCACGGAGAGATTGGCCTGCGGCGCCGACGGGCTGAACAAGCGCGGATTGATGTGCTCGCCATTGACCAGCACATGGGTGAACGGCACCTTGCCAAACGGTGTCAGGTCCGCCTCGGCACGGCCGCGCAGGCGATCGCCGCTGGCCTCGGCTTGCGCGTGCAGCATGGCAAGCGAGCCACGCACATTGGCGCTGATGCTAAAGGATTCCTTCTGCCAGCTGCCCTCCAGCAGCGCGGCGCCGTTCAGCGCAAACGGCGCCTGGCCGGCGATCTGCGCATTGGCGGCCAGCTTGCCGTATGGCGTGACCAGCCGTTCCACGCTGATGCGGTGGCGTTGCCCGTCGGAATGCAGCGAGCCCACCAGGTCGCTGAACACCATCTCGCTGGGCGTGGCCGGCGGCCCTTGCAGCAAGGTCAGGCGGTCCAGCGTGAGCGTATCCACGTCCACGGCCAACGGCAGGTCGAGCGATTTGGGCAAGGAGGCGGGCGCGCTGTCAGGCTGGGACGGCGGCAAGCGCAGCGTGACGGCGCCCACGCGCAGCGCGCTGACATGCAAGCGGGTCGGCGACCAGCCAAGCGCCCAACTGCCGTCAACACGGTCAACCGTCACCCGTGTCTCGCCGCTGGCAAACACCACATCGCGCAACCGCAGGCCATGCGCCACCGTGCCGCCTTCGAGCTTGCCGGACAACGCACCTGAGGACAGGCGCGTGGCGAGCGACCACAACTGGCGCGTGCCGGCCTCCGTACGCAAGGCCAGCACCACCGCCGCAACCGCCGCCAGCACCAGCAACAGCAGCACCACGACGCACCACGCCAGCCAGCGCCCAAGGCGCGTGCGCCGCGGCCGCGCCGGCCCGGGCGGAACATCGCCGGCGGCGGGAACAGGAGGCATGTCGGGAATACTCATGTGGCAAATACCCTGCAACTGCGTTCATGGAGGACGCCGTGCTGGCGGCCGGGCCACATCGTCATCGTCAGATCAATCATCAGAACGCGACTCCCAGCGAGATATGCGGGCGGAACTGCTTTTCCTGGATGCCGTAGCCCACGTCGAGCTGCACCGGCCCCACCGGGCTGCGCCAGCGCGCGCCGATGCCCACGCCGTTGTAAAGCTTGACACCCGTCAGGTTGTCCGTGGCGGTGCCCACGTCCCAGAAGATCGCTGCGCCCCAGTCATGCAGGAACCAGTACTGGTACTCCAGGCTCGCCGTGCCGAGGTACTTGGCCGGCAGCACGCTGGCGCCGTTGCGGGTGCCGATCGACTGGTAGCTGTAGCCCCGGATCGAATCCGTGCCGCCCGCCCGAAAACGCAGCGAGGCGGGGACCTTGGTAACGTCGCCGTTGGTGATATCCGCGCCAAGCTCCAGCCTGGCCACCACCAGGTCGCGCTTGCCCACGGGCACGTACTGGCGGATACGCCCGTACAGGCGGAAGAAGGTTTCGTCGCTCAGCATGTGCTTGGCGGCCACGCCCACCTGCGTGCTGATCACGTTGCCGCGGCGCGGGAACACCGGGTTGTCCACGTCGCGCCGCGTCCAGGCAAAGGCAGGCACCAGCGCCCGGCTGAGCTGGTTCGGGTCGCCGAAGGGCTGCAGGTTGTCGTAGTAGTAGTCGAGCGAAATGGTGGTGTCGTACTTCTCGCGCGAGCGGGACCGTTTCAGGCCGGTGCGCAGGCTGGTCAGGTCGGTGCTTTCGAGGTCGATGGTGCGTTCGTAGCTGGCGTAGGCACTGTTGCGGTACGTCCTGCTGTCCGGTGGCATCGCGATCTCGCCGAATGCGTACTGGCGCTTTTGCTCGATGCGCGCTTGCGAGTCGAACACCCAGGCGCGGTTGAACAGGTTGTAGTAAGAATATCGGCCTTCGACCTGGGCGCCGGTATCGGTGGTGTAGCCCACGCCGGACGACAGCCGATTGACGGGATACTCCCGCACCCGGACATACACCGGCACAGTGACCTTGTCGGCACTCATGTCGACCTTGGGCTCGGCGGCCCGGTCCGGACTGGTGTCGACAATCTTGCCGTCCTCCGTCGTCTCCTGCTCGCCAAGGTCGATCTGCACATTGGCGAAATACGGCTGGTTCTGGAGCGCGCGCTGGAATTCCAGCAAGCGCTCCACGCGGTAGGGCTCGCCCTCATACAGCGGATTGACGTTGCGGATGATCTGCTCGGGATAGCGCCGCAGCCCGCTGATCTTCAGCGGCCCCATGCTGTAGGCCGGGCCGCTGGCAAAGCGCGCGCTCAGGTCCGCCGCGTGCTCATCCGGCTCGATGCGGGCTTGCGAGCCGGTCAGGCGGGCGCCATAGTAGGTGTTGCTCTGCAGCGCCACCAGCGCATCTTCCTTGGCCTTGTCCCAGTCCGCCTGGCGAAACGGCGCGGCTGCCGGCAGGCCCCACTTGGCCCTGATTTCGGCAATCCGCTCCGGCGACTGGCTGGCGGCCGGGCCGGTCACGCTCAAGTCGACGGCGCGGATCACCGTGCGCGCGCCCAGCTCCACCGTGATGTGCACGGTACGCTCGTCGCCGCTGCCGTCCACCTTGGTGGTGGTCTGCGGATCGAAATAGCCTTCGGTGGAAGTGAACTGGCGGACCTGCTCGCCCACGGTCTCGACCATATAGTTGAACTGGTCGGGCGAGATGTCGTCGCGGGTGCGGTAGCGCGACAGGTCCAGGTGCTCCTGCAGGATTTCCTTGATCGGCTTGGGCGCGTCCACCTCGACTTGATAGGCGGCAGCGGCGGGCCCCGCGGCTAGCATCAGGGCCGCCAGCAGCGGGGGCATCAGGCGGCGCAGCACGGCCGGCGCCACCGGCAGTCCGCCGGCATGGGCGGCAAGGCCGGCGGGCATGGTGCACGGGTTCCCTGGGTCCATCCTCATCGATCGATGCACGTCACGCAAAGTCGATATTTGACCACACCCGCGCGGCCGGCCTGACCGGGGCCGCCAAAAAGACCGCCGCCACTGTCACAACTGCGGTCACCACAGCGGTCACCACAACCATCGCCGACAGCGAGGGCACGGGATGAAAACAGCAGATTCGCGCGCAATCCCGTTGCCAGGCCCGCCGATACGGTAAAATCCCCGCTGTTTGTTAATTTCACCCTGTTTCCCGCCATGGCTGCCTACGAATCGGATATCACCCAGTTCCTGAAGTCGCTCAAGGACGAGCGCCCTTCCCTGGAAGCGGAACAACGCCAGGGCCGCGCCCTGCTGTGGGACAAGAGCCCGATCAATCTCGAAGAACGTGCCCGTGCCGACGCCTCGCGCGTGGCGCAAAAGCCGTACGTCTACTCGCTGGACTAAAGCCCTTACCCGCCGCATCGCCCCACCCCCGAGCGAGCGCCCCTAGATGAACCAGAGCGAGCAGGACAAGCTGAAGCCGGCGATCGAGCTGCCGAGCGTGACGCCCGAGCAGGACTCCACGCCGGCCGCCGTCGACGGCATGGCGTTCGCGCGCCTGTACGGCGAGCCCCTGTTCAAGCTGCCGCAGGACCTGTACATCCCGCCGGATGCGCTGGAAATCTTCCTGGAAGCGTTCGAGGGGCCGCTGGATCTGTTGCTTTACCTGATTCGCAAGCAGAACTTCAACGTCCTCGATATCCCGATGGCGCAAGTGACGCGTCAGTACCTCACGTATATCGAGCAGATCCGCAAGAGCAATCTCGAGCTGGCCGCCGAATACCTGCTGATGGCCGCCATGCTGATCGAGATCAAGTCGCGGATGCTGCTGCCGGTGAAAAAGTCCGACAGCGACGACGAAGAAGAGGATCCGCGCGCCGAACTGGTCCGCCGCCTGCTCGAGTACGAGCAGATGAAGCTGGCGGCCATGCGCATCGACCAGGTGCCGCAGCTCGGGCGCGATTTCCTGCACTCGCAGGTCTACATCGAGCAGAGCATTGCGCCGCGCTTTCCCGATGTGGAAGTGGTGGACCTGCAGGCCGCCTGGGCCGACGTGATCAAGCGCGCCAAGCTCAACCAGCACCACAAGATCTCGCGCGAGGAATTGTCCGTTCGCGAGCACATGAGCCACATCCTGCGCCGCCTGCAGCATGCCCGCTTCATGGAGTTCAGCGAGCTCTTCGAAGACGCGGTGCGTTCCGGCAAGGGCGTGCCGGTGGTGGTGGTCAACTTCATCGCCATGCTCGAGCTATCGCGCGAAGCCCTGGTCGAGATCACCCAGGCCGAACCCTTCGCACCGATTTATGTGCGATTGGCGTACATTCCCAGCTAAGCCGCACCAATAGCGCCGCCCGCCTCGGGCCACATGCTCTACAATCCGCCGACAATCGGCGCCACCTAGAGCACCGGACCGGCCTCCCGGCGCACACCCGCGCCAGGGCATTCCTACCACGACCAGCACACCAACTTCATGAAAGTCATCTCCTCCATTCACGAGTTGCGGGACCAGTTGCGCGGGCAGAACCGGGCGGCGTTCGTGCCGACCATGGGCAACCTGCACGAAGGCCACCTGTCGCTGATGCGCCTGGCGCGCCAGCATGGTGACCCGGTGGTCGCGTCGATCTTCGTCAACCGGCTGCAGTTCGGTCCCAATGAGGATTTCGACAAGTACCCGCGCACGCTGCAGGACGACATCGAGAAGCTGCAAAAGGAAGGCGTCTATGTGCTGTTTGCGCCCACCGAGCGCGACATGTACCCGGAGCCGCAGGAATACCGCGTGGAGCCGCCGCACGACCTGGGCGACATTCTGGAGGGCGAGTTCCGCCCCGGCTTCTTCAAGGGTGTGTGCACCGTCGTGATGAAGCTGCTGTCCTGCGCGCAGCCGCGCGTCGCCGTGTTCGGCAAGAAGGACTACCAGCAACTGATGATCGTGCGCCGCATGGTCCATCAGTTCGCGCTGCCGATCGACATCGTCCCCGCCGAAACCGTGCGCGCCGAAGACGGCCTGGCCCTGTCCTCGCGCAACCGCTACCTGACGCCCGACGAGCGCACCGAAGCCCCGGTGCTCTACAAGACACTGCACGAAGTCCGCGATACCGTCCTGGCCGCCAACAGCGCCAGCGCGGACCTCGCCGCCATCGAAGCCAGCGCCAAGGCGGCCCTGCAAGCCCGCGGCTGGCAACCCGACTACGTCGCCATCCGCAAGCGCGTGGACCTGCAAGCCCCCACCCGCGAAGAATATGTAGCCGGCGAACCGCTGGTCATCCTGACCGCAGCCAAGCTAGGCGCGACCCGGTTGATCGACAACCTGGAAATCTGACCAGCCAGGCAATGACGCCTCCCCCCCCATACGTCTTAGCCATGTGACCCGCCCCCAAGGCGGGGAACACCCCAGCGCGATGCGAAGCGAGCCGTGTAGGTGGTCCAAGGCCGTATGGGGCGCCTTCTTTGCCTACTTTCTGGGCAAGACAAGAAAGTAGGTCGCCGCCCCGCAGGGGTGGTGAAACTGCAGTTGAAGCTGATGTTGCAGTTTCACTCAACCACAAATCACACTTCCACCGCCTCCTCCCGCACCACCTTAACGCCCTTAGCACCGCTAGCCCTCTCCATCGCCCGCACCACATGCCGCCGATGCCCCCGCCTACGCTTCCACCAGATCAACACCCCGGTCACGGCAAACATCAGCGGCACCACCCCGAACACCGAAATAAACGCCCGCCCCACTAATCCGAATGCCTCCCCGGTATGCAGCGGATACATCCAGTTAAGAAAAGTATCCCCAGCCGGCGCTTCCATCGGATCGCGAACCCCGAGCCGCTTGCCTGTATGGGCATCCAGCCAGAGCCGCGTAGCTCCGCTGCCCTGGCGGACTTCACCCGGCTGCCGCAGCCGCACCTCAAACGGATCCCCCGCCTTGCGCGGAAAGCTGACCCGCGTCACCAGCGCCGCGGGATAAAGCGCCTGAGCCGTGCTCACGGCCTGCGCCACGCCTAGCAGCGGCGTGCCCGCGGGCGCTGCTGCCGATGCCGGCTTGCCGGGCGGCGACACCGTCATCACGCTAGCCACGATCGGCGTCACCCACTTGGGCAAATCCAGGTACCAGCCGGAAAACGCCATCGTCGCCAGCGCCGGCGCCGCAAAAATGCCAGCCGTACGATGCAGCGAGTAGTTAAAACGCGACCACGAGCCGCCATGGCTGATGCGAAACGCATTGAGCACCGCGCGCGGCTTGAGCTTGGGCCACCACAGCACAACCCCGCCGGTCACCAGAATCAGCAACAGCATCCCGGTGATGCCCAGGATCGTCCGGCCCGTTTCGCCAGAGAGCAGGTAGTGGTGCAACTGGAACAAGGTGGGCAGCAGCAACGGGCGCGACAGGCCGGGCTCGCCCCAGACCCGCTCGCCCTTCACCGCCAAGGTGACGGGATCGACCATCACCTGGCGCGAGCGCCCGGCGTTGGGCGTGCCCTTGAGCGGGTACCAGGCGATAAACACCTCATGCGGCGCGGACGGCAGCATCAGCAAGGTGGGGCGGCCATAGTGCGGGTCGGCCTGCAGCCGCTCGGCGACCGCTTGCACCGTGGCCGGCGCTACCGGCATGGGCACTTCGGCCGATGCCGTCAGCAACGCCGGGTTCAGCAGGGCATCCAGCTCATCGCGCCAGGCGATGACGGTGCCGGTCAGGCCCAGCATGACAAAGAGCAGGCCCAGCCACAAGCCGAGATACAGGTGAATCTTGACGAAAACAACGCGCAGGCGGCCGGTGACCATGGGAGGCGGGGAGCAGATTGGGAGGTTGTGGGGATTGCGTTTTCGGACCCCATGCAGGCGTGAGACGAACGCATCACGCCACCATAATGAGAATGCGAAAGATTCGCGATTCTAACAGGCAGGGCCCGCCAGTGCCTGACAGGCGCAAGACCGTGGCGAGGCTCGCCTGGATTGCGGCAGAATGTGGATCGCGCCCATTGCAGGCCCCGGACGACTCCCTTGAAGATGACCCATTCCATCGAATTGCTACCTGCCGGCCCGCATGATGCCGCGCTGATTGCCGACCTGCACACGCAGAGCTGGCGCCATGCCTACCAAGGCCTGTTGCCGGCGGACTACCTGGAGCGCGAAGCACCGGCCCAGCGCGCGCAGGCCTGGCAGGCTCGCCTGGCAGATGGCGCCGATGGCCCGGTGGAAGTCACGCTCGTGCGCGTGGACGGCACGCCCGCCGGCTTTGCCTGCCTGCAACCCGAGGCCGAGCCGCAATATGGCGTGTATCTGGACAATTTGCATGTGATGCCGGGATGGCACGGGCTAGGGCTTGGCAAGCGCCTGTTCGCGCATTGCGCGCAGCGTGCCGCCGTCGGCTGGCACGGGCAACCACTCTTTCTCTATGTGCTGGACGGCAACACCCAGGCGCGCGAGTTCTACCGGCGCCTTGACGGCGTGGAGAGCGCGGCGTTCGACGACCAGTTTCCCGGCGCCGATCTGATCGTGGCAGTGCGCCGGGTGAGCTGGCCGTCCGTGGATGCCCTGCTCAGGCGGCTGGGCGCCTGGCCAGCGCCGGCTGCTCCAGCCAGCCGATGATCGGCTGCCACTGCTCCCAGTCCCGCGCCACGCGTGACGGCGCCACATCCCACAGCGTCAGGCCGTGCGCGGCAAGCTGGACGTAGTTCTGGGTATCGCGCAGAAAACCCAGCACTGGCAGCCCCAGACCCGCGACAAAGCGCTGCAGCTGCTCGGCCGCGCGGGTGCGCAGGTCGACCCGCATGCCGATCACGCCCACCTCCACCTCGCCATGGCGCACGCGCTTGTCGTCGGCGAGCCGGGTGAGGAAATCCTGGGTGGCGAGGATATCGAACAGCGACGGTTGCAGCGGCACCACCACGCGGTGCGCCAGTTTCATCACATCGTTGAAGCGCCAGCCATGCAGGCCGGCCGGGGTATCCAGCACCACATGGGTAGTGCCTTTGGGGGGACGCGCGATCTGGTCAGCGCTGATGTCCCAGGTGCGGATGGCCGGTGCCGAGGCCGGGCGCAAACCCAGCCAGGCGCGCGAGGATTGCTGGCGGTCCGTGTCGCCCAGCATCACGGCGTGGCCGGCGCTGGCGAAGTAGCCCGCCAGGTTGGTGGCCAGCGTGGTCTTGCCTACGCCGCCTTTGGGATTGGCGATCACGACTACGGGCATGGTTGTCTCCGCAATGGCTTTCCATGGCAGCGCCGCCGGCGAGCGCGCCGCTCCGGGTTCCGCCATGGCCCTGCCATTGGTCGCTGCCGGGCCCTGGCGGAGCGAGCCCGCCTGCGAGTTTAGCAGTTGCCGCGGGAGGCGGCCGGGCCCGCTTTGACAGCCGCTATGACAGCCGCTATGACACCTGCAGCGGCGCCAGCAACGCATCCATGTCAAGGTGCGCGACGAGCGTGTCCGCCAGGCGCTCCAGCGAGGCCTCGCGCAGCGCGGCCAGGTCGACCCCGTCCGCCCGCGCCAGCCCGGCCCAGCGCAGCAGTGCGCCGCAAGCCTGCGGCTGGTCGAACAGCCCGTGCACGTAGGAAGCCAGCACCTGCCCGTCCTCCGATTGCGCGCCGTCCGGGCGCTCGCCTTCCAGCCATAGCGCCGGGCGCGCCAGCGCGGGGCCGGTGGTCACGCCCATATGGATCTCGTAGCCTTGCACGGCGGCCTCGGTGGCCTCATCCAGCGCCAGCCGGCCGCTCACCACGCGCAACTGCTTGTGCGGCGCCAGCACGGTGTCGTAGTCGAGCAGGCCAAAACCTTCGCTGCTGCCGGCCTTGCCCTCGTTGCCCGCCGGGTCATCCACGCGCCGGCCCAGCATCTGCATGCCGCCGCAAATACCGATGACCTTGCCGCCATAGCGCAGGTGCCGCAGCAAGGCTGGCTCCCAGCCATTGGCACGCAGGAAAGCCAGGTCGGCGCGCACGCTCTTGCTGCCCGGCAGCACGATCAGGTCCGCCGGCGGGATCGGCATGCCGGGGCCGATAAAGCGCAGGTCCACCTGCGGATGCGCGCGCAGCGCATCGAAATCCGTGTGATTGGAAATGCGCGGCAGCACCGGCACAATCACGCGCAGCAGTTCGCCCCGCTTGGCCGCCTGCGCGCCGATGATGGCGTCCTCGGCATCCAGGTGCAAGCCGTGCAGGTAGGGCAGCACGCCCAGCACGGGCTTGCCGGTGCGCGCCTCCAGCCAGTCCAGCCCGGGCTGCAGCAGCGCGATATCGCCGCGGAAACGGTTGATGATGAAACCCTTGATGCGCGCGCGCTCCGACGCCGACAGGCAGTCCAGCGTGCCCACCAGATGGGCGAACACGCCGCCGCGGTCGATGTCGGCCACCAGCACCACCGGGCAGTCCACCGCTTCGGCAAACCCCATATTGGCGATGTCGCGCTCACGCAGGTTGATCTCCGCCGGGCTGCCGGCGCCTTCCACCATCACCACCTCGTAGGCGCTGGACAGGCGCTGGTGCGACGCCAGCACCGCCTGCATCGCCACCGGCTTATAAGCGTGATAGGCCCGCGCGTCCAGATCCATCCGCGCCTGGCCGTGGATGATGATCTGAGCGCCGGTATCGCTGCTCGGCTTGAGCAGCACCGGGTTCATATCGGTGTGCGGCGCCAGCCCGGCGGCGGCGGCCTGCAAGGCCTGGGCGCGCCCGATCTCGCCACCGTCCGCGGTGACCGCGCTGTTGAGCGCCATGTTCTGGGGCTTGAACGGGACCACGCGCACGCCCGCGCGCGCCAGCACCCGGCACAGGCCCGCCACCAGCGTGCTCTTGCCCGCGTCGGAGGTGGTGCCCTGCACCATCAAGGTACCGCGCAAGCCACCTGGCAATGCCGCGCCAGCGGCTTCGGAGGAGTTTTTTTGCATCGTGGGATTATCGCATCGGCGGCCCGCGGCGCTGCCCTGTGCGCGGGCCATCGCGGGCGTGCGATCCATGGATGCGCCCGCTACAATACCCGGATGACCCCGGCCAACGCTTCTGCCACCGCCACCGAGCCCGTGCGCGCATCCACCCATGCGCCGGCCAGCGAACGCGCGCCCCAGGCCGCAGCCGCGCCGCACGCCGCTGCCGTCCCGGGCCGCGCGCGCCAGCTCACGCTGGTGCTGGGCGGCGCGCGCTCCGGCAAGAGCCACTTTGCCGAGCAGATGGCCACCGACCATGCCGCTGCCACCGGCGGCCCCGTTACCTATATCGCTACCGCACGCCACGGCCAGGACAGCGCCGACGAAGAAATGGAGGTGCGCATCGCGCTGCACCGCGCGCGGCGCCCGGCCGAGTGGGGCCTGGTCGAAGCGCCGCTGCATCTGGCGGATGCGCTATATGCTCATGCCACCCACGATGGCTGCATCCTGGTCGACTGCGTCACGCTGTGGCTCAACAACCTGCTGTTCCTCGATGCGCGCAGTTATCCCGAGCACGGCCTGGTAACGCCACCGGCCGCCTTCACCGAGGAAATCGACGCGCTGCTGACCGCTCTACCCACCCTGCCCGGGCACGTGATCCTGGTCTCCAACGAGATCGGTTTCGGCGTGGTGCCGATGGGCGCCATCACCCGCTTCTATGTCGACGAACTGGGCCGCCTGAACCAGAAGCTGGCCGCCGCCGCGGACCGCGTGCGCCTGCTGGTGGCCGGCCTCCCTGTCAGCGTGAAAGGCGCCGACCCGGCGTGATGTCGTGGCTGCCATCGCTGCCATTGCTGTCTTCATGGTGGCCGTTTCCCCTATTCAGCTGGCAAGCCTGCGTGGCCGCGGCCGTAGCCGGCGTCTTGCTGGACCAATGGCTGGGCGAGCCGCGCCGCTGGCATCCGCTGGTTGGCTTCGGCCGTCTTGCGGCAGCACTTGAACGCCGCCTGAGCCGTGGCCAGGCCGGCGCGCCGCTGCGCCAGCGGCTCACCGGCCTGGCCGCCTGGGCGCTGATGGTGCTGGTGCCGGCCGCGCTGGCCGCCCTGCTGGTGCATGTCGCCGCGCAATTCAGCGCGGCGCTGGCGTGGCTGCTGCAAGCGCTGGCACTCTACGCGGCACTGGGCGCGCGCAGCCTGGCCCAGCATATTGCGCCGATCGCCACGGCGCTCACGCAGGGCAATCTGGCCGATGCGCGCCAACTCACGGCTCGCATCGTCTCGCGCGACACCACCGACGCGGATACCGAAGCACTGGCCCGCGCCGCCTGCGAATCGGCGCTGGAGAACGGCAACGACGCCATCTTCGGCGCCTTGTTCTGGTTCCTGGTCGGCGGCGCGCCCGCCGTGATCGCCTATCGCCTCGCCAACACGCTCGATGCGATGTGGGGCTACCGCACGCCGCGCCTGCTGCATTTCGGCTGGGCGGCTGCACGGCTTGACGATGTGCTCAACCTGGCGCCCGCGCGCCTGACCGCGCTCTCGTACGCGCTGCTCGGGCGCACTGCCCAGGCGCTGCGCTGCTGGCGCGCGCAGGCACCGGCATGGTCCAGCCCCAATGCGGGCCCGGTCATGGCGGCCGGCGCCGGTGCCGTCGGCGTGGCGCTGGGCGGCCCCGCCCGCTATCACGGCGAATGGGAAGAGCGCCCGCCGCTGGGCATGGGCCACGCGCCCGGCGCGGCCGATGTGCATGCCTGCCTGCGCCTTGTTCAACGCACACTGTGGCTGTGGCTCGCCGCTTCCGGCGCCAGCGCCGCCCTCCTCCACTACGGCTTAGCATGAGTACTCCGATCCGCCACGGCGGCGACCTGCTCGCCGCCGCGCGCCGCCATGGCCGTCCGGTCGAAGACTGGCTCGATCTTTCCACCGGCATCAACCCGGACGGCTATCCCGTGCCAGCCCTGCCCGCCGACGCGTGGCTGCGGCTGCCGCAAGATGACGATGGCCTGGCCGAACTGGCCGCGCAGGCCTACGGCGCGCCGCGCGCGCTGCCGGTGGCCGGCTCGCAGGCCGCCATCCGCACGCTGCCACAACTGCTCAGGCCCGGGCGCGTCGGCGTGGCGGTGCAGGGATACAGCGAATACGCACCCGCCTTCGCACGCGCAGGGCATGAGGTAGTGCCGCTCGCGGAGACGGATTTCGCCCGCGCGGACCTGGCCGCGCAGCTCGATCACCTCGTGGTGGTAAACCCGAACAACCCAACCGGGCGCACGCTTGCGCAAGCCACGCTGCGGACCTGGCACGCGGCTCTCGCCGCACGTGGCGGCACACTGCTGCTCGACGAAGCCTTCATGGATTGCACGCCCGAGCGCTCGCTGGCCGCGCTGGCGGATCGCCCTGGCATGGTGGTGCTGCGCTCGCTGGGCAAGTTCTACGGCCTGGCCGGCGTGCGCTGCGGCTTTGTGCTGGCCGAGCCCGCATTGCTGGCAGCGCTGGCCGAGCAGCTCGGCCACTGGACCGTGGCCGGCCCCGCACGCGCGGTGGCGCGCCTGGCCCTGGCCGATCGCGCCTGGCAGGCGGCCACGCGCGACCGTTTGCAACAAGCCGGCATCCGGCTCGCGACGCTGTTGCGCAAGCACGGCCTGACGCCCGTGGGCCGCCCCTTGTTCAGCTGGGTGCCGCATGCCGATGCCGCACGCCTGCATGAAGCGCTCGCGCGGCAAGGCGTGTGGGCGCGGCTGTTCGACGCACCGCCGGGCATCCCTGGCGTATTGCCAAGCCTGCGCCTGGGTTTGCCACCCGCGCAGGAGCCCGCGTGGCAGCGGCTCGATGCGGCTCTGGCCCAAGCCCTTGCGACAACGCGCTCCGACACCAGCACCCTATCCAGCTAACGCCCGATGACGCCTACCTCGATCACTACCCGTGCCCTGCTGGTCCTCGCCGCGCTGCTGGGCGGCGCCCTTTGCAGCCAAGCCGGCGCCGCCGTATCCGTGGTCGATGACGCCGGCCAGACCGTCACGCTGGACCAGCCCGCGCGCCGCGTGATCTCGCTCGCGCCGCACGTCACCGAAATGCTCTACGCCGCCGGCGGCGGCTCGCGCATCGTCGGCACCGTAAGCTACAGCGACTACCCGCCACAGGCCCGCGACATCCCGCGGGTCGGCGACAACAAGGCGCTGGATCTCGAACGCATCGCCGCGCTCAAGCCCGACCTGATCGTGGTGTGGCGCCACGGCAATGCGCAGAAACAAACCGACCGCCTGCGCGCGCTCGGCCTGCCGCTGTTCTACAGCGAGCCGCGCAAGCTCGAAGGCATCCCCAGCAATATCGAGAGAATGGGCGTGCTGCTCGGCACCGAGCCCACCGCCAACAGCGCTGCCACCAGCTTCCGCCAGCAGATCGACAAGCTGCGCCAGACCTATGCGGCACGTGCGCCGGTGACGGTGTTCTACCAGGTATGGCAACAACCCCTGATGACGCTCAGCGGCCAGCACCTGATCAGCGACGTACTCGCGCTATGCGGCGGGCGCAACCTGTTCGCCAACGAAGCGCTGCTGGTGCCGACGGTCTCGGTGGAATCCGTGGTAGCAGGCAACCCTGAAGTCATGATGACCGCCAGCATGGGCGCGACCCGCTCCGACCGGCCGCTGCCGGACTTCGCCATGTGGGAACGCTGGAAACAGGTAACCGCCGTGGCACGTGGCAACCTCTACGCCATAGACGGCGACCTGGTCAACCGCGCCGGACCACGCATCGCCCAAGGCGCGGAAGTCGTGTGCAAGGACCTGGACAACGCAAGGCGCAAACGGCCAGCGCAGTAAGAGCAAGACAGGTCAAGGGTCAGGTCTGACATCCCGTACTTGACGAGCGCCCGCCCTCTCCCCCGGCCCCTCTCCCACAAGTGGGAGAGGGGAGCCAACCAGCGGCAAGATCAACCAACTGGTGTAGCCAGTGATTCCCGCCCGAGGGGCGGAAATCACCCAAGCGCGATGCGAAGCGAGCCGTGGAGGTGTGCCAAGGCCGTATGGGGCGCCCCGCAGGGGTGGTGAAACTGCAGTTGCAGTTGCAGTTGCCCTTGACGTTAAGCCGTTGAAGTTGCAGTTGCAGTCATCACCCAACACCCACAACCTCAACCCCGATTCCACCACCGCAACCGCGCCAAACCACCACCCAGCGTAAACCGGCAACTCGCCCCATAACCAAGATCCCACCCCAGCGTAGTAGCCAGCGGCACCCCGAGCCAGTGCGCCGCCAGCATACGCATCGGCCCCGCATGAGCAACAACCCACAGCCGGTCCGGAGCATCCACCGGCAAGGCATCAGCCCAGGCCGCCACACGCGCCATCGCCTGCGCGACAGTCTCGCCCCCATGAGGCCGCGCATGCAGCAGATCCGCAGCCCACGCATCCAGCTCGGCGCGCGGCACGGCGTCCCATGCGAGGCCTTCCCAACGGCCAAAATCGAGTTCGCGCAACTGCGCGTCGGCTTGCGGCACCAACCCGAAATCCCCCGCAAGTAAATCAGCCGTGGCGCGAGCCCGCGTCATCGTGCTGCAAACAATGCGCTGCGGCGCAAGGCCATCGAGCGCCAGCAGCATGCGCGCAGGCGCGGGCAAAACGGGCTGAGCCAGCGGCAGGTCAAGCGCGCCATAGCAGATCCCCTGCGCAACCTCGGGCGCCGCGTGGCGGATCAGGACCAGGTCCATGCCGCCGCCACCAGATAGATCAACAACTCGGCCAGTTGCTGCGCCATGCCGAGGCAATCGCCGGTGTAACCGCCAATGCGGCGAACAAAGTAGCGCCCCAGCAAAAAGCGCAGCGCCACCAAGGCAACGATCACCACAGCAGCAAACAGCGGCGACACCAGCAGCAGCGGCAACCCACCGCAAAGCAGCGTGAAACCCAGCCCGATGCCGGACAGCCGCTGTGCCACCGGCTTGGCCTTGCCCTCGGCACGCACGTAGTCCAGCGTGGCAAGATAGCTCACCGCCATGGCGCGGCTGGCCGCATGCGCGGCCACCAGCACCAGCAGCAACTCCACCATGCCGCTGCGCGCGGCAATCGCCACCAGCAGTTGCCACTTGAGCAGCAGCGCCACCACCAGCGCAATAGCGCCAAATGCGCCAATGCGCGAGTCGTGCATGATGCGCAGCACGTCCTCGCGCCGGTAGCCGCCGCCAAAGGCATCGACGCAGTCGGCCAGGCCGTCCTCGTGAAAAGCGCCGGTGGCCAGCAGCGTCACGGCCATGCCCAGCAGCAAGGCCACACCCGGCGGCCACCACAGCAGCGCGCCCCAGCTAGCCAGCGCGCCCAGCACGCCAACCAGCAACCCCACCAGCGGAAAGTAACGCGCCGCCGCGTTCAGGTAGTGCGGCGCAAAACCAACCCAGCGCGGCACCGGCACCCGCGTGAAGTAGCCGACGGCGGTCAGGAAGTAGCGAAGTTCGTCGAGCATGGGCGGGTGCGTTAGGCCAGGTAGCGAAAGCGTGCCGCAGTCTACGCCGACGCGGTGCTGACGCCGGCCGCGCCGAAGGTGGCCATCTCGCGCAGGAAGGCTGCGGCCGACGCGACCAGCGGATAGGCCAGCGCGGCGCCAGTGCCCTCGCCCAGGCGCAGGTCCAGCGCCAGCAGCGGCTCGGCGCCGAAATAATCCAGCAGGCGCCGGTGGCCGTGCTCGTGCGAGCAATGCGAGAACACGCAGTACTCCAGCACCTCGGGCGCGAGGCGCTGCGCCACCAGCAGCGCGGCCGAGGCGATAAAGCCATCGACCAGGATCACCATGCGGCTGGCGGCCGCGGCGAGGAAGGCGCCGGTCATCATGGCGATCTCGAAGCCGCCGAATGCGGCCAGTACATCGAGCGGCTCCACCGCGTCCGCGTGCAATGCCAGCGCCTGCGCCAGCACCGCGCGCTTGCGCGCGAGGCCCGCGTCGTCCAGGCCGGTGCCTCGGCCGATGCAGTCCTCGATCGGTGTATCGGTAAGCCGGCTCACCAGGCAAGCGGCCGACGAGGTATTGGCAATGCCCATCTCGCCAAAGCCAATCACGTTGCTGCCCTGCTGCGCGTGGCGCAGCACGCGCGCCATGCCGGCGGTGAGCGCCGCCTGCACCTGCTCCGAGCTCATGGCGCGCTCAGAGGCAAAATTGCGCGTGCCCGCGGCAATGCGGCAGTTGACCAGCCCGGGCGCGGACGGCAGCGGCACGCGCACCCCCGCGTCCACCACCTCCAGCGCCAGCCCGTGCAGGCGCGAGAACACATTGATGGCCGCGCCCCCGGCCAGGAAGTTGAGCACCATCTGCGCCGTGACCTCGGCCGGATAGGCGCTCACGCCGGCATCGGCCACGCCGTGGTCCCCGGCGAACACGATCACCGCGGGACGCTTGAGCTCCGGCGTGCCACTGCCGGTAATCAGGCCGATCTGCAAGGCCAGATCCTCGAGCCGGCCGAGCGCGCCGAGCGGCTTGGTCTTGGCATCGATGGCGGCTTGCAGGGTCGGGCGCAGGGAGGCGTCGAGCGGGGTGATGGCGGGTAACTGCATGGTATTTCTTGGTGTGGCTGAGAAAAGATTCGCTGGAACAAGGATAGACGTTTTACATCTCGACGCCACGTTGGGCCTTGATGCCTTGCTGGAAGGCATGCTTGACCGGCGTCATGTCCGTCACGGTATCCGCCGCCTCGATCAGCGCGGGCGGCGCGCCGCGGCCGGTGATGACCACGTGCTGCATCGGCGGGCGGGCACGCAGGTCGGCGATGACGGTGTCGACATCCAGGTAGTGCAGCTTGAGCGCGATATTGAGCTCGTCCAGCAGCACCAGCCCGATCGACGGGTCGCGCAGCAGCGAGCGCGCCACCTCCCACGCGGCCTGGGCCTTGGCCACGTCGCGCGCGCGATCCTGGGTTTCCCAGGTGTAGCCCTCGCCCATCACATGGAAGGCGCACTGCTCAGGAAAGCGCCGCAGGAACAATTCCTCTCCGCTGGGAATCGCGCCCTTGATGAATTGCACCACGCCGGCCTGCATGCCGTGGCCAAGCGCGCGCACCACCATGCCAAAGCCGGAGCTGGATTTGCCCTTGCCATTGCCGGTGGTGATGACGATCACGCCGCGCTCGTCCTGCGCCGCGGCGATCTTGGCATCCACGACATCCTTCTTGCGCAGCATGCGCGCCTTGTGGCGCTCGTCGCGGGCGGCATCTTCCGAGGTGGAAGTCTCAAGGGCTTTGGGTTCAGTCATGTCGGGTTTCGTCCGGTACGGGAGAATACGCCCCGTCGGCAATCAGCGCGGTATGGCGGCCGTCGCTGACGCTGACAATGGGCGTGCGCAGCGCATGCGAGCAATGCGCGGGGGTCAGGACCTGCGCGGCGGGGCCATGCAGGCACAGGCCGTCTTCGGCCAGCAGCAAAGCATGGGTCGCGTAGCGCCGCGCCAGGTTAAGGTCGTGCAGGATCACCACGATGGCGTGGCGGCCGGCGCGGGCCAGCCGCGCCAGGGTTTCCAGCACCATGATCTGGTGGCGCAGGTCGAGGTGGGCGGCGGGTTCGTCCAGCATCAGCAGCGGCGCCTGTTGCGCCAGCGTGGCGGCCAGCGAAACGCGCTGGCGCTCGCCGCCGGACAGGGTCAGCACGTCGCGCCCGGCCAGCGCATCGAGATCCATCTCGTGCATCACGGCCGCGACCACCGCGTCGTCCTCGCGGCCGGCCCAGCCCCAGCCGGAGAGATGCGGGTGACGGCCGACCGCCACGGCGTCGCGCACCGACATCGAGAAGGTGTCGTGCACCGCCTGAGGCAGGTAGGCGCGGCGCAATGCCAGGGCCGCGGGCGGCGTCTCCAGCGGCGCGCGGCCATCGAGCAGCACCGCGCCGCCGTCCGGCTTGCGCAGCCCGGCCAGCACCGACATCAGCGTGGACTTGCCGACGCCGTTCGGGCCCACGATGCACCACAGCTCGCCCGCCTGCATGGACAGGCTCAGGCCATCGAGCAGCACGCGCGCGCCGGCGCGCAACTGCAAGGACTGCAGCACCAGCGGCGGACAAGCGCAGACGGGTTCGTTCCAGGTCGGCATGGTAGTCAGCGCGGCCTGCGCAGCAGTAGAAAGAGGAAGGTCGGCACGCCCAGCAGCGCTGTGATCACGCCCACCGGCAACTGCGCCGGCGCAATCACCGTGCGCGCCACCAGGTCGGCGGCCATCAGCAAGGTGCCGCCCAGCAAGGCCGAGGCAGGCAACATCAGGCGTTGGTCGTTGCCCCAGGCAAGGCGCACCAGGTGCGGCACCACCAGCCCGACAAAGCCGATCGAGCCGGCCGAGGTAATGGCCACCGCGATTGCCAGCGAGGCCAGCACGAACACCGACAGGCGCACCGCGCCGACGCGCACGCCCAGCGCCTGCGCCACGGTCTCGCCCATCAGCATGGCATTGAGCGAGCGCGCCATCGGCATGGCCAGCAGCACGGCCAGCGCCAGCGCACCCAGCGCAAGGCCGTAGCTGGCGGTGCCGCCCAGGTCGCCCGTCAGCCAGAACAGCATGCCGCGCAAACGGGCCTCGGGCGCCACGCTCAAAATCAGGGTAATCAGCGCGCCCCAGCCAGCGGCCAGGATCACGCCGGTCAGCAGCAGGCGCGAGCCGGCCTCATGATGCCCGCCCTGCACCTGCGGATGCAGCAGGTCGCGCCGCGCCAGCGTCGCCACCAGCACCATCGAGAACAGCGCACCGCCGGCCGCGCCGGCCTGCACCGTCCACAGTGGCCACATCATCAGCATGGCGGTGAGCGCGCCGGTGGCCGCGCCGCCCGATACGCCAAGCACATAGGGCTCGGCCAGCGGGTTGCGCAGCAGCACCTGCATCAGCGCGCCGGTCAGCGCCAGCAGGCCGCCGCAAGCGAATGCCGCGGCCGCGCGCGGCAGCCGCAGTTCACGCACGATGGCCCCGGCGGTATCGTCGGCGCCGACGGACAGCGCGTGCCAGACCTGCGCACCCGACAACGGCACGCTGCCCACCGCCAGCGACAGCAGGAACACCGCCACGCCGGCGGCGGCAAGCATCAGCCAGACGGCTAGCGCGCGGCGCATGTCAGGCTGCCATCCTCATTGTCATTTCTGACGCCAGCCCAGCGTGACAAAGCCGGCGCGTCCCTGCGTGTTGAAGGGATAGGCGAGCTGGTAGTTCTTGTCGAACAGGTTTTCCACACGGGCGGCCACGAACCATTGTTTGTCGATGTTATAGCGGGCATTGAGGTTGACGATACCGTATCCGCCCAACGTGCGCGAGCCGCTATCCATGCGCGTCGAGGAGATGATCCACTCGCCGCCCAGGCGGAAGTCGCCGAACTGGCGGCCCACATCGAAGGCGGCATGGCGGCGCGCGCGGCGCAGCAACTGCGTATTGCTCTGCTCATCCACCGGATTCTGGAAGGTGATGCTGGCGCCCACGTCGGTGCCCATCAGCTTGGCGCGCCAGGAGGCTTCGATGCCTTGCACCTTGGCCTTGTTGACATTTTGCGCCAGGTACAGGCCGTTGGGCTGCAGCGCCGAGGTGATCAGGTTGTCGTAGCGGGTCTCGAACGCCGTCACGCGCAGCAGGCCGGCGGCATCGGTGTTGTACTGCGCGCCCAGCTCGACCGACTTGGCGCGCTCTGGCTGGATGCCCGGCTGGCCGTAGCCAGGATAGTAGAGCTCGTTGAACGTCGGCGCGCGAAAGGCGTTGCTGGCGTTGGCGATCAGCTTGAACGCCTCGGTCACGTTATAGCCATAGCCTGCGAAGTAGCTGGCCTGGCTGCCGAAGTCCGAGTAGCGGTCGTTGCGCACATTGAGCTGCAGCTGGTGCTTGCCCAGCCGGCCATCGTAGCCCCCGAACACCGACGCAATATTGCGGCCCGGCGCGCCATACGTGTTTGAGCTGAATTCCTGCTGCGCATACTCCGTGCCGAACAGCAGCTTATGGGTCGGCGCCAGCGCATATTCGTTCTGCCAGGTGTACTGGCGATTGCGCGTGTTGAAGTTGCTGTTGAACAGTCCGTTCAAGGTGTTTTCGCTATTGTCCCCGCTCTGCGCGACCTTGAAATGTGTGGTCCAGTTCCGGGTAATCCTGCCGTTGACAAAGGCGGATACGGTGTACAACTCGCTGTTCATCCACCAGACATCGGTCGGTTTGCCTGTCGTGGAGTCGTAGGAGAGCTTGCTCTTCGAGTAGTAGGCGGTGACGCCGGCGTCCCAGTCGCTGGTGAAACGATGCTTCACCTGGCCCGATACGCTCTTGTTGTCGTAGGGGTTGTCGTTCGGGTTCGGGCCAATGCCCTTCTTTGCCTTGGCCGGATTGTCACCGTTCCATTGGGCCGCATTGATCGCCGAAAAACCGTCTGTCTTGACTGCCGACCCGGTGATATTGAACGAGGTATCGCCCACCTGGCCGCCATAGCCCACCGTACCCTGGCGCGTATTGTTGCTGCCGTACTCGATCTGCGCGTTGGCCGCCGGAGCCTGGCCCGCGCCGCTCTTGGTGAAGATCTGCACCACGCCGCCGATCGCATCCGAGCCGTACAGCGCGGAGACGTTGCCGCGCACGATCTCGATATGGTCGATCTGGTCGGGCAGGATGTTCGACAGCTGGGCCGTGCCGCTGCTGGCCGCCGAGATCCGCACGCCGTCGATCAGGATCAGCGTCTGGTTGGAGTTGGCCCCGCGCATGAACAGGCTGGTATTGGCACCCAGGCCGCCATTGGCGGCGAACTCCACACCGGCCTGCGTGCGCAGCAACGAGCGCAGGTCGATGGCTTGCGAGTTGACGATATCCTGCTGGGTCACCACGGTGGTATGCGGCAGCGCCTCGGTCAAAGGCTGTGCAGTGCGGGTGGCAGTGACCACCACCGGGTCGAGTTGCGCGTCGGGCGCGGGCTGCGCAGCGGATTGCCCGGCGGACTGGGCCATGGCCGCGCCGGGCGCGCTCATGGCAAGCCAGGCGGCAAGCGTGGCGGGCAGTTGCCGCAAGACGAAAACGGGTATGGTGTGGCGGCGCGCCGGCAATGCCGGGCGGCTCGACGTGGAGGGCGAAAAGCGCATGATGCGAAGTGGGAGAGAGCTGCCTGGTCCGTTCCCCCGCGGACCGTCTGGCGACGAAGCACGCCGCTGGCTTGCGCGGCAAAAAGCAGCGGAGGGCGGCGCACTCTCATCCAGGCCGGTATCCGGGCTGACGACACCAGTCCGACCGCCTTCCCGAACCTTGCGGTTCAGTGGCTGAGTGGTCGGCCTTGCGATCTTGCGATCACGGTCGCTTACCGTTGCGGGGGCAGCACAGGTTGGCTCGGCCCTGCCCTGGCGGCTGCGGCTGGCTCCCTGTTTCCCGTTGAACTGCAACCCTGTAGTGAATAGGATTACGAGCACCTGGAACGTGCGCGAGTGTAGGCAGTTTCGAGGCAAGCGTCAATGCCGCGGCAAAACACGGGGAAAGCGCCTGGAAACAGGCATAAAGCCGTCGCCACGGATGCCGTTAAACGACGATGCATGCAACTTCGGCACGCAGGCCCGGTCACACACGTCTGCGTTCGCCGTCCGCACGATAGCGCTTGGGCTAAAATCCCAAAACCCGAGACCCTAGATATGACAGGCTCTATGCTCACCGAACTCGAACAACTCGCCGCCAAGATCGGGCGTGTGCTGCACCATGCCGATACCCTGGCGGCGGAGAACCAGCGGCTGCGCGAGGAGATCGAACGCCTGCAGGCCGACGCCAGCCAGCTGCGCGGCGACCGTGAAGCCATGGCCGCCGACCGCGAGCTGCTCAATATCAAGATCGAGGAAGCGCAGCTGCGCATCCAGTCGATCCTGGACAAGCTGCCCACCGCCAGCGACGCCCGCCAGCTCGACCTGCTGGGCGAAGGCGACGCGGCCGGCCGCGCCGAACAGAAGGCCCCCGGAGAAAACGCATGAGCAATAAGCAAGTCGAAGTGAACATTGCCGGCCAGTCCTACCGGTTCGCCATTGCCGCCGACAACGAGGCCGCGCTGCTGGAGGCCGTGGCACTGGTAGACGGCCAGATGACCCGGCTCAAGGGCGGGGTATCCGCCAAGGGCGTGGAACGCGTTGCCGTGATGGCCGCGATCAGCATCGCCTCGGACCTGCTCGCGCTCAAGCGCAAGCAGCAAGACGATGGCGCGATTCCCGTCGATGCCGTGCGTGCGCGCATTCGCGAGCTGAACGAACGCGCGGACGAAGCCCTGCGCCAGTACGCGCATGTGGGCACCAATTCGCCCGTGCCGCGCAACTGACGCCCTGCCCTGCGCCGGCGGTGTACCGCACGGCACAGGTAGGCGGCGATACGCTCGCGATTTCGGCCCGATGTGCCCCACATGCCGCGCGCGTCAGCAAAATGTAACGACACGCAAAGACGGGCTTGGTATGGAAAGCCTCGCGGTGTATAGTGGAGCCAAGCCGCACCAAGCCACATAGTTGCGGCACCTTAGGTCGGGTTATCGCGCCTGACCGCCGTTTTCATCCCATCCAAGTTAGAAACGGCAAACGTCTGACAGCCATGCCAAAGCAGTACGCGTTTGGCAGTGCAAAAAAAGTCAGACGTTTGACAGTTTCCCTGCCTGGTTCGTCAGGATCATATTCCTTGAACCGATAAGCATTTGTTGGTGCGGGATTATGCCGTGTGGGCGAGCGCGTCGCATGGTTCATAGTTGCAGTCTGGACTCCCTGAACCGGTGATGTACCCGAAATGCGGCTTCCGCAGCCACTCTGAACCTCACTTGGGTTCAGGATGCCGATCCAGCGGCCGAGGCGGGGACCCCTCTAAAGGCGGTGGTTATTCAACCACCGCCTTTTCCTTTTGTGGCGCAGGTTGACCTGCGTTGCCTCTGCAGTGCCCTCCCTCTGTTTTTTGCGCCACGGCCCACATCCGCCAGACGGTTTTCTTTTGGCCGTGCTTGCTGCACCATATCGCTGTCGCCAACGTCACGCACGCCCTGCCCGCCCATGAGCCGATCCACGCAAGCCAATGCCGCCGCGCGCGCCCGCCAGTACTGGCTGATGAAGTCGGAACCCGACGAGGCCAGCATCGATACGCTAGCCGAACGCGGCACCTTGCCATGGACCGGCGTGCGCAACTACCAGGCGCGCAACTTCATGCGCGACGGCATGCAAATCGGCGACGGCGTGCTGTTCTATCACTCCTCCTGCCCACAGCCCGGCATTGCCGGCCTGGCCGAGGTCAGCTCGCAGCCCTACCCCGATCCCACCCAGTTCGACCCGAAGAGCGATTACTACGACGCCGCCGCCAAGCCGGATGCCCCGCGCTGGATGCTGGTTGACGTGCGCTTTGTCGGCAAGGGCCCGCTGATCTCGCTGGCCGACCTGCGCGCGCATGACGAACTGGCCGACATGGTCGTGCTGCGCCGTGGCAACCGGTTGTCGATCACGCCGGTGACCCCGGCCGAATGGCGTTTCATCACCACGCGGCTGATGCGCTAGCCCGGCACCGGTGGTCACTGCAGCGGCATGACACAATGGCTGCCGACGACATAACTACAACACCAACAAGGTCGATTCCGCGTCATGAGCTTTTCCCTGATTCCCGGGCTGCTGCTGCTCGGCGCCTTTACCGGCTTCTGCGCCGGCCTGCTTGGCGTAGGCGGCGGCATGCTGATGGTGCCCTTCCTCACGCTGCTGTTCACCGCCCTGGCCTTCCCCCTTGAGGCCATCGTCCATATGGCCATCGCCACCTCCATGGCGACCATCCTGTTTACCTCGCTGTCCTCGGTGCGCGCCCACCACAAGCGCGGCATGGTGCGATGGAAGCTGGTGCTGGCCCTGGCGCCCGGCATCCTGATTGGCGGCATGATCGGCGGCGGCAAGGTCTTCGCGGCGCTCAAGACCAGCTGGCTGTCGCTACTGTTCGCTGTATTCGTGGGCTTTTCGGCGTGGCAGATGCTGCGCAACCGCAAGCCCGCCCCGCACCGGCAACTGCCGGGCACACCGGGCATGCTGGGCGCGGGCGGCGTGATCGGCTTCCTGTCCAGCCTGGTGGGCGCGGGCGGCGGCTTTGTCTCGGTGCCGTTCATGACCTGGTGCAACGTGCCCATTCACAATGCCGTGGCCACCTCGGCCGCACTCGGGTTTCCCATCGCGGTGGCGAGCGTGATCGGCTACGTGTGGAGCGGGCTGGGCCAGACCGGGCTGCCGGCCGGCTCGCTCGGCTACATTTACCTGCCAGCGCTGGCGGTGATCGCGGTAGCCAGCGTGCTGACCGCGCCGCTGGGCGCGCGCACCGCGCACCGCATGGATGTCGCGCAGTTGAAGAAAGTCTTCGCCTGCCTGCTGTTCAGCCTGTCGGCCTACATGATGTGGAAGGCTTGGCACGCGTTCTGAGGCCGCAGGTGCCAGCGATGCATGCCGCGGATACAAGTAGATACAAGGTCGCACGGGACGTAGCGGAACGATCACCTGGGCGGCGCGTCTGATACCCATCGTCTTGAAAGGGAGAATCCAATGAAACATCTGCTTGCCGCCACGCTGCTCGGTACCACCGCCATGGTTGCCTCCGCCCAAGGCGGCGGCCCGACCCACGAGGCGGCCCCTGCCGGCGTGCTGTCGCTGTCCGCCCAGGCCGCCACCGAAGTGCCGACCGACGTGGTGCACCTGACGCTGGCCGCCGAGCAGGAAGGCGCGGAACCGGGTGCGATCTCCTCGGCGCTGTCGGCCAAGACGGCGGACGTGATCGCGCAGGCCAAGCGTACCAATGGCGTGCAGGCCCAATCGGGCGGCTTCACCATCTATCCGTCCAACGACAAGAACGGGCGCATCAGCACCTGGCGCGGCCGCGCCGAGGTGATTCTGGAATCGCGCGATTTCACCGCCGTGTCCAAGCTCGCGGGGCAGCTCGCCAGCCAGATGCAGGTGCAGAACATCAGCTTCTCGCTCTCGCGCGAAGCCCGCGTGGCGGCCGAGACCAAGCTGACCGAGCAGGCCGTGGCCTCGTTCCGCGACAAGGCCCAGGCCACCACCAAGCTGTTCGGCTACGGCAGCTACACCATCCGTGAAGTGCAGGTGGGCGAGGTTGGCGCGGTGCAGCCGATGCCGCGCATGTACGCAGCCAAGGCCATGATGGCTGATTCCGCGCCGGTGCCGGTCGAGGGCGGCAAGGCCCAGGTCACCGTGACGGTGAACGGCTCGGTGCAGATGCTCAAATAAGCGCCGTCCAAAGCCATAGGCTCAAGGGTCAAGGCAGAAGGCAGAAGGCAGAAGACAGAATGCACGGAACAAGGCCCCTGCCGCGCAAGCGGCAGGGGCCTTGTCCATGATGCCTGAGCCATCAAGAAGCGGCCGTGCTTACAGCGCCCCGAACTGCTGGCGCAGCACGTTCTTCTGCACCTTGCCCATGGTGTTGCGCGGCAACTCTTCCACCACGTGCACGCGCTTAGGCACCTTGAAATTGGCAATACGCCCCTTGAGCCCGCCAATCAGGCTCAGCGCATCCAGCGAGGCACCGGGCTTGCCAACCACCACCGCCACCACCGCCTCGCCAAAATCGGCATGCGGCACGCCGATCACGGCGCTTTCCGCCACGCCCGGCATCTCGTCGATAAAGCTCTCGATCTCCTTGGGGTAGACGTTGTAGCCACCGGAGATGATCAGGTCCTTGCTGCGGCCGACGATGGTCAGGTAGTCGTCAGGCACCTTGCGCTCGCCAGCCTGGCTGACGATGGCGCCGCCAAAGCGGCCCACGTCGCCGGTCTTGAACCAGCCGTCGGCGGTGAACTCTTCCTGCGTCTTCTCCGGCATGCGCCAGTAGCCCTTGAACACGTTCGGGCCACGCACTTCCACATTGCCGATCTCGCCGGCCGCGCAAGGCTTGCCGTCGCCATCCACCACGCGCACCGACACCCCCGGCAGCGCCTTGCCGACGGTGCCGCCGATACGCTCGCCGTCTTGCGCGTCGTACGGGTTGGAGACCAGCATCACGGTCTCGCTCATGCCGTAGCGCTCCAGGATGGTGTGGCCCGTGCGCTCGCGGAAGGCATCGAAGGTCTCCATCAGCAGCGGCGCGGAGCCGGACACGAACAGGCGCATGCGGCGGCAGGTGTCGTCGTCAAAGCGCGGCTCCTGCACCATGCGCACGTAATACGTGGGCACGCCCATCATCACAGTGCAACGCGGCAGGAATTTGAGGATCTGCGCCATGTCGAGCTTGGGCGCCCAGATCATCTTGGCACCGGCCAAGAGCGCGCCGTGCGACGCGACGAACAAGCCATGCACGTGGAAGATCGGCAGCATGTGCAGCAGCACGTCGTCGCTGCGCCAGCCCCAGTACGCGTGCAGCGTCTTGGCGTTGGAGGCCAGGTTGCCGTGCGTGAGCATGGCGCCCTTGCTGCGGCCCGTGGTGCCCGAGGTGTAGAGAATGGCGGCGAGCTCGTCGGCGCCACGCGCCACCGTGGCGAAGCGGTCCGGTTGCACGGCGGCGCGGGACAACAGCGAGCCTGAGCGGTCATCGTCCAGCGTGAAAACGTGCTTGGTGCCGTGGCGGAACGCCACCTTGGACACCCAACCGAAGTTGGCGCTGCTGCACACCACCACCGCCGGCTCCGCGTTGCCGACGAAGTAGTCGATCTCGGCTTCCTGGTAGGCGGTATTGAGCGGCAGGTAGATGTAGCCCGCACGCAACGTGGCGAGGTACAGGAACAGCGCCTCGGGCGATTTTTCCACCTGCACCGCCACGCGCGCGCCCTCGGGCAGCTTGAGCGCGGCCAGCAGGTTGGCCATCTTGGCGGTGGCGCGGTCCAGGTCGTCCCAGCTGTAGTAGAGGCCGTCGTGGGTTTCAATGCAGCAAGCACTGCGGTCCGCCGGGAAGCGGGATTCGAATAGGGCGAACAGGTTGGCGTTCATATTGCGGAAGATGAAAAACGGAATCGGCAAGAGCATGGGCAATCCGCATGGGCAATCCGATCGATAGCCGGCAATGATACCTAAAGCGATTGCCCGTGCTTTTGCCCGTGATATAGCCCCTGCTATTGACCACTAAAGCGCGGCGGCCGGCGTGCCAGGAATGCCGCCACGCCTTCGGCATGGTCGGCGCTGTCGCCATAGCGGAAATGCGCGTCGAGCTCCGCCGCGGTGAGCGGCGCGGGCACCGGCGCCAGGCGGCGGATGCTCTGCTTGTTGATGCGGGCGGCCAGCGGCGCGCCGGCCACGATGCGCTTGACGGCCGCGGCGACTTCCTCGCCGAGTGCCGCTGCCGGCACCACGCGCGTCAGCAGCCCTTTCTCGCGCGCCTCGGCGGCGCCGAACACCCTGCCCTCCAGCAGGATCTCCAGCGTCACGGCGCGGCCCGCCAGGGCCAGCAGCCCGGTCAGCTCACCAGGCGCCATGGGAAAGCCGAGGCGGTTGATCGGCACGCCGAAGCGGCTGTCGTCGGCGGCGATGCGCAGGTCGCAATGGCAGGCGATCTCCAGCCCGCCACCCACGCAAACCCCTTCGATCATGGCAAGCGTGGGATGCAGGCAACCCGCGATGGCGGCCAGCGCAGGCGCAATCACCGCCTCGTGGTAACGGCGCAGCGCGGCGGCGTCTCCCCGTTCCTCGGGGAACTCGGCAATGTCGGCGCCTGCGGCAAAGTTGCCATCGGCGCCGCGCACCACCACGCAGCGCAGCGAGGGATCGGCGGACAGATCCGCAAAGCCCTGCGCCAGCGCGCGCCACATCGCCACGGAAATGGCATTGAGCTTGCCAGCGTGGGACAGCGTGACCGTGGCCACGTCGCCCTCACGCGCGAACGCTACCGTGCCGCTCATGCCTGCGCTCCACGCGCACGGGAAACATCAGAAACCATGCGGCTATCCTCCATCAGTCGATCTTGGCGCCGGACTGCTGCACCACCGTAGCCCAGCGCTTGATCTCGGCGCGCTGGAACTGCGCGAACTGCTCTTGCGTAAAGGCCGGCGTATCGGAGCCGTTGGCAAGCCAGATCTGCTTCATCTCGGGCGTGTTCAGTGCCTTCTCCACTTCGGTGTAAAGCCGGTCGACGATGTCCTTGGGCGTGCCCTTGGGCACCCACATCGCATACCAGGTGGAGACTTCGTAATTAGGCACCCCGGCCTCGGCGGCGGTGGGCACATTCGGGAACGCGGCCGAGCGCTTGGTCGAGGCCACCGCCAGCGCCTTGATGCGGCCGGCGCGAATATGCTGGGCCGAAGAACCGAGACCGTCGAAATCCATATCCACCTGGCCCGCGATCAGGTCGGACAGCGCAGGGCCGGCCCCCTTGTAGGGAATATGCGTGATGAAGGTCTTGGTCTGCAGCTTGAACAACTCGCCCGCCAGATGGTGGGACGAGCCATTGCCGGCCGAGGCGTAGTTCAGCTTGCCGGGGTTCTTCTTGGCATAGGAGATCAGCTCGCCCAGCGTGTTGGCGGTGACCTTGGCCGGGTTCACCACGATCACCTGCGGCGGCTGCGCGATCACCGTGATGGGAATGAAATCCTTCTCGATGTCGTAGTCGAGCTTCTTGTAGAACGACGGTGCGATGGCGTGGTGCGCCCCGCCGATGAAAACGGTATAGCCGTCCGGCGCGCCCTTGGCCGCGATGCTCGCGCCCACGGTGCCACCGGCGCCGCCGCGGTTATCGATCACGAACTGCTTGCCGAGCTGCTTGGAAAGCTGCGCGGTCAGCGGGCGGGCGAAGGCATCGGTGCCGCCGCCGGCCGGGAACGGCACGATCACGGTGATGGGCTTGGACGGCCAGGTGTCAGCCTGCGCCACGGGCGCTACCGCGCCCAAACCCGCGCCCAGCGCGCAAGCCAGCCCTGCCAGTTGAAACTGACGACGATTCATGACTCTGTCTCCTCTCTCTTCTGCTGTGGAAAGTCAAAACGAAGAACTGCTGGAATGGCCCATGAACGCGGCCCGCGGCCTTATCTGTTACCTGACCAGGGTTACAACAGCTTGCTCACCGCGCGGCTCATGCGCGGGGATCCGTTGCCAAGGCGCACCAGATTGTCATCTAGCGCCTCGGGCACGTAAAGATAATTCACCATCATCCCGCACGACTGCGCGCGGCCCTTGCGCGACAGGTCAGCGGCCCAATTCAGGCGCTCCACGCAGGCGCCATTGCCCAGGTGAAAGCGTGCCACCGGATCGGCCGGCAGCGCCTGCTGGCGCTCGCGCACCAGGTAATGCGCGGCCAGCGCCAGCGCCGTGTCGCGCACCATCGCATCCTCGGAATCGGCAGGCAGCGCGGCCAGCCAGCCGGCGCCGTCGGCGGGTGGCGTGCCGTGGCGCTCGCGCCAGCGCGCCAGGCGCTTGTCGCCCAGCACCTTGGCCACCGCTTCGCCATCGCGCTTGCGCAGCCAGTCGGCAAACCCGGGAATGGGCGAAAGCGTGGCGAACTGCTTGAGCTTGGGAAACTCGCGCTGCAATTCCTCGATCACGCGCTTGAGCAGGAAGTTGCCGAAGCTCACGCCGCGCAGGCCTGCCTGCGTATTGGAGATGGAATAGAAGATCGCCCACTTCACGCGGCGCAGGTCCTCCAGCGGCGCGGCTTCGTCCAGCAGCGCGTGGACGTTGGCGGCCATCTCGGGCACAAAAGCCACCTCGACAAAGATCAGCGGCTCGCGCGGCATGCGCGGATGGAAGAACGCATAGCAGCGGCGATCGGAATCGAGCCGGTTGCGCAGGTCCGCCCAGGACGCGATCTCGTGCACCGCCTCGTAGCGGATCAGCTTTTCCAGCAGCGATGCGGGCGAGTCCCACGTGATGGGCTGCAGCTCCAGCAGGCCCACGTCGAACCAGTTGGAAAACAGCGCCTCCAGATCCTCGTCAAGCGGGCGCAGGCCCGGCACGCGCTTGTGCCAGCGCAGCATGTCCGCACGCAGGCCGATCAGGAAATGCAGGCCGCAGACGCTCGCGCCCTCCTGACCGTGCAGCGCGGCCAGCCGCTTGAAGAAGCGGATGCGCGCATTGGATGTGGCCTGCGGCGGGCCGGACGCGGATTTGTCCGCCTTGCCGTCCTTGGCCTCATCATCCGCTTGCGCGCTGCCGCTGGCGGCGACTTCGGCCAGCACGCCGAGCATGGCCTGGCGTGCGTCATCGCCCGCGGCTTCGTACTCGGCCCGCCAGGTTTGCGCGGCGGCGTTGGCCGCGCTGTCGGTCAGGCGCGCATCGAAGCACTGGCGCAGTTGCTCGCGCTGCCGGCGCAGCACGCGCGCCGGCAGCGCCACGGCCTTGGCTTGTGCCTTGGCATCGGCCACCGCATCCGGCTTGGCGTTGCCATCGCCCTTGCGGCCCCACCACCGGCCAAAGCGGGACAACAGGGTTGGCGCCGACGGCTCAAAGCCGCTCAGGGGCGCGCTGACTTTCTGTTCGCTATTGCTGAGGGAATCCATGGGCGTACCTGCTTTTGGCTGTCGGTAAGTGCTGTCAGTAAGCTGCTATCGATCAACGGATGATTTGCCGGCCAGGTGCAGGCGGCCGGGCGGTGCTTCGGGGATGGGATCGCCACCGCGATCGTCAACCACGTCAACCACGTCGACCACGTCAACCTCGGCAGCCTCGGCAGCCTCGGCGGCGTCCAATGCCCTGAGCGCGCCGCGCTGGCGCAGCAAGTGCGTCTTCATCAGGGTCTCGGCGCCCTCCGGGTCATGCGCCTTGAGCGCGGAGAACACCGACAGATGCTCGGCACAGGATTCGCGGATGCGGCCCGGCAGCTTCAGGCTCTTGTGGCGCGACAGCCGCAGCACCTTGCGCAGGTCGCTGATCAGGCCGGACAGCCAGCGGTTGCCGGCGAGCCGCTGGATGGCTTCGTGGATCTGGTAGTTGGTTTCGTAGTAGGCGTCGATATTGCCGGCCTGCGCATACTGGGCCAGGTCGGCATGCAGGCTTTCGAGCGCGTCAAGGTCCTCGGCGGTGGCGTTGCGCGCCGCCTCATAGGCGCAGCGGCCTTCCAGCAGCGCCATCAGCGGGAAGATCTCGTCGAGGTCCTGCTCGGACAAGGCGTTGACGAAGCAGCCGCGGCGCGGCTCCAGCCGCACCAGGCCTTCGGCGGCCAGCACCTTGAGCGCCTCGCGCATCGGCGTGCGCGAAATCCCCATCGACTCGGCCACCGCGGCCTCGTCGATCCAGGCGCCGGGCATCAGCGCGCGCTCGTCGATCATGGCGCGCAGGCGCTGCGCGACTTCGAGGTACAGGGCCTGCTGGATGATGCGCATGGTGCCTCCGGACGGAAGAATGCAATGGCATCGGGGTGGCTTGCGGCACGGTGAAATGTGTCTTGCCAGGCCCAATAATTCATAATTATGAATAACGGTGGCCAGATGACAAGACAAATCGATGTTGCGCAGCCGCATGCGCAGCACCTTCCGGCGCTCGCGCAACGCTTGCGCGCCGATCAGCAGGAGGGTCAGTCTCACCAGGGTCGCCAGCGCCAGGGGGCGGCGCGGACGAATGCAAGGCAGGGAACGCCACGGGGCGCCGCGTGCGGACTAGCCCGCCAACCCCCTTGCCGCTTGGACGCCGAACCAGTGCGGCACGTGCGCAATGGCCTCATGCAGCGTGCCCATTACCCGAAAACTGAATCCGGTCACGACCGGCGAAGGCGGCTTGATATCGGGCACCACCACCACCTGCGCCCCCGAGCGGTTCGCGGCCGTTGCGCCGTTCTCGCTGTCCTCGAAGGCCAGGCACGCCCGCGGCGCCACGCCGAGGCGCTCGGCGGCGAGCTGGTACAGCGCCGGGTCCGGCTTGCCGCGGCGCACCTCATCACCACCCGAGACGGAAGAAAAGAAATCCAGCACGCCCACGCGCCCGAGCCGGTCCTTGATCTCCTCGACACGGGATGACGACGCCACCGCGCAGGGAATGCCCGCGCCGCGCAGCGCCGAGAGCAATTCCCTGGCGCCGGGCTTCAGCGGAAACCGGGGCCCGGTGGCCGGCGCATGCAATTGCGCGCCCGCCATCGCCTGCACCTGGCGGAAGACATGCTCGTCGCCAAGCAAGGACACCAGGAGGGCATCGGACTCCGGCTTGGCCTTGCCGATGACCTGCACGTAGTCGCTGGCCGCCAGCGTGATGCCGATCTCGCGCGCGGCGCCAATCCACGCCTGCATGATGGCGCGCTCGGAGTCGATCAGCAGGCCATCCATGTCGAAGATGGCAGCGGTGAACGGAGTCAACTGCGGGCTCATCTGCGGACTCAACTGCGGGGTCATCCGCGCCAGCTTCAACGGACCGGGGCCCGCGCCGCCTGCCCGTGACGGTTCGCCCAGACCACCAAGGCAATGCCGGCCAGGATCATCGGCAGGCTCAGCCACTGGCCCATCGAGAAGTTCAGCGCCAGCAGGCCCAGGAAGTTATCCGGCTCGCGCGCGAACTCGGCGAGGAAACGGAACCCGCCGTAGCCGATCAGGAACACGCCCGAGACCGCGCCCATGGGGCGCGGCTTCCTGGCGAACAGCCACAGGATGATGAACAGCGCCACGCCTTCGCCGGCAAATTGATAAAGCTGCGAAGGATGGCGGGGAATGTTGTCGCCCGCCTGCGGGAAGATCATGCCCCATGGCAGGTCGGTGGGACGGCCCCACAGCTCGCCGTTGATGAAGTTGCCGATGCGCCCGGCCGCCAGCCCGCAGGGGATCATCGGCGCGATGAAGTCGGTGACCTCCATCCAGTGCCGCCCGCGCAGCTTGGCGAACAGCCACATCGCCACGATCACGCCCAGAAAACCGCCGTGGAAGGCCATGCCGCCCTCCCACACCTTGAAGATCTCCAGCGGATGGCTCAGGTAGTAATCGGCCTTGTAGAAGAACACGTAGCCCAGCCGCCCGCCCAGGATCACGCCCAGCACGCCGAAGAACAGCATGTCGTCCAGGTCCTTGACCGTCCAGCCCTGGGCCGCGATATGCGGCTGGCGGATGCGCAGGCGCCCGAACCACAGGAACATGATGAACCCGGCGAGGTACATCAGCCCGTACCAGCGGATGGCGAGCGGGCCGAGATGAATCGCAACCGGGTCGAATTGGGGATGAATCAGCATGTGTGCCGTGGTTAGGGTTGTAGGTAGAGAGATCGCGCACGGGCAAACTGGCGTCCGGCGCGATATCAGGGTTCAGGCTGCGTCCGTCGGGTGCGTTGCCGCAGCGGCAGTGCCAAGCTCTGCGCCCGCCGCCGTGCCCGGCTCCGTGCCCGGTGTTATGCCAGCGTTTTGCGTCAGTGTCATGGCAGCGGCCAGCGCGCCGGCGATCTCGATAAACGATCTCAGCACGGGGCTCACGCCGTCGGCCCCCGCCTCCCGCCACACCAGCCCGGTCTCGATATCGGGCCCGGCGTCGCGCAACGGCAGGTAGGACACACCGGTGCGGCGAAGGTTGCAAAGCGAGGCCGGCACCAGCGCCACCCCCATGCCGGCGGACACCAGGCTGACGATCGTCTGCATCTGGATGGCCTCCTGGGCGATCACCGGCGTGAGGCCTTCGCGCGCATAACAGCCCGTAATGATGTCATAAAACGCCGGCGCGCTTCGCCGGGGAAAGATGATAAGCGGCTCGCGCGCCGCATCTTTCAGGGAAACGCCGGACTGCGCGCCCTCCGCCGCCGCCGAGCCATCCGGGCGCCAGCCTTGCGGCACGGCCAGCACCAGCGGCTCGCGCACCAGCGGCAGGTAGGCCACGCCATGCGGCATGGCCGGCAACTGCGGGCGGATCACCAGCCCGGCGTCGATGCCGCCGTCCATCAGGGCCTCCAGCTGGATATCGCTGGTGGCCTCGCGCAGTTGCAGCTGCACATTGGGGTGCCGCGCCCGGAAGCGCCGCAGCAGGTCGGGCAGGATGCCGTAGTCGGCCGTGCTGACAAAGGCCAGCGACAACGTGCCGGCCTCCCCGCGCGCCAGCCGCTGGGCCAGGCCCGGCAGCGCGGCCGCATCGGCCAGCACGCGGCGCACCTCGGGCAGCCATTGCTGGCCGGCAGGGGTGAGCGCCACCGAGCGCCGCGTGCGGGCGAACAGCTGCACGCCAATCTCCTCCTCCAGCGCCTGGATCTGCTGGGACAGCGGCGGCTGCGTCATGGTGAGCCGCCGCGCGGCGCGGCCGAAATGTAACTCCTCCGCCACGGTAACGAAGTAACGCAACTGGCGCAGGTCCAAAGGCGCTCCTGATATGTTTTTCGACTCAATAAAGGTTGAATAATATATTTGACACGATAAAAGGCAAGCGGCATGCTCTCGTCCACAACATGGCAAGAGCTTGCCCGGTCCTCGGAACCCTGAGGCGCCCCGCGCAGGCCGGCACACTTCCCCCGGAGATTCCCATGGCATACAACAAACGCTCGCAGCACATCACGCAAGGCGTGGCGCGCTCCCCCAACCGCTCGATGTACTACGCGCTGGGCTACAAGAAGGAAGACTTCGACAAGCCGATGGTGGGCATCGCCAACGGCCACTCCACCATCACGCCGTGCAACTCCGGCCTGCAGCGCCTGGCTGACGCCGCCGTGGCGGCCATCAAGGCCTCCGACGCCAATCCGCAGATCTTCGGCACCCCGACCATCTCGGACGGCATGTCGATGGGCACCGAAGGCATGAAGTACTCGCTGATCTCCCGCGAAGTCATCGCCGACTGTATCGAGACCGCGACCCAGGGCCAGTGGATGGACGGTGTGGTCGTGATCGGCGGCTGCGACAAGAACATGCCGGGCGGCATGATCGCGCTGGCGCGCACCAACGTGCCGGGCATCTATGTGTACGGCGGCACCATCAAGCCGGGCAACTGGAAGGGCAAGGACCTGACCATCGTGTCGTCGTTCGAGGCCGTGGGCGAATTCACCGCCGGCCGCCTGAGCCAGGAAGACTTCGAGGGTGTCGAGAAGAACGCCTGCCCGTCGTCGGGCTCGTGCGGTGGCATGTACACCGCCAACACCATGAGCTCCTCGTTCGAGGCGCTGGGCATGTCGCTGCTGTACTCGTCGACCATGGCCAACCCGGACCAGGAAAAGGTCGACAGCGCCGCCGAATCGGCACGCGTGCTGGTCGAGGCCATCAAGAAGGACATCAAGCCGCGCGACATCATCACGCGCAAGTCCATCGAGAACGCCGTTGCGCTGATCATGGCCACCGGCGGCTCCACCAACGCCGTGCTGCACTACCTGGCGATCGCCCACTCGGCCGAAGTGGAATGGAGCATCGACGACTTCGAGCGCATCCGCCGCAAGGTGCCGGTGATCTGCAACCTGAAGCCGTCGGGCCAGTACGTGGCAACCGACCTGCACCGCGCGGGCGGCATTCCCCAGGTCATGAAGATCCTGCTCAAGGCAGGCCTGATGCACGGCGACTGCCTGACCATCACCGGCCGCACCCTGGCCGAGGAACTGGAAAACGTGCCGGACACCCCGCGCGCCGACCAGGACGTGATCATGCCGATCGAAAAGGCGCTCTACAGGGAAGGCCACCTGGCCATCCTGAAGGGCAACCTGGCGCAGGAAGGCGCCGTCGCCAAGATCACCGGCCTGAAGAACCCGGTCATCACCGGCCCGGCCCGCGTGTTCGAGGACGAGCAAAGCGCCATGGACGCCATCCTGGCCGACAAGATCAACGCCGGCGACATCCTGGTGCTGCGCTACCTGGGCCCCAAGGGCGGCCCCGGCATGCCTGAAATGCTGGCCCCCACCTCGGCCATCATCGGCAAGGGCCTGGGCGAATCGGTCGGCTTCATCACCGACGGCCGCTTCTCGGGCGGCACCTGGGGCATGGTGGTCGGCCACGTCGCGCCGGAAGCGCACGTGGGCGGCAACATCGCGCTGGTGCAGGAAGGCGACTCGGTCACCATCGACGCGCACAAGCTGCTGCTGGAACTCAACGTGAGCGAAGAAGAGCTGGCCAAGCGCCGCGCCGCCTGGAAGCAGCCGGCACCGCGCTACACCCGTGGCGTGCTGGCCAAGTTCGCCAAGCTGGCCTCGACCGCCAGCAAGGGCGCTGTGACGGACTGAGGCTGAGTGCTTCATCCCCAGAAGGACAAAAGCCCGCGAGCGATCGCGGGCTTTTTTTATGGCAGCAGACTCAACCTCCCGCTTGGTTGCTCCCCTCTCCCGCCTGCGGGAGAGGGGCCGGGGGAGAGGGAGAGACCGCCGTCGTCATCGCCGGCGGCTTTGGCCTGTTCGCCGGCTTCGTTCGGTGCCCGGGACCTTCACATGCCGCCTGGATCCCGCTCGATTTCTTCCAGCGTAGCGTCCAGCCATTCCACCAGCCGGGCCTCCATCGCCTGCGTCAGTTCCGCCGCCAGTTGCGCGGTCAGCGGGGCCAGGCGCGATTGCAGCGTGGCTTCGGTATGGGCCTCCACCACCTGCGGCCATTCGGTGCGAAACCGCATCATCACGCGGGTCAGCAGCTCGCTGCGCACGGCGCGCAGTTCGTCCGGGCTGGGCGGCGGGCTGGCGTGGTGCGTGACGTGCGAGACCGAGTAGGCGCCATCCTGGGTCGACGGGGTTGGCTGGTGCAGCGCCGGGATCTCCGGCGCGGGAATGCCGTCGCCGGTCTCACGGGGCATGACGACATGGGTGACCGGGCCAGGCCAGGTCATGTCATGCACGGGCTGGGCATGGCCCGAGCCGCCAGCGCCGGAATCCGACCACGCGACCGCTTGCGCGGCCCCCGCCGGCGTCGCGTCCGGCGCCGGTTGCCTGGCGCCTTCGGTGGGCAGGTCGATCACTTCCGTCAGCAGTGGAATGCTGTCGTTGGGCCCGATGCGCGGGATCACGCGCGAGGTGGTGCGTTCGGTCATGCGGCATCCCCCTTGGCTTGTACGCTCTGTGCGCCCTGTGCGCCCTGGCCGGCCTGGGCGATATCGTGGTGCGCCAGCGGATAGCCGCGCTCGCGGTACAGGCGAAAGCGCTCGCGCCCGGCGGCACGGTCGCCGGCGTCGCTGCCGACCACCTCGATCATGCGCTCGAAGCTGGCGAACTGCGCCGGCGGCTCGGCGCCAAGGTTGATCAGCAACTGATGGTGCGGGGCCTGGTCCAGCGCGGCCGCCAGCACGATCGGCGTCACCTCGGCGTTCGGGCTGTCCACGCCGCAATGCGGCAGGAAATCCAGCGCGGAGAATGTCCACAAGCGCGCATCGAGCTGCGCCAGCTGCTCCGGCGCGCCATGCACCACCAGTTTCTGGCCGGCGCCGTACGCCTTGCGGATCAGCCGGCAAGCGTAGCCGAGCTTGTCGGGCACGTTGCTGTGGAAATCGATACGCGTCATGGTTGAAAGCAATCCTGTGAGAATGAAGCTAAACAGGGACGGACCCGCGCAGATGCCGGCGCCGGCCCGTCCCTGCGGTCAAGCATCAAGCTTAACCATCCAGCTTCAGCCAGCGCGGTCCATCAGGAACTGCGCCAGCAGGGGCACCGGGCGGCCGGTGGCGCCCTTGGCGGCACCGCTCTTCCAGGCCGTGCCGGCGATGTCCAGGTGGGCCCAGTCGTACTTCTCGGTATAGCGCGCCAGGAAGCAGGCGGCGGTCACGCTGCCAGCCGGGCGGCCACCGATATTGGCCATATCCGCGAAGTTGGACTTGAGCTGGTCCTGGTAGTCATCGTCCAGCGGCATGCGCCAGGCGGTGTCCATGGCCTTGCGGCCGGCTTGCAGCAATTGCTCCGCGAGGCCATCGTTGCGCGCGTACAGGCCGCTGTTGACGTGGCCCAGCGCGATGATGCAGGCGCCGGTCAGGGTTGCCACATCCACCACGGCGGCCGGCTTGAAGCGCTCCACATAGGTCAGCGCGTCGCACAGGACCAGGCGGCCTTCGGCGTCGGTGTTGAGGATCTCGATGGTCTGGCCGGACATGCTGGTGACCACGTCGCCGGGCTTGGTGGCGTTGCCGGACGGCATGTTCTCGCAGGTGGGGACCACCGCGATCACGTTCAGCTTGAGGCCCATCTCGGCCACTGCCTGCAGCGTGCCCAGCACCGAGGCGGCGCCGCACATGTCGTACTTCATCTCGTCCATGCCCTCGCCGGGCTTGAGCGAGATGCCGCCGGTATCGAAGGTGATGCCCTTGCCCACCAGCACCACCGGCGCCTGCTTGGCCGAGGCGCCATCGTAGCGCAGCACGATGAACTGCGGCGGCTCCACCGCGCCCTTGGTGACCGCCAGGAAGGCGCCCATCTTGAGGGCCTCAAGCTGCTTGCGGCCCAGCACTTCCACCTTGAGCTTGTGGCGCTTGGCGATGCCGCGCGCCGTATTGGCCAGGTAGGTCGGCGTGCAGATGTTGGACGGCAGGTTGCCCAGGTCCTTGGTCAGCTCCATGCCGTTGGCGATGGCCGCGCCGCGCACCACGGCCTGGGCGGCCGCCTTGGCGTCAGCCGCGTCGACGGTAAGCACCACCTTGCGCAGGCCGGTGGGCTTGTCGGCACCGTTGCCGTTGCCCTTGGCACCGGCGTTGGCGCGCTTGAGGCCCGGATGGCGCTCCAGCAGGCGGTAGCCCGCCTCGCGGATCAGGGTGACGGTGGTGATCAGGCGCCAGGCCAGGTCGCGGGCGTTGCCGGCTTGTTGCGGAGCCTGCTGCTGGGCCAGGCACCACAGCACATTGGCCGCGCGCGTGCCGGACAAGGCACGCAGCGCGGTGCGCACCGCCTCGGCGAACGCCTTGTCGCCGAACTCGGCTTCCTTGCCGAAGCCCACCAGCAGCACGCGGGCAGCGCCCACGCCGGCCACTTCGTGCAGCATCAGCTGGGTACCGCGCTTGCCCTCGAAATCGCCCAGCTTGACGAGCCGGGAGACCAAACCCTTGGTTGCCACGTCGAGCGCCTTGGCCACACCGGCCAGGCTCTGTCCTTCAAACAGGCCCACGACCAGACAATCGGTCTTGGTTGCCAGGAAACCATTTTGGCCTGCTTTGCTCCAATCCAAGGCTTTTGTGCTAAATTCCATCGCGCTTCCTTCCAGGGGCTTGTCCACCACGAAAGCTCCTATTATCCGCGATTTGCTGCCGGCGGTCCGCTATGCTTGCTAGCAAGCCCCCCGGCACCGACATCGCCCGCGCCGGCCGGCAGCCCGGAACCGACTCCGCATGATCTTTCAACAAGCCTTGCGTCGCGAGCTCGCATACACCGCCGGCGCGGTGTTTCTGGTCATGCTGACCTTCATGCTGACCTCGCTCGTGATCCGTATTCTCGGCATGGCCGCCAATGGCCAGGCCAGCCCCAATGACGTCCTGATGCTGATCGGCCTGGCCACCATCGGCTACCTGTCGATCCTGCTGTCCGCCACCCTGTTCATCTCCACCCTGATCGTGCTCACGCGCTGGTACAAGGATTCGGAGATGGTGGTGTGGTTCTCGGCCGGCATCTCGCTGCGCGACCTGGTCAAGCCGGTGCTGCAGTTCGCCGCGCCCTTCATCATCATGTCGCTGCTGCTGGGCATGTTCGCCTGGCCGTGGGCCAACCAGCAAAGCGCGCTGTTCCGCGACCGCTTCGAGCAGCGCGGCGTGCTGTCCATGATTGCCGCCGGCCGCTTCATCGAGCCGGCCAAGGGCAATTACGTGCTGTTCATCGAAGGCATCGACGCCGACATGAAGCACGCGCGCAACGTCTTCGTGGCCAACGCCGAGGCCGACAAGATCGGCGTGGCGCTGGCCCACCAGGGCCAGTTCCAGACCATGCCCAACGGCGACCGCATGGTGGTCATGGAAAACGGCCGCCGCTATGCCGGCACGCCCGGCAAGATCGACTACCGCATCGTCGAGTTCGACCAGTACGCGGTCAAGGTGGACAACAAACCACCTGAGTCGGACGCCAACCTGCCGACCAAGAGCCGCGACACCATCGACCTGCTGCGCAACCGCACCAACGAGAACCTGGGCGAGTTGCTGTGGCGCCTGTCGCTGCCGCTGCTGGCCTTCAACTTTGTGCTGATCGCCATCCCGCTTGCCTACGTCAACCCGCGCCTGGGTCGCTACACGCCCCTGGTCTTCGCGGTGCTGATCTACCTGACCTACAGTAACGTGATCAATCTCTCGCAGGCCTGGGTGCGCTCCGGCTCCATCCCGTTCGCGTTGGCCTGGTGGCCGTTCCACCTGATCGCCCTGCTGGGCGCGGTGATGCTGTTCCGCTACCGCCAGAACCGCAGCCTGGGTGGCTGGCGCGCGGTCTTCGGCCTGCCCCGCAAGGGCGGCGCCCGGGGGAACCAGGCATGAAGGTATTGCGCGTCTACGAGCGTTATTTCGCGCGGCTGATCTACGGCGTCTTCGCCTTTATCCTGTTTGCGGTGCTGGCGCTGTTCGTCTTCTTCGACATGCTCAGCGAGCTGGAGAGCGTGGCCGGCCGCTACACCTCGCTGGTGGCGTTCTTCCACGTCATCCTGCAGGCACCCACCCGCATCTATGAGGTGCTGCCGATCGCCGTGCTAATCAGCGCCATCTATGTGTTCTCGCAACTGGCCAGCCAGTCCGAGTACACCATTTTCCGGGTGGCCGGCCTGAATACGCGCCAGGCGCTGTTCTCGCTGTTCAAGCTGGCGATTCCTCTGGCCATCGCCACGTTTATCTTCGGCGAATTCATCGGCCCCAAGGCCGAGCAGTACGCGCAGAAGGTCAAGCTCGAAGCACTGGGCGCCACGGTGTCGGCGGGCTTTCGCTCCGGCGTGTGGGTCAAGGACCGCGACCGCGATAGCGCCAAGGGCCATGAGGTCACGCGCTTCGTCAACGTGGCCGGCCTGCGGCCCGACCAGAGCATCACCGGCGTCACCATTTACGAGTTCGACGACCAATACCGCCTGAGCGTGATCCGCGTGGCCAAGGAAGGCCGCTACGAGGGCGGCCAGTCCTGGCAGCTCACCGGCGTGACCGAGACCCACTTCCTGGAACTGCCCAGGGGCGAGCCCGGCAAGGCGGACGCCCTGGCACCGGCCTTCCGCGGCGAGCAGCAAAGCGTGCCCACCATGGCCATGCGCTCCGAGCTGACGCCGCAGATCCTGTCGGTGCTGCTGGTGGAGCCGGAGCGGATGTCCACGGTGGACCTGTTCCGCTATATCCGCCACCTGCGCGACAACAAGCAAGACACCCAGCGCTACGAGATCGCCTTCTGGAAGAAGGTGATCTACCCGCTGACCCTGTTCGTGATGGTGGCGCTGGCCCTGCCCTTCGCCTACCTGCACGCGCGGGCCGGCGCGGTGGGCGTGAAAGTGTTCGGCGGCATCATGCTGGGGCTGTCCTTCCACTTGTCCAACACCCTGTTCTCGCACGTGGGGCTGCTGCATACCTGGCCGCCCATCGTCTCGGCGCTGATCCCCGGCACGCTGTACCTGCTGGTGGCGCTTGGCGCATTGCGCTGGGTGGACCGGCATTAAGAGCCCGCCAGCACGCACGCACACATTAAGGCTCGAAGATGAATACCACGCCCCTTCCCCGCCAGGCCATGGTGCTGTTTGGCCATGGCGCGCGCGATGCGCGCTGGCGCGAGCCGTTTGACCGGCTACATGCCAAGCTGACAGCCGCACTGCCGGATTGCGCGGTGCGCCTGGCCTTCCTGGAGCTGATGACGCCTTCGCTGCCGGATACGCTGGCGGCGCTGGCCGCCGCCGGCGTTACCGACATCAATGTGGTGCCGGTGTTCTTTGGCCAGGGCGGGCATCTGCGGCGGGACCTGCCGGCCTTGCTGGATGATTGCCGGAGCAAGCTTCCGGGTGTGACGATCCGCTGCGCGGCGGCGGTCGGCGAGGATGACAGCGTGCTGGATGCGATTGCGGCCTATTGCGTGGCGACGCTCAGCGGCGCGGAACAGCGCACCTGAAAGACATCGAACGAAGCCGAAGAACGGGCCAAAGCCGCGCACCATGACGCCGGCTTTCACTCCCTCTCCCCTCAGGGGGAGAGGGCCGGGGAGAGGGGTTGCTTAGCTAGGAGCCACTCGAAGCGAAGCCCGTGGTTCTTGGCGGCACGACGGCGTAACGAGCGCCCGCCCTCTCCCCCAGCCCCTCTCCCGCAAGCGGGAGAGGGGAGTAAACCGGCGCAGCCCGAAAGCACACAAGCAAACAAGCACACAAAGAAAAAGCCGGACAACGCTACGTTGTCCGGCTTTTTTACATCGCGCCCAGTGCTTCAGGCCGCGCGAGTTTCCGCGTATGCAACGTCGCCATCCACATCCTGCGGCACCGCCTCGCTAGCCCGCGAGGCCAGCGCTTCGCCGATCATCAGCAGGCTGGGATGCACCGGATTGATCCAGGCCGCCGCCTCGCCCGCCGCCATCTGGCGCAGCGTGAACTGGCGGCTGCGCTGGTGCGCCGAGGTAGCGGCCTCGACCACCCAGGCGGGCGTGGAAGCCGGCTTGCCGTGCGCGATCAACTGCGCGGCGATGGCTGCCGCCTGGTCGCGGCCCATGTAATACACCACCGTATCGGCCTTGACATCCGCCTCCACGTCGATCGTGTCGGCCGCCTTGGATTGCGTCGCAAACGCCACGCTGCGCGACACGCCGCGCTTGGTGAGCGGCTTGCGGATCGCCGAAGCCGCTGCCAGCGCGGCGGTGATGCCCGGCACGATCTCGTACTCGATGCCGGCTTCTTCCAGCGCCTGCAGCTCCTCGTCGGCGCGGCCGAACAGCATCGGATCCCCGCCCTTCAAGCGCACCACGCGCTCGAACTTGCTGGCCTGGTCCACGATCTGGCGGTTGATGAACAACTGCGCGGTGGAGCGCTGGCCGCAGCGCTTGCCCACCTCGATCAGTTGCGCCTGCGGGCACCATGCCAGCATCTCGGGCGAGACCAGCGCATCGTGCAGCACCACCTGCGCTTCGCCCAAAAGCCGTGCACCGCGCACCGTAATGAGGTCAGCGGCGCCGGGACCCGCGCCGATCAGATAGACCTTGCCCATGCCATGCTCCTTCGCGCTCACTGGATCGATTTGCCTATGCACTCGCCTCAGGCGAACGCACGGATCATGCCAGCGGCCACCGTGTGGTTGGTGGCTTCGTCGATCAGCACGAACGCGCCGGTCGCCGGGTTGTCGCCATAGTTGTCGCAGACGATGGGCTTTTGCAGCGAGATCTGCACCGAGCCGATATCGTTCAGGCCGATTTCGTGGCGGTCGGTCTCGTGCAGCAGCGTATGCACGTCCAGCACGCGATCCACCGACGACACGCGCGCGAACACGCTGGCCGTGGTGTGCTTGAGCACATATTTTCGGGCCGGATTGAGCGATTCGTCATCGAACCAGCACAGGTCGGCGGTCAGCTTCTTGGCTGAGACGCTGTCCGCGGCGGCAGCCACGAACATATCACCGCGTGACACATCCACGTCTTCCGACAAGCGCACCGTCACGGTCTCGCCCACGCTGGCCGATTCGGCCACGCCGTTGGGGGTCAGCACTTCCGCCACCAGCGCATCGCGGTTGGCCGGCAGCACGCGCAGCTTCTGGCCCACGCGCACGGTGCCTGCCTCGACCCGGCCGGCATAGCCGCGGAAGTCATCCGCCTGGGCGCCGTCCTGGCGGATCACCAGCTGCACCGGGAAACGCAGCGCGGCGTCGCCTTCGGGTGCGGGCTCTTCCACCGGCAGGGCCTCCAGCAGCGGCAGCAGCGGCTCGCCCTGGTACCACGGCATGGCCTGGCTGGCGTTGACGATATTGTCGCCACGCAGCGCCGACACCGGCACGTAGCGCACATCCTTCAAACCCAGCTGGCTGGCCAGCTCGGTGTAGGCCGCGCGGATCTGGTTGAAGCGCTCCTCGCTGAACTCCACCAGGTCCATCTTGTTGATGGCCACGATCACGTGTTGCAGCTCCAGCAGCTTCAGGATGGCCGAATGGCGCTTGGTCTGCGCCAGCAGCTCGGCGCGGCCGTCGGTCACCGTCACGCGGGTGGCGTCGACCAGCACGATGGCGGCGTGCGCGGTAGAGGCGCCCGTCACCATGTTGCGGGTGTACTGCTCATGCCCCGGCGTATCCGCAATGATGAACTTGCGGCGCGCGGTGGAGAAGTAGCGGTAGGCCACGTCGATAGTGATGCCCTGCTCGCGCTCGGCTTCCAGGCCATCGGTCAGCAGCGAGAAATCGATCTGCTCGCCGGCGGTACGCTTGTTCTTGGCGTTGGTCAGCGCGGTCAGCTGATCGGACAGCACAGCCTTGCTGTCGTACAGCAGGCGGCCAATCAGGGTGCTCTTGCCATCGTCGACCGAACCGGCGGTGATAAAACGCAGCAGGCCTTGGTGTAGTGCTTGGGTGCTCATGTCAAATCCTTTCTTCTTCCCTCTCGCAGCGCTCGCTCCGGCGCATAGGCGGGAGGCAGCGCTAGGCGCGTGAGGGCGACGTGTACATTGGTACACGAGCACTCTCGCAACGACGCGATGTGCCCGCCTATGCGTCCGGGTTAGAAGTAGCCTTCTTTCTTGCGGCGTTCCATGGACGCTTCGCTGGTCTGGTCGTCCATCCGCGTCGCACCGCGCTCGGTGATCTCGGTCACGGCCGTCTCGGCGATGATCTCGATCGGCGAGGCCGCAACGCTGGCCACCGGGCAGGTGCAGCTGATGTCGCCCACGGTGCGAAAACGCACCGAGATCACTTCGCTGACGTCGCCGTCCTGCTTCGGCGTGATCGGCGTGACCGGCACCAGCAAGCCGTTCTTCTTCACCACTTCGCGCTGGTGCGCGTAGTAGATCGGGGGCAGCTCAAGCGCTTCGCGGGCGATGTACTGCCACACGTCCAGCTCGGTCCAGTTGGAGATCGGGAACACGCGCATCTGCTCGCCGGCCGCCATGCGGGCGTTGTACAGGCTCCACAGTTCCGGGCGCTGGGCCTTCGGGTCCCATTGGCCGAATTCGTCGCGGAAGGAGAAGATGCGTTCCTTGGCACGCGCCTTTTCTTCGTCGCGGCGGGCACCGCCCATCAGCGCGTCGTACTTGTTGGCTTCGATGGTTTCCAGCAGCGTCACGGCTTGCGCGGCATTGCGCGAGTCGGTTTCCTTGCGCAGGCGCACGGTGCCGCGCTTGATGGAATCTTCCACATGGCCCACCACCAGGCGCGCGCCAAGCTCGGCCACGCGCTGGTCACGGAAGCGGATCACTTCCGGGTAGTTGTGGCCGGTGTCGATATGCACCAGCGGGAACGGCAGTTCGGTCTTGCGATCGCCCAGGCGGAAGGCCTTGAGCGCCAGGTGCAGCATGACGATGGAGTCCTTGCCGCCCGAGAACAGCAGCGCCGGGTTGCGGCACTCCGCCACCACCTCGCGGATGATGTAGATGGATTCCGCCTCGAGCTTGTCGAGGTGATCGTTTTGCACTTGCAGCAGGTGCGCCACTTCCGGCGCGCCGGTCAGTTCGTTCATGATGCCCATTTCGTCTGGCCTCAATGCTTGATGTTCTGTTCGTGAAGCCCGCACTCTTTCGAGTCCTTGCTCTCCCACCACCACCGCCCGGCGCGTACATCCTCGCCAGCGCGCACGGCGCGCGTACAAGGCTCGCAGCCGATGCTGGGGTAACCCTTGGCATGCAGCGCGTTGACCGGCACGTTGTGGCGCTTCAGGTAAGCCCACACCTCGGACTCGCTCCAGTCGGCGAGCGGGTTGAACTTGGGAATGCCGCGTGCCTCGTCCATTTCCTCGAACGGCAGCTCCGAGCGCGTCACCGCCTGCTCGCGGCGCTGGCCGGTCAGCCAGGCGTCCGCGTGGGACAGCGCGCGGTTCAGCGGCTCCACCTTGCGGATGCCGCAGCAGCTCTTGCGCAGGTCCACGCTGTCGTAGAACGCATTCAGGCCGTGGTTCTTCAGGTAGTTCTCCACCGCCTCGGGGTCCGGCGTGAAGCGCTCGATGTCGTAGCCGTAATGTGCCTTGACCTCATCGAGCACCGCCAGCGTCTCGGCATGCAGGCGCCCGGTTTGCAGCGTGAACACGCGAATGCCGGCGCGCACGGCCTCGGTGCCGCGCAGGATGGCATCGGTCACCACCATGTCTTCGGCCGCCAGGCTGGACGCAAAGCGGGCGCGGAAAAAGCGGCCGGCGATCTGCGCCAGGCGCAGGCCCAGCGCACGCTCCTTGGCCTCCAGATCCGCCACGCTGCCGGTGTACTCCGGCGCGGTCCACAGCGCCGGGGGGCGCAGTGACGAGACCGGAGCCTCGACGATTGCAATCTCGCTCATGCCGTTTCCTTGCCCAGCGCTTCGGCGCGGTTGCGGCGGAAAAGCGGCAGCGGCTCATCCACCGACGCCTGGTAGGCCACGGTGAACTCGGTGAAGCCCTTGATGGCGTCATCGATGTTCTTGTCCGCGCGCACCGCAAAGGCGTCAAAGCCGCAGCGCTTCATGAAGTTCAGCTGGTCGCGCAGCACGTCGCCAATGGCGCGCAGCTGGCCGGTCCAGTTGTAACGGGTGCGCAGCAGGTAGGCGGTGGAAAAACCACGGCCATCGCGGAACACGGGGAAATCCACCGCCACCACGGCCACGCTGGCAAACGCGGCCTGCGCGTCGGCCGGCTCGTCTTCCGGCGCCAGCCAGATGCCGGTGATGTCGGCAGCGCGGCCAGCCAGCACGCCGTCCTTGTGTGCCAGCCATGCGGTCAGCGGGAACAGCACAGCGTCCTTGCCTTGCGCGGCGGCGACGATCTGTTCGTCGGTCAGGGCCGCGCCCTCGGCGCCGCGCAGCACCGTCCATGCGTCATCGATGATGACCGGAACCGGGTTGGCGCCTTCGCCGCGTTGCAGTTGAATAATCTTTGCCATGTCGTTATCTCCGGTGCTCAGGCTTCGGCGCGTTCGCGTTGTTTGTCGGCGTAGACGCGTTCCTTGAACGGGGCGATGCCGATACGGCCCAGCACGTCGATGAAGCGTTCGTCTTCATGGCGGTTGGCCACATAGGTGTCGATGATGTGCGACACCACGTCCGGCATTTCCTCAGCCTTGAACGACGGGCCAATCACCTTGCCGATGGCGCTCTGGTTGCCTTGCGCGCCGCCCAGCGTAACCTGGTACCACTCCTCGCCGTCCTTATCCACGCCCAGCACGCCGATGTTGCCAACGTGGTGGTGGCCGCAAGCGTTGATGCAACCCGAGATATTGAGCGAGATCTCGCCCAGGTCGTGCACGTAGTCCAGGTTGTCGAAACGCTCCTGGATGGCCAGCGCGATGGGGATCGACTTGGCATTGGCCAGCGAGCAGAAATCGCCGCCCGGGCAGGCGATGATGTCGGTCAGCAGGCCGATGTTGGCGGTAGCCAGGCCGCCCTTCTTGGCCTCTTGCCACAGCGCGTACAGGTCGCGCTTCTTCACGTCCGGCAGCACCAGGTTCTGCTCGTGCGCCACGCGCAGCTCGCCGTAGCCGTAGCGGTCGGCCAGGTCAGCCACCAGGTCGATCTGCGCATCGGTGGCATCTCCCGGGGGCGATGCCGGGCCGGGCTTGGTCGACAGCGTGATCGCCGCGTAGCCCGGCACCTTGTGCGCATGCACGCTGCGGCTCACCCAGCGGGCAAAGGCCTTGTCTTCCAGCAGGTGCTTTTCATACGAAGCGTCGGTGTCCGGCAGCTTGTCGTAGGCCGGGGGCGCGAAATACTGCGCCACGCGGTCGAACTCGGCCTGCGTGATGGTGGCGGGACCACCCTTGCTGTGCTGCCATTCTTCCTCGACTTCCTGCGCGAACTTCTCCGCGCCGATAGCCTTCACCAGGATCTTGATGCGCGCCTTGTACTTGTTGTCGCGGCGTCCATAGCGGTTGTACACGCGAATGGCCGATTCCACGTACGACAGCAGATGCTGCCAAGGCAGGTCGTCCTTGATCACCGAACCCAGGATCGGGGTGCGGCCCAGGCCGCCGCCGGCCAGGATGCGCAGGCGCGTTTCGCCTTCGGCGTTGCGGTAAGCGTAGATGCCGATATCGTGCATCTGCACCACGGCGCGGTCATCGGCCGAAGCGGAGATGGCGATCTTGAACTTACGCGGCAGGAACGCAAATTCCGGCTGGAACGTGCTCCACTGGCGCAGCAGCTCAGCCAGCACGCGCGGGTCCACGGACTCATCGGGCGCGACGCCAGCGAAGTGGTCGGTGGTGATGTTGCGCACGCAGTTGCCGGAGGTCTGGATGCCGTGCATCTCGACGCTGGCCAGTTCGGCCAGCACGTCGGGCACGCGCTCCAGCTCCATCCAGTTGTACTGGATGTTCTGGCGGGTGGAGAAGTGGCCATAGCCGCGGTCATACTCGCGCGCGATATGGCCCAGCATGCGCATCTGCTTGCTCGACAGCAAGCCGTACGGAATCGCCACGCGCAGCATGTAGGCATGGCGCTGCATGTACAGGCCGTTTTGCAGGCGCAGCGGCAGGAACTCTTCCTCGGACAGTTCGTCGGACAGGCGGCGGCGCACCTGGTCACGGAACTGGGCTACGCGTTCGTTGACGATGCGCTGGTCGTATTGGTCGTACTGATACATGGTGTGGGTCCGTTCAGTATTCGTTAAATTCAGGAGACGAGCTTGATGGCCACCAGCGTCAGCGTGGTAGCCAGCGCGGCGCGCACCAGCCGCTCGGGCAACGCCCGCGACAGTTGCGCGCCCAGCCAGATGCCGGGGATCGAGCCCACCAGCAAGGCCAGCAAAAGGGTCCAGTTCACCGTGCCCAGCCACACATGGCCCAGGCCCGCAAGCGCCGTCAACGGGACGGCGTAGGCGATATCGGTGCCCGCCACTTCGGCAGGCTTCATGCGGGGATAGAGCAGCAGGATCAAGGTGGCGCCCACCGCACCGGCGCCGATCGAGGACACCGTCACCAGCACGCCAATCACGGCGCCCACCACGATGGTGGCAATGGTCTGGGCACGGCCTTCAAGCTGGAACTGGGGGTTGCGGGACAGCCACGCCAGCAGCTGCCTGCGGAACAACAGCGACAATACCGTCAGGATCACCGACACGCCGATGGTCATGCGGATGGCGTGCAGCCACTGCGCGTTAAGCTCGCCGGCGCTCTTGAGCACCAGGATGGCCACCACCGCGGCCGGCAGGCTGCCGATGCACAGGCGGCGCACCACCTGCCACTGCACATGGCCGTGGGCGCGGTGCGCCAGCGTGCCGAAACCCTTGGTGATGGCGGCAAAAGCCAGGTCGGTGCCAACCGCCGTGGCCGGCGAAAAGCCGAACAGCAGCGTCAGCAGCGGCGTCATGAGCGAACCCCCGCCTACCCCGGTCAGACCGACGAGGACGCCTACTAGCAGACCGGAAACGGTATAGGCAAGAGACATTGGGGTTCACCGGGCCGGTAAGCGCCCGTTGCTGCCTAAAAGTGAGGCAAGCACACGGAGGTTCCGACCGTTCATTAACAAAGTTCGAGAATCGTAATAAACTGCCCTCATATCTCAAACTAATAAGAAGTTGTTTGTTTATACGAACACAGTTATATGAACCTGCATCAGTTCCGCTTTGTGCGCGAAGCCGTACGTCAGAACTACAACCTGACTGAAGCCGCTAAAGCGCTCTACACGTCACAACCCGGTGTCTCCAAGGCCATCATCGAGCTGGAAGAAGAGCTCGGCGTGGACATCTTTACGCGCCACGGCAAGCGCATCCGCAGCCTGACGGAGCCCGGCCGCCGCATCCTGGAGTCGGTAGAAAAGATCCTGCAAGAAGTGGAAAGCCTGAAACGCGTAGGCAAGGACTACGCCGCCCAGGACCAGGGCAACTTCACCATCGCCACCACCCACACGCAGGCGCGCTACGCCCTGCCCCGGGTGATCGCGGAGTTTACCAAGCGCTACCCCAAGGTGCGCCTATCCATACAACAGGGCAACCCCGCCCAGATCGCCGACATGGTGCTGCACGACCACGCCGACATCGGGATCGCCACCGAAGGCATCTCGGCCGACAAAAACCTCATCTCCCTGCCCGGCTACCAATGGCAGCACGTGGTCGTCATGCCCCCCGACCACCCCCTGCTAGAAAAGAAGCACCTGGCGCTGGAAGACCTGATGGGTTACCCACTCATCACTTACGACCCCAACTTCGCCGGCCGCCCCAAGATCGACAAAGCCTTCGAGCTGCGCCACCTCAAGCCCGACATCATCCTGGAAGCCATCGACGCCGACGTCATCAAGACCTATGTGGAAATCGGCCTGGGCGTGGGCATCGTCGCCGGCGTCGCCTTTGACGCCGAGCGCGACCGCAACCTGCGCGGCATCCCCGCCGGGCACCTGTTCGGCACCAATGTGACGCACCTGGCGGTGAAGCAAGGCGCCTACCTGCGCAGCTTTGTGTATACCTTTATTGAGCTGTTCTCCCCAACGCTCAACCGCAAGCTGGTAGAACAAGCCATGTCGGGCGACCACGAAGCCTACGAACTCTGACGCATCACCCCTACCCAATCCTGCGCGGCTGACCATATAGAGACAGAGAGACAGCCACCAGCCGCGCCATGCCAGCCCCGCCACGGCGCCCCGGATATGCCACCGGCGCAACGCGGGGACGGATCACCTTGAATGGCCAACCCCGGTTGGCCAGACTTATCAGCACAACGCAGCACAACCCATTGGCCGCCCCAGGCAGCCAGAAAGACCCTATGACAGAGCAAGCTACCATCCACTGGACCGAAAACGGCGAAGAACGCAGCGCAAACTGGCAATCCGAAGCCGGCACGCCCCCGCCCAAGCGCGTCGTCATCGCTGACGACACCACCACCGGCGACACCGCCTACCGCCTCGCCTGCGAAGGCACCGCCATGCTCTGGCGCGGCGACTTCCAAAACGCCCGCCAACTGCTGCAAGCGCTGGCCCGCCGCGCCGACAAGCCCAAGAAAGCCGCCAAGGCATCCAAGGTGCCCAAGGCCAAGCCCACCCCCACCGAAGCCTTCCACCTGCACCGCCAGGCCCAGTCCCAGCGCGCCCGCACGCTCTCCATGCTGCTGCTGCCCTTTGACGCCGACCACCTCGTGCCCCTGCGCCGCTCCCCCGATGTGCGCGAAGCCTGCCTCGAAGCCTACGGCGAGGTCGACGCCCCCTACGTGGCATCCATGCGCGAACTCCTCGGCCTGATCGGCGCCCACGAGTGGCGTAAAAAAGGCGTGGAAATCCCCGCCCTGGCCGAACGCATCCACCCCTACTACGGCGTGTTCTCCCCCGTACGCGGCGAATACATCGACCTGGTCGCCAAGGCCCAGCTACCCGCCGGCGCCCTCAACCTCGCCTTCGACATCGGCACCGGCACCGGCGTGCTGGCCGCCCTGCTAGCCCAGCGCGGCGTCAAACGCGTGATCGCCACCGACATGGACCCGCGCGCACTCGCCTGCGCCAGCGACAACATCCACCGCCTGAAGGCCGCCGCCCAGGTCGAAGTGGTGGAAGCCGACCTCTTCCCCGAAGGCCGCGCCCCGCTGGTGGTGTGCAACCCGCCGTGGGTGCCGGCACGCCCCAACTCGCCGATTGAACGCGCCGTGTATGACCCGGACTGCCAGATGCTGAAGGGCTTTATCGCCGGGCTGGCCGATCACCTGGAACCCAAGGGCGAAGGCTGGCTGCTGCTGTCGGACCTGGCCGAACACCTGGGCCTGCGCACGCGGGACCAGTTGCTGGGCTGGATCGATGCAGCCGGGCTGAAGGTGCTGGGGCGGCTGGAGGTCAAGCCCAACCACCCGAAGGCAGCGGACATGACCGACCCGCTGCACGCTGCGCGTGCGGCAGAGGTGACTTCGTTGTGGCGCTTGGGTATCAAGTAAGCTGCGGCTGATAAACCGGGCGACGCTCGTCGCCTTGGTCTGAAGACAACCAGAGCCTTTAATGTTGCGCTCTGTTGTCTCCCCTCTCCCGCCCTGCGGGAGAGGGGCGGGGGAGAGGGCGGGAGCCCGCAAGAGCGACACCCATCCAACCTGCGAAGGCCCCTCCCCGGCCCCTCCACACGACGCGCGCACTCAAAACGCGATAGGCGGATCAAAGGCATCGATCTCCGTCACCCAGCCGTCCCTCTCCCCACATCGGACGCGTGAAGCCGGTATCGCCTTCGCAGCCTGCTGGACAAGCACGCACCTTTCCCCCGGCAGGGGGTATCGGATGGATGGTCGCTCCGAAAGCATCAAGTCTTCCATTGCGCCCTAGAGTTGCGCGTAGATGTAGATCATCCCCTTATCACCTCGCTGATACCCGGCGCGCTCGCCTAAAGAAGTCTCTGAGGCGCATAAATCGACCGGCACTATCATGCGCGCCTCAAAATGTTTCGCCATTCAACCTGATGCCAAGTACACAGGATGACGCTTGTTCGACTAGATACCTGCCGTCGATCCGATGCACAACATGAACGGTCGCAGGGGCATGTCTACGGTAGTGCAGAATCGTCAGTATCAGACCCGCCAGCAAGACGAATTCCAAGGAAAACAAGACCGCCGCATCGCGGTGAATCGTTGGGCTCGGTAACCCAGGGGCTAGCGGCCTTAGCTGAAATAGCACCCACACGAGGGGCAATGCAATGGCGTTGAAGACGCCAAGTGCAACAGGCAGGCTGCGAGGAATGCGCCAGGCGAATCCTGCCGCGCCCAACGCCAACCCGATGATTAGCAGGCACCCCAAGGCAAAGGGCTTCGACACAGCCAGCCACGCCGGCAGAAACCAGCCTAGCAGCAGGCCGAGCGCCAGCATGCTCCCGGCAAGCAAAGCAAGGCGCAAGGTCTTGCGTTCATCGAGACGTGCGCGCAGCTTGGCCGCCCAGGATTGCACAGGTGTCGATACCAGCTTTACGTGGTTGTCTGCGCTGATCTCCAGCGCGATCCATTTTGCTTCGAACGCCACGATTTTCCCATGCGCATTGACGGCGTATTGGGCACGGCTGCCATCGTGAAAGTGAATGTCATGCGAAACCATGCCGGCCACACCCGTCATGTCATGTTCAATGACCTGGGCCGGGTCACCGATGTCCATGCTCGCCACGCGGTCCAAACGCAGCGTCACCGGCTCGGTGGGATAGGCAACCCCCATCACGCCGGCACTCACGATGCCATAAAGACCGCCGTCTGCACGCAGCATGACTCGCTTCGCAACCTTGGCGGCGATCATTCCCGTCTCCATATCAGCCAGTTCAGGGGACCAGGACAGGCAGGAAAAATCGCGCATCTGACTATGCCCCCGCACTCGTGTCGGTGTTCGCAATCAATTGGCAGCCACACTCTGAGCGGTCCCCCTCGCATGCCACGACGCCGCCTTCGACCGTTAGCCCGGAGCTCGACTCCACGATCTTGTTAGTGCCGTGCGGCCGGCCATCCGGGTAGCCGAGCGGGCACCTGACGAGGTCACCCAGGCGCGCCAATGGCTGGCCGTCCAGAAAATCGCTGGCGGACCCACGGATGACTTCGCCGCCATGCGTGGTCTTATCGCCTTTCTTGATGCGTTTCTTTGGCATTTGGATTGGCTTGGCGACTATTGGGTGACCACCACTTCGACACGCCGGTTTGCAGCGCGACCAGCGATGGTCTTGTTATCGCCAACGGGTTCGCTATCGCCCTTGCCAATCGCTTCGAGCCGGCCCTTGGCGACCCCTTGACTTGCAAGACACTCACTGACGACGGCGGCGCGTTCTTCGGATAACGCCTGATTGGACGCAAAGCGCACGCTCTTGATGGGCTGGTTGTCGCTGTGGCCGATCACTTGCACCTTGCCTTGCACCTTGTTGATTTCTCTGGCCACCTTGTTGAGCGCTGGCAACAGTCGCTTGTTCACATCAGCCTGACCGGCACGGAACATGTCATCGCCCCGGAATACCACGGTGGTGTCCCGGTCGTTGTCATGGACCGCCACCACGCCGCGTGCGATCTCATCCTTGAGCAATTCGGCCAGATGCAGCGCCTGGGGCAGCGGTGGCGGCGTCATCCTGCCAATGGCCTCGATCTGCCGCACCAATTCATTCTGCCTGAGCAGCAAATCGTATTTCATCCAAGCGAACAACCCCAAGGCAACTAGGGCAAGCACCGAAGCCGTCGCCCACGGCGACACGCTGTACAGATGGCGAAAGCGCCCCGGCGGCGCGGGTTCAATGTGCGGCGACAGTTCGTTGGGGACGGGGCCGTAGTGCTTCAGCAGCAAGTCGTACAAGCGCTGCCGAATCGTGTAATGCTGCCGGTCTCCGTCGGTCATCCCGCGATAACGCCCCATGAATCCCAGGGACATCAAATGGTAGATCAGTTGGAGGACCGCAATATGCTCGTGGGGCGATTCCACCAAGCGGCCCAGCACTTGGTATACCTTCTCGCCGCCCTGATTGTCCTGGTGGTGTTGAACCAGCAGACTGTGGTTGGCCCACCAGCCCTGTCCCCATTCGTGCTGCAAGGCTACGTCGTCCAGCGCCGTGCAGATGGCATAGTGCGAGGCAATGACATGTTCGCGCTTGACGTTGGCGCGCTCGACCAGTGCCTTGAACGTGTCGAGCTCTTCGTTGATCAACTCGCGCAGACGTTCCGTTTCCGCCGGCGCCATGCGCTCCGGTAGGTCGCACAGACAGCGAACCAAGCGCCGTGCTGCCTCCAATATTGGATTCTGGGCACGCTGCACATCGGCGAAACGCTGCTCAAAAGTTCGCGTCGGCTGCGAATCGTTACCGGCTGCCGGTTTGTTGCCCGGCTCGGGCGAGGGGATGCCTTGAGGGTCCATGTCGGCCATCTTGCTTACACGCCGTTCGTGACCGGATGGGGCTCATCAGTCACCGTGTAACCCAAGTCGCGCAGCTTCTGCTTGACCAGCTCGCGCTGCTCCTTGGAATAAGTCACGTCGTCCTCGATCTTGAACGGCACGTCGATGTTCAGCGTCTTGACAAGGATGTTCAGCGCGTAGTCGCGGGCGCGTAGATAGCGCAGTTCTTCGGGCGTCATGGCCGATTCGCTGCCATCCGCGTTATAGCGGCGCAGTCCGATATCCTTGATCGGCATGGGGTCGTTCAGCACGGGAATCAGCACCGGCACAAATTTCGGTGTGCGCCATGCGCGGAACTGGTAGAAGATCATGAGTGGGTCCCTTTTCCCGTCACGGTCATCCGCACCCAGCGCACGCGTCATCAGTTCCATGCTGCCGGGGTCCTCCAGCAGCGCGAGGCCGAAGACCGCGCCGACGCGCACCCCGTAGTTTTTTGCCGCTAGATAGGGCTTCAGATCGGCGATGCGCTGCTCCGGTGGCACGGGGATTTGCGCCATCGTGAGCAGGAGATCCCTGTCGCCTTCTTTTGCAGGTGGTCGCATCTGCCCCTTCAGAATTGGGTAAACCTCGGAACGAGGGTTCTCGATCAGGCCAAGTACGCTTGCTTGACCTCCTCCTTGACTAAAGCCTTGCGCCAATAACATCGCCGATTCAAGCGTGGGAACTTTCCGCAGAAAGCCGTAGGCAATTTCCATTGTGGTACTACTCGTTCTTGGATCGCTCACGATAGCGCGGACTTCCAGCACGATGGCATTCTGTTGCCGACGAACATAGGCGTAAGCGTCATCCCACTGCTCGTGGTCGATCATTTGTGCCAGGCTAGGCATATTCGTTTGCTCCTGTATGACTTGATCTTGCGCAGCACACACCTGTGGTACCGCTACGGTGCAGGTGAGCAGCAGACTCAGGCAAAAACGCCTTGCCCAGCGTTGTCGGACGGTGGTGACCATACGCTGCTCAAGAGTTCGCGGCGGCGGAATCCAGCGAGGCGTCGGCTTGACGCCTTCGGCTCGCGTCGGCTGCGAATCGTTACCGGCTGCCGGTTTGTTAGCCGGCTCGGGCGAGGGGATGCCTTGCGGGTCCATGGCGGCCATCTTTCTTAGACTCCGTTCGTGACCGGATGAGGCTCATCGGTCGCCGTGTAGCCCAAGTCGCGCAGCTTCTGCTTGACCAACTCGCGTTGCTCCTTGGAATAGGTTACGTCGTCCTCGATCTTGAACGGCACGTCGATGTTCAGCGTCTTGACAATGATGTTCAGCGCGTAGTCGCGGGCGCGTAGATAGCGCAGTTCATCTGGCGTCATGGCCGATTCGCTGCCATCCGCGTTATAGCGGCGCAGTCCGATATCCTTGATCGGCATGGGGTCGTTCAGCACGGGAATCAGCACCGGCACAAATTTCGGCGTGCGCCATGCGCGGAACTGATAGAAGATCACGAGCGGGACTTCCTTCTTGCCGCGAACCCCCGAACCTAGGGCGCGTGCCATCAACTCCATACTGCCGGGGTCGTCCAGCAGCGCGAGGCCGAAGACCGCGCCGACCCGCACTCCATAGTCCTTTGCTCCCACATAGGGCTTCAGGTCGGCAATGCGCTGCTCCGGTGGCATCGGCATCTGTGCCATGGTAAGTAGAAGGTTTTTGTTTTCTTCCTCTTTTGGTGATTGCAACTTTGCCTTGAGAATCGGGTAGACCTCGGCACGGGGGTTTTCGATCAGGCCGAATACGCTGTTGTCTCTACCGCCCTCTCCCAGCCCATGCGCCAACAAAAGAGCTGATTCCAGCGTAGGCACCTTTCGCAGAAAGCTATAGGCAATGTCTCTCGTGGTGCTGCTTGTGTTTGGGTCATCCGCGATAGCGCGGATTTCCGGCACGATCGCATTCTGTTGCCGGCGAACATAGGCATAAGCTTCATCCCACTGCCGGTGGTTGATCATTTGTGCCAGGCTAGGCATATTCGGTTGCTCCTGTATGACTTGATCTTGCGCAGCCCATGTTTGTGGCAATGCAATGGTGCTGGCAAGCAGCAGACTCAGGCAAAAACGCCTTGCCCAGCGTTGTCGGACGGTGGTGACCATGCCGTTTTCTTCTCCGTTGACGATTCAGACTTGTTGAGTAGTGCGATCCTGCGTGCCGTTACAATTTCAGAAAATGGATCGCTTGACACAACCTTCGGCACCGTCTTGCAGCACAGCATCTTGCCGCCCACATGCCAGCCATTGCCAACATCCTGTTGCCGTCCTCGTTGCCGGGTATTGGCGTCCAGTGGACCGATGCCGTTCAAACCGGTATAGACATACATCAGCATCCGGCGGGACCAGAAATCCTCCAGGTTGTGGCGTTCATCCCTGCCTTGAATTTGCACTTGAACATCGTCCCCCTCGGGGTTATGCGTTGCGGGGTGCCACAGTCCGAGAAAATGCCCGATCTCGTGGGCGAACGTCTGGATGAGCTGATCCTGACTGGAAGGCTGGCCGCCATGCATCTGCTCGGCGGCCACCAGGGCGGTATTGCAAAGCCCCCAGCCAATGCCACTACCGATTGTGGATTCCACCACATACATGTTCAGATGCCTCGCCTTGCGATTCAGATTGGTCACCGCGGGGAACTCGTTCACCGCAGGTTGCCCGTTTTTGGCAGGCTTGACGGTCATCGCCCCTGCCTGCGTCAAGTCGATGGTGTCATTCAGCCATTGCTCGACCTCAAAGCGAATCCCCGCTGCCCGCCAGATGTCATTGATCTTGTTGAAGATGGGTTCGAGCTTTGGACGCTGAAGGGACGGAGGAACCCGTGGAATCTCCGGCCTGCCGGCCTGCCCAATAGACACAAAATGCACCGCCACAGCAACGTTGATGGGGTCGTAGACCTGCACAGCCAGGGTGTGCAGTAGTGGCCCAGTGGAACTGCCGAAGCGCACTTCAATACTGGCCGTTCGTGGAGACGCTGCTTCTCCGCCACGTACCCCTGACAGTTCGATCAAGTCACCCGTCGCCTGACTGATCTTGACCGTGCTCTCATCCGTGCTGACGAAGCTCAGCGGCACGCTTGCCCCGACATGCAGGCGCAGCAGCAACAGGTCAATTCTCTGTCCAGCCATCAGGCTCACGATTGGCCCGTCATGCTCCCGGTAGCCGCGCTCGTCCAGTTCGGGCCTGCCCGGATGAAAGGTGGTCGATTCGTTGTACCGCACGAAACGCACCGGTACAAACCGGTGTCCATCGTAGATTTCGCGTGCCAGCGGTTTTGGCGACGGTCCCGGCTTGGCAGATCCGACTGTGCCTTTGTTTTTCGGTTGTGGCGGAGGCGGGACGGTACATGGCTCCATGGTGCCCGGAGGGGCGCTGCCGCCGCCCGCTGCCAGCTTGGCGACGAAGTCGGGGTGAAACTGCTTGACGCTCGAGCCAGTGAGATCGCGGTGAAAGCCAAACGATTGCGACGGATCGATCTTGCTATCGGCGAGTTCGTGCCGCTCAATTTCGCCATTGGGCTCAAAGCCACTGTCCACCTGAAAGCGCAGGATCGCGTCCTCGATTTCGATGTGGTCCAACTTGTCATCGGGAATCTGCGACACAGCCACTTGCCCGGGACGTACGGACCGATAAGGCTTGTCGTAGTAACCCAGCACCATCAGGCGACGCTTGGCACCCTGGATGCCCATCGTCGTTGTGCCGTCGGTCTTCTCGTCATCGCTGTAGTCACGCGCGGTCAACTGGATCAGCGTGCCAAGAATCTCCAGTTCGCCTGTGATGCCAGGTTGCAGGCCCGGCAAGAGAATCTTGCCGTTGGCCTCTGTCGTGCCTTCGCTATCCGTTTGTCCAGGGATGCGCAGTTTGTAGCTGAGGCCAGCCAACCCGCGCTCGGCTTCAGTCCGGGAGATACCCGGAAACAGCTGGAAATAGATGCGCAATGGGCGCAGCGGTATCGCCACCTTGCACACCGCGCCGCCCGGCTTGAGGGTCAACTCCGGATACGATGCAGGCTGCGCGGGCGTTGTTGCGGGCGGCTTTTGCGAAGGATGTGTGGAATGGGTTGCCATAAGCGGTCTTATATAATTTCAATCTTTACGGTTTCGCCGAACTCGGCTAGCTTGAGCGCAGTCTCCCCCTGCGCATTGGTCACGCCTTCGATGAGGCTGCCATCGGCGCGCGTAATGCGGTACGACTGGTGCGGTGCAAGGTGGTCAGTGCCATCCCAATGCAGCTTGTAGAAGCCCTCGTAACCTTTGCCGAAGCTCGGCATCGGCACGCTGGCAGTCTTCGGGCCGGTCAATTGCTTGCTGCCCGCGCGAACCGTCCATGCGCCACTGGTGCCGCTCTCGATGCCGCTGGGCGTCATGCGGTAGTAAGTGCCTCCAACGTTGAACACGATCTCCTTGGCGGCGGTGACTTCGATCCTGCCTTCGGTGCTGGTGACCTTCAGGGTGTCGCGCGCCACGACTTCCATTTCGTTGTCTTGCGCCTGCACCGCGACTTTGCCCTTGCGGGCGATCAGCTTCACGTCTTCGGTATGGCCGCACAGCGAGACACCTTTGGCCGCGCTGCCGACAATGCTGTGACCCGCAGAAATAGACAAATGCTTGCCGGTGGTCAGCGCCGTATGGTCGCCGCTGTGCAGGTGTGTGGTCTTCGGTGTCGTACTGGCGATCCCGGCAGGACTCGCCATGACCATCATCGGCTGTGACAGTTCGCCCAGCGCTTCGCCTGTGCCCTTGATGGCGTCGTTCTGTTCGGCAATGGCCTGCGCCACATTCTTCTGTTCATCGGTCTGCGCGAGTGCCGCCACGCTGGCATCCAGCACGTTGCGGGCTTCGGCCAGTGCCTGTTCCAGCCGGCGGATCGTTTCCTGCATTGCCAGCACATGGCCGTCTGCCTTGCGTCGGGCCTCGGTGGTAATCAGCATCCCGTCTGCGCGGATGGCCCCCTTGTCATCGGTGCGCAGCTCGAAGCCCTCGCCGCGCTTTTCCTTGCGCCCCTGCCAATCGTTCACGCGGACGTTGTGGCCGAGCGCCAGCGGCTGTTCTGGTGGGCCGAGGCGACCTGCACCTGCTGCTGGCCCTGCGTGTCGTCATAAAGCGTCTGGTTGCGGCCTTCGCCGAATAACTCTTTACTCTGGTAGCCGGACAGCGCGTGCTGATCCGGCAGGTTCCACGCCGGTAGATTTTCCTGATTGTTCACCACCCCGACGATGATCGGCCGATCCGGATCGCCGCCCAGGTAGGCCACAACGACCTCCTGTCCGATGCGCGGCAGGTGCGTGTTGCCGAAGCGGCTTCCCGACGCAAAATTGGCGACGCGAATCCAGCAGGAACTGTTCTCGTCGTTGTTGCCGTAGCGGTCCCAGGCAAACTCGCAGCGCACGCGACCGAAACTGTCGGTCCAGATTTCCTGATTGGCCGGACCGGTGACCTTCGCGACATGCGTGCCGCCGATGTGGGGCTTCTTGACCCATTCGGGCCGGAACATCTCGCGGGTCGGCTGTGCCTCGAATTCCACCTCGCAGCGCCATTGCTGGCCGCTGCCGGAGAACTCGCCCACATCCTCGATCAGCAGGCGTGTATCGAAAATCAGGTACTCGCAGTTGGACTTCCTGCGCAGGGAGCGCGCGAGCGTGAACGTATTGCCCGGCGCCATCGCGCGGACATTCCCCTTGCCGCGCACACGGTGTCCATGCTGCCGGATGGCTTCCATGCGGATGCGCGCCCGCATGTCGCCCTCGGCGCGGGCTTGCTTGCCGCCCATGGGCTCGGCGTGGTCACCCGGCCAGTCGAACAATTCGTAGGTCGAATGGCTGGTGTCGCGCGGATCTTCGGCAGACACGTTGAGGTCAGCGCGCGGTTGCTTGAAATCGTAATCTCCGTGCGTCCATTTGCCGGTGATCAACCGGTCGCGCGCCTCAAACTGATAGAGGTGTTCTTCGTCAACCCGGTCAGAGGATGGATACCAGCTAATGGTGTGATACGCGGCACTGGGAATGACCTTGAAAGCCCCGTTGCCATCGGTCAGCACCAGGCGGTGGTGACCATCTGAATGCTCGAAGAAAAACGATATGCCCCATTCCGCGAGCAGGCGCCGCACGAATTGGTAATCGGTTTCACCGGCCTGCAATTGATATTCGCGCTGAGGATATTGGCTATCCAGCAGGCGACGCTCGACGGGGAAGGTGTAGTTGCTGAGTACCGCTTCGACGATTTCCAATACGGTCATGTTCTGGAACCGCTTGTAGTTGCTCGTCAGTGTTGCCAGCCACAGCCACGGACGCAGGGTCAACCGGTACAGAATGCGCTCGTTGTCATAGAACGGCCCCCGAACTTCGGTGACGAGGCCGGTGATTTCCCGCGTGCCCTGACCCAGGCCACCGGCTTGGCCGGTGCCAGATCCGTCCAGTTCAATACTGACGGTGAGTTCCTTGCCCTGCATGGCTTCCATATCAAGGTCGCCTGCCGGGCCGTAAAGGGCATTGCGGTCGTCGGGGGTCTTTAACTCCAGTTCGTACTCGAAAAGGGTGTTAATGCCCTCAGTACCGGATATGCGGGAAAACAATAACAGCGGCTGTCCCATCAGTTCCGGCAACCCCTCACCGGACACGGTGACGGTACGAGAAAAGAGCGGCAAGCGGTTACCCATGCAAGTAAGCTCCGTGATGTCAGGCGCCCTCGGCGCATTCCTGACGCAACGCGAAAAAAACCCGGCCACCTTACGTGACTTGGGCTCCCGAAAAAAATCCGCTACTCCGATGCATTTAGCTTCACAAGCCTATCGGCTTGGAAACGGGGGTGTCTATGAGACTATTCTGGAATTGAACCCAGACAATTCGCAGTAATGCGGAAATTGCAGAGATCTTGGATGGCACTGCGAACAAGCATGCCGCCAATTCGGCTACCCATCGCGTGCGACCGGATCGCGCTAAGCCACGTCCGCCTCGCCACAAACCTCATCGACATGGCGCCTACAAGGCTTGCTGAGGCTTAACTTGGGTGGATTGAGGATGAGCCCCACATCGAGGGCGCTAAGCTCAGCGCACCAGATGCAGATCTACGGCAATTTCGCCCTTACGCGATCCAGCCAGGTCGGCGGTAGGTCCACGACGCCATTATTTTCGGTCGCCCCCAAATCGTATTGCACGAAAATTGGATTCCAAATCAAATTTTTGTGCGGTTCAGGTTCAATATATGTGCGCTCGGCCAGTAACTCCCCAGTGCGCGCTTCATACAGGCGGAATAGCGCGCCGTACTCGCGTGGCAGAAAGCAGGTTTCACCTAGGTATTGGCCTGTAGGGGAACGTTCTTGCTCGCATTGATACCGGGCTGATCGGTTCAGCGCGTTGCAGCCATAAATCAGCGAGCTAACCAGAGCCACGAGAATGACCAGCAACTTAGCCAGAAATTTAACGAGGCGCATCATAGCTCAAACTCCACTATGATCGGATTGAAAAGATCCAAGACCATCCGGTCTGAATATAGGATCGGGTCGCCCAAGGATTTCTGGCATGCCCGGACCCACCACGCGGACAGTACGATTGGAAGCCGATGGCAAACGAATACCCATGCGAAAACGCTCCGCTGCAGGTGAAGTTGCAAGATCCGCAAGGCCATGAGGCTTGAACCTGATGTACCTTGCGCCAGTGCTGGCGCACCGATCCGCAAGTGATTTTCATAAATACCAGGAGGGTATCGTGCAGCGAGAAACGCTATGCCGCAATCGGACAAGTACGAAATACGATGAGAAATTTGGCGATGAGGGCGGCTATGAAACGATCAGAAAAGCGGCTACCGTTCGGTTCATTCAGCACACTGTGGGTGCTCAGGCGCGAGCCGGCATGCTGCACCATTGAGGATGTGGAAGCGTTCTCACTTCCTACGGGACACCCTGCCACCCTCCTCCGCAACCGCCCCATCGCCGCCCACACCGCCAAAACCGAAGGCGCCTATGCACCCGCCGACATCGCGCATCGAAAGACGATTCTGGCGTTTCGCGAATAGCTGAACGCGCCCGTCAAGATCCGCTTGTTGTGGAGTTCGATCTATGAAAATAGACACCAAAATCAAAGCCGAGCCTCGCAAAGCCGAACCTCGGCTACGTTCGGCGATCAGGCTGGCGGCGCTCGCCGCCGCTGCTGTATTTCTTGTTCTCTATGGCTTGGATGCTAGAGACAGATCAACGGCGCACGAATGCAAACGGGAGCATTCTGGCGACTACATCGGTGAAACTTGCTACTTGGCGCCTGAGTATGGAACTTTGTTTCGCCTTTATGCTGCGCGTAGCGATGAATTACTCGCAGAACGCACGTACCTTGACCCCGACGCTCCGCGCCTACTTTGGTTTCACGACCATGTGCTGTATGACATCGGCGCGCGCGATGGTAAGGGCTATGTAACACTGCCCCCGACACGTTGGGACTGGCTACGGGCTAGACTCCCGTAGCGAGCGAAGGCGCCTGCTTCCGTTCGTGGAATGACAGCCGTGAACCGACAGTTTGGGAGGGGGCACAGGAGCGACACGCGCCGAACCTATGCAGCCCCTCCTCCCCCTACCTCAAAGCAACCCCTGCACCCGGTTCAAAGCCGCATCCAACTGCTGCTTCAACGGCGTCAGCAAGCAGTGCAACCCGTGGCTGTCTTCTACCTCGTCACTGTCGTAATCCAGCAATCTCAGAACGGAGCCAAGGCCTGCGCTAACGCGTAGCAAGTCGGCACAGCTTTCCTGCGCGATGCCTTGGGCGTCGTTGCGCAACGCGTCTAGTTGGTACGCTAGTTCCTGGACGCTTAGCTTTGTGGGGGTGTCTGCTGGGAAGGTGATGCGGATCAGGTCGGCGAGCAGGTCGGATTGCCGGGAGAGGGTGAGCGTGCGCTCGAGGTACTGCGAGGGGATGGACTGGTCGATGTGAGCGGAGGAGTTGGACATTGCGATTCCATAGAAAAATTAGCCGCGTGCGGCGGCTGGTCGCCTATGCTTTCGCAGGTTTCCACTCCTGGTCACCTTTGTTTGAGGTGAGTGAGGATTGTCGGGGAGGTTTGGGGAGGATGTCAATCCGGAGCGGACTTGCGCTGTGGACGACTTCTGCATCCGGACACGTGATCGGCGCGATGGCGCTTGTAGCGGTCGCTTGCCGGCCCTGCGCTGATGCCTGTTTTGAATTGAAGGGAAGCGACGTGTCAACGTCCGGGTTCGAACCCGGACGTTCATCGTTGGCCAGCGCTCGATCGCCCTGACTCGGCACCGAACTTCCGTAGTCGCCCGTTGCCGCCGTTCGAGTTTCAATAACCAATGTTTGCTATGCAGCGCTTACCGGCAGATGCCTGCATGCGAGCTGACTGGATGGATTGAAAGAAACGTTTGCATAAAACCCGATGAAGGACATCTAGCGCACGTCATTCAATACGGTACAGGCTGCCGAAGCCCCCCCCTTGCGCTGGCGTGCTGTCGGTGCAGCTTGGCATTGGTAGGCCCTGTCCCCATGCGGCGGCCAAGACCTGCACGTCACGCACAGGATCGGACGCCTTGGCCCGCTCGTTGCGCATGCGGCAGGTTTCAGGATCGGTGGCGAACAGCCCGCGTGCAAAGCCCCGACCTTGCTCCGCTAGCTTTGCAGTTTTGGGGCTGCGGATCTTCGTGAATGCCCGAAAGGCCTCATCTAGGCAGCCGCTTGCGCCATTCAGGCACCGGGCCAAATGCCACGCATCCTCCAACGCCTGGCAGGCCCCTTGCCCCGACGTCGGCAATGGCGCGTGTGCGGCATCCCCAACCAGCAGTACATTTGCCCGACTCCATGTATGCAGCGGCTCCAGGTCATGCACCGCAATCAGCCGGATGGCATTTGCGGGCGTGGCACGGATGATATGCGAGACCGGTTCGGGCCATTCCGCGAACAGATCTTCGACCTCCTTGCGTATATCTGCGGTCGGTATGGCTTCAGATAGGGGCCGAGCCTGGGCCGCAGCCCAATACACCAGTTGGGGTCGAATCGCGACGCAACCAAAGCGCTCGCCCGCCCCCCAGAAATCCTGAATCGAAATATCGTCCACTAACGCATGCTGCCCCTGAGCTACGCCAATCCAGTTCACGAAGCCCTGATAGACAGGTGTGTTGTCACCCGCGACAAACTTGCGCGCCACAGAATCCATGCGGCCGTCGGCGCCAATGAGCAGATCCGGGCGGATGCTCGCACCGTTCTCGAAATGGGCCACAGCCCTGCCATTGGCATCCAGCTCAATCCGCACCGCCCGGTGTCCGAACTCCACCGGTATCCTGGCCCGGGCTACATGATCTAGTAACACCTCCTGCAAGTGCCGGCGTAGCACCGTGTAGGTCGGGTATCCCATCGTCCGGTCCAGCAAGGCAATATCGAGGCCTCCCAATGCATTGCCCACAGCATCCTGGCGGTGCATTGTTAGCGGTCGACCACCAATGGCGTCGATGTCTTGCAATAGCCCCAGTTCTTCCAGCACAAAGCTGGCATTGGGCCAAAGCGTCACGCCGGCCCCCAGGGTTGCCGGCTCCGCTCGGCGCTCATAGACCCGAGGGTTGTAACCCTGCTTGCGCAAGGCCAATGCCACGCTCAGGCCCGCGATGCCGCCGCCAAGTATTCCAATTTCCACGTTGAATCTCTCCTGTCCATACGGTGCCCGATGCACGGCTCACCGTTTCGCATCGTGCAAAATGGCATCTTAGATTTCGTCATTAAAGAGAACTAGCGTGTAAAAATGGAAGGATTTCATACCTAAAACGGGATAATCAATGCGCGATGGACTCGATCTGAATACGGTCCGTGTCTACACGGCAGTTGTTGATGAGCAGAGCTTTGCTGGCGCATCGCGTCTGTTGGCCATCCCCTCGTCCAACGTCAGCCGCCATGTCGCTGCGCTGGAGCGCAGACTCGGCGTGCGCCTGCTGGAGCGAAGCACCCGCCACCTGCGTATGACGGAAGCCGGTCGACTGCTCTACGAACGCGCCAAGCCCTTGCTCGATACTCTGCTCTCTACGCAGGAAGAGCTTGGTGCGGTACAGCGCGAACTGCGTGGTCCTCTGAAAATGTGCATGCCCGGCGAAGCGCCAAGGCTGCTGGCTCCCATCCTCGCCGAATTCTGTAGCCTCCATCCAGGCATCGAGCTGGAATGCGATACCCGGATGACCGGACTGGAAGTGCTTCGAGAGGACGTTGACCTTTCCATCGTCTTCCACCGGGGCCATCAGGAGGACAGTGCCTTCATCACCCGCGAACTCGCCATACTGCCCAGTATCGTGGTTGCTGCACCCTCCTTGCTGGCTAGGACCGGCATGCCACGCCACGTGCGCGAGCTGAAGTCTCTGCCCTGTATCACCACCCTCAGTGCGCTGAAGGGCCAGCCCTGGCAGTTTCAGGACGCAGCAGGCGAAATCGTCAAAGTGCCGGTACGCAGCCGCTACCGCGTCAACAGCGGGGAATTGGCCGTGGCAGGCGCACGCCAAGGCATCGGCTTCGCGATTGTGGCGGCCTATCCCTGCCAGGAAGACCTTGCTACGGGCCGATTGCAGGAGGTACCACTGGATCTGTGTCCCGCCCCCCTGCAATTGTTGGGGGCATACAGCCATCGCCATTCCGTGACTGCGCGTGTTCGGGCGCTGCTGGAATTGATACAGGTACGGTTGGCTGGATCGGCGAGCCTTCCCATGGACCCCAGACCGCGTGGGACGGTTTAGGACCGAAGTGGCGCGCCGGGCTCAAAGTGGAATTTCTCGGAGCGTAAGCAGTTGCTCGGCATGACTTTTTCAACGTCCGCTTCTGGCCGAACTCGGAAGTTCGTCGCCGGCCAGCGCTCGATCGATCCGACTCAGCTCCGAACTTCCGTAGTCGCACCTACGACATCCAGGAAGTCCAAGTCCTAGGCAACTAGGCCTATCTCCGCAACCACATCCGCATGACCGTAACGCCGCCCGACGGCAGCCCAGCCATGCACCGCTCCGGCTACACGCTGACCATCCTGCGCAAAGACCCAGACGGCCGTTGGCGACTTACCCGCGACGCAAACCTGCTGGCAGCGGAAACTGCAGTGACCCCGTAACGACGGCATCGCCAAGTGAATTGCAGGAACGAAACAATCATTGTGCAGTGCACTAAAAAAGAATCCCCTTCCACGCACTCCCACCACGCACACCGCCGCCACCCCACCCCAGATCCAGATTCACCCCACATGGCGTTCCCACCCCATATCGCCAATAATGATCTCACTGCCATTGCCGGACGAGGGCGACCATGCTTTATAGTCCCGATGCAATTCGTACCGTCGCCCTGCTGGGGCACGCGGGGTGCGGCAAGACCTCCCTGGTGGAGGCGCTGCTGCACAAGGGAGGTGCGCTGCACATGCCTGGCAGCGTGGAGCGCGGCACCACGGTCTGCGACTTTGATCCGCTGGAGCGCAAGTACCACCACTCGCTCACCACCTCGGTGGCCCACCTCCACTATCGCGACACCCGCATCTACCTGCTGGACACGCCCGGCTACCCCGATTTCTCCGGGCTGTCGATGAGCGCCCTGGCGGCGGTGGAGACGGCGGCCATCGTCATCAACGCGCAGACCGGCATCGAGATGACGACCCGGCGCATGATGGCTTGGGCGCAGGCGCGCAAGTTGTGCCGGATGATCGTGGTCAACGGCATCGACAAGGAGAAGGTGGATCTGCCCAAGCTGCTGGCGGATATCCAGGAGGCGTTTGGCAAGGAGTGCTTGCCGATCAACCTGCCGGCGGGGCGCGGTGGCGAGGTGGTGGATTGCTTCTTTAACCCGGCGGGCGAGGCGGATTTCCTGTCGGTGGCGTCGGCGCACGAGGCACTGGTGGATCAGGTGGTGGAGATCGATCCGAAGCTGATGGAGCTGTATCTGGAGCAGGGCGAGCAGATTGCGCCGGAGCAGTTGCATGCGCCGTTCGAGCGGGCGCTGCGCGAGGGCCATCTGGTGCCGATCTGCTTTACCTCGGCGGCCAGCGGGGCTGGTGTCACGGAGCTGCTGGATGTGTTTGTGCGCTTGCTGCCGAACCCGGCCGAGGGCAATCCGCCGTTGTTTTACCGTGATGCGGGCGAGCGCCAGGTGGCGATTCGCGCGGAGCCGGTGCCGGACAAGCATGTGCTGGCGCATGTCTTCAAGATCACGATGGACCCGTATCTGGGCAAGATGGCTGTGTTCCGCATCCACCAGGGCACGGTCACGCGCGACAGCCTGCTGTTTATCGGCGATGCGCGCCAGCCGTTCAAGGTGGCGCATCTGCTGATGCTGCAGGGCAAGGAGCGCGTTGAGGTGCCGCAGGCCGGGCCGGGTGATATCTGCGCCGTGGCCAAGATCGATGAGATCGCCTTTGATGCCGTGCTGCATGATGCCAGCGAGGATGGCAACATCCACCTGGCCCCGCTCGACTTCCCCACCCCGATCTATGGCCTGGCGATCGAGCCGGCGCGCCGCGGCAACGAGCAGCGCTTGTCAGAAGTCCTGCAAAAGCTTGGCGCGGAAGACCCTTGCCTGCGCATTGAGCATCCGGCGGGCACCAATGAGACTGTGATGCTTGGCCTGGGCGAGCTGCAACTGCGCTGCGCGCTGGAGCGACTGACCGGCCAGTACAAGCTGGAGGTGGTGACGCGGCCGCCGAAGATCGCTTATCGCGAAACCATCGGCGGCAAGGCGGAGGGGCATCATCGCCACAAGAAGCAGACGGGCGGCGCCGGCCAGTTTGGCGAGGTGCAGCTGCGCGTGGAGCCGCTGCCGCGCGGCACGGGGTTCGAGTTTGTGGATGCGGTCAAGGGTGGCGCGATTCCGGGCCAGTTCATTCCCGCCGTGGAAAAGGGTATCCGCCAGGTGCTGGAGTGCGGGCCGCTGGCGGGCTTTCCGATGCAGGACGTGCGCGTGACCGTGTTCGATGGCAAGAGCCATTCGGTGGATTCGAAGGAGGTGGCGTTCGCAGCTGCGGGGCGCAAGGCCTTTATCGAGGCCGTGCTCAAGGCGCGGCCGAGCGTGCTGGAGCCAATCGTGGATATCGAGGTGACGATGCCCGAGGCGGCAATGGGCGACATCATCAGCGACCTTTCCGCCAAGCGCGGCCAGGTGCGTGGCACGCGCACCGCGGCGGGCAATAGCGTTCTGGTGGCGGGACAGGTGCCGCTGTCGGAGTTGAACGACTATCAGTCGCGCCTGAACAGCATCACAGGCGGCCACGGCAACTACACGATCCAGCTCAGTCACTACGAAGCCGTGCCGCCCGCCCAGCAGCAGGTGATGGCGTCGCAACATAAGGCGCATGGCAACGGCGTGGATTGATGGGTTGCCGGGATGCCGCAATGCCGCAATGCGGGAATGGGCATGGCGGTGAAGACTGCCGGGCTTGCGCTATGGCTCGGCTGTCTTCAGCCGTCCCCTGCCCTTGCGGCGTTGCATGTCCGGGCGAGCCGCCTCCTTCAGCCACTAAATCGTGACGCACGCCTGGCTACCCTGCCGTTTCTCGATATCCGGCCATACCAGGCCCTCAAACTGATCCGGCGGAACCGGCTGGGAATACAAAAAGCCCTGGGCGAAATCACAGCCCACGTTGATGAGAAAATCGCGCTGCTCGGTTGTCTCCACCCCCTCGGCAATGACCTTTAATCCCAGCTTGTGCGCCAGCATGACCATGGCCTCGCAAAGCGCCTGATTGTCGCCGTCAGAGCCGAGGTTCTGCACGAAGGAACGGTCGATCTTGAGGTAGTCGATATCAAAGCGCTTGAGATAGGCCAGCGACGAGTAGCCGGTGCCGAAGTCGTCGATCGAGACGCCGATGCCGGCGTCGCGGAAGATCAGCAGCTTCTTGTTCAGTTCAGCGTCCAGCAACAGGCCCTCGGTGATTTCAACCACCATGCTCTGCCCCGGCATCCCTTCCCGCATGAGATAGTCGGACCATTGCGCACAAACCTGGCTGTCTTGCCGGATCTGCATCGGCGACATGTTGACGCTGATCTGGAAAAACGGGTGGAAGCGGCCGCGCCATTGACGGGCCTGATGCACGGCCTGCTTGAACACCCAATCCCCGATCGGCACGATAAGCCCCGTGTCTTCGGCCAGGGGAATGAAGTCCAGCGGACTGATGGTGCCGCGCTCGGGGTGCAGCCAGCGGATCAGCGCCTCGGCCTTACGGATTTCTCCGGTGGCCAGGTCAACGATGGGTTGGTAGTAGACCTTGAACTGTCCGCCAGGCAGGGCGGCACGCAGATCGCTGGTGAGGCGCAGGCGCTTTTCTGCCGCTACGCGCAGGTCGGGCGTGAAGTAGCTGAAGCGGTTGCGCCCGGCGTTCTTGGCAGCATACATGGCCTGGTCGGCATTCTTGAAAAGGACATCCAGCTCGCTGGTGTCGTCGGGGTAAAGCGTGACGCCGACGCTGGCGGAGATAAATGCCTCATCCGTGCCGAGCGCGAAGGGCTCGGCCAGCTTGTGGATGATGGCCTTTGCGATGCGTTCAATGCTTTCGGTATCGCCCGTGTTGGGCAGAATGACGGTGAACTCGTCGCCGCCGAGGCGAGCGACGATGTCCGATTCGCGCACGCACGAAATGATGCGCCTGGCCGCCTCGATCAGCAGGATGTCGCCTGTGTCGTGTCCCAGGGAGTCATTGACCTCTTTGAAGCGGTCCAGGTCGATCAGCATCAAGGCCATATGCTGCCAGGAGCGATCCGCGATGCTGGCTTCGTGCTCGAGACGGCTGTGAAACATCTGGCGATTCGGCAGATGGGTCAGCGCATCGAAATTGGCCTGTTTCCAGATGGTCGCCTCGAACGCCATCCGGTCAGATAAATCCCGGCCCACGGCCAGCACCGAGTTGACCTTGCCTGAGCGGTCAATCTCTGGCGTCAGGCGGATATGGGTGCAATGTTCCTGTCCATCCCTGCTGAGCCATCTCATCTCGAATTGCCCACTTTTCCCGCTTGCAATGGTCTCGGCGATCTTCCCCTCGTAGATCAGCGCATTGGCGCCGCCGGGGACTTCCGAGGGCCGCTTGCCGAGCGATTCGGCAAGGCTGCACCCCGCCGCGTTACAGAAGGCGGGATTGGCATAAGTGCGGCGGAGGTCTCGGTCGTAGCGGGTAATGGTGTCCGGCGAGTTCTCGATCAACGTTCGCGACTCGAGCTCCCTGGTGACGAGCTCCGCGGTTCGCTCGTCGACGGTCTGCTCCAGGGAGGCGTTGATCTCGTTGATCTTCTGGATCTTCTGCTTGATGGCGCCACTCATTCTTTCGAAACACTGCGCGAGCCAGTCTAGTTCGTCCTTGCCGCTGGCATCGGTGCGCGCCAGCGCCTGCGCCTCGGCGCCCGCATCGTTGCCGGTGTCGTGCATCTTTCGCACCAGCTCTTTGAGTGGTGCCGAAATGCTGTGGGAAATAAAGTAGGCCAGGAAGATCGAGAGCAGGAAACCCAGGATGCCAACCAGTACGATCTGATTGCGCACGGACTGTGCCTCCGCCGTCAGCCTCTTCTCGGGGATTGTGCTGACGACGATCCATGTGGTGCCGGGAATGCCTGTGTACGCGGCCAGGTAGCGCCCCTGGCGCATGCCCTCGAAGTCGACGAACCCGCTCGGCTCCCCGTTTAGCGCGTTGTTCGCGATTTGTCTGATCAGGTCGGGCTCGGCCGTGCTGTCGGTGTTGGTGGATATGCCGTCGGTGCGGACAACCAGCTTGTGGTTGCTGGCATCGAGCACGTAGATCTCCGTTCCGCTGCCCAAGGCGACGTCATTGAACATGGTCGAGAAATAGTCGGGGCGAATGACCAGGACCAGGTTGCCGATGCGCTGATTGTTGCTCTTGCCGATGACGGCACGCACCATCCCGAGGTTTTGTTGTCCGGCGCCGTTGTCGTAACTACCCCAGTAAGCCCGGCCATTGCGCTCGGGAGCCTGCTTGACCAGGCGCATGACACCCCGCGTGAGTTGCGCGAACGCCTGGGTGTCCATGATGCGGTTGTTCTTGTCGAGCAGATACTTCTGGTTGATGAAGTCAACCGAGCCGTAGTGCTGCAGCAGCAGCCCGGTCATATCCTGGCGCGCCTCGTTCTGCTCCTTTGCACTGCCTTTGACCACGTTTGTCAGCGCGTTTTGCACGCGGTCAGACAGGACAAGAAGGCTGCTTTCCGTCTCGACCTGCTCCATGCGCAGCGAGATGTTCTTGGATACCTGCTTGACCATCTCTTTGGAGAAGATCTCCGCCTTCTCCTTGATCGCGGCGGTGGACTCCACATACGAGATGTAGCCCGAAATCAGTATCGGTATCAGCGACAGCAGGCCGAACGCGGTCATCAGCCGGTAGCGGATTTCGACACGGCGCAGCAGGTCCAGCGAGAGATAGGCGAAGGCGCTTCGCAGCGAACCTGTGATTGAGCTCATTTGTAGTGCATCTTTGCTTCATTCTTGACCGACGCGTCGAGGCGTTTGGCTGCCTGTGCGGGCGTGATCTTCCCGGTCAGCACGTCCTGCATCAATCGATGGAGTTGCTCGATCGAGTTGGAGGGTAGAACCGAATAGTAGGGGCTGGCGGTGACCGGATAGCGGCTGACCATGTTGGTGTAGTCGACCATTCTCTGATCGTTCGCGAGCGTTCCCGCGCCTTCTTTGAATGGGGGGATGTTCTGGCGTTTTCTTTGGAGAATGGAGAACCCCTTGCCGGCAATGAATTCGAGAAAACGCATGGCTGCGGCCTTGTTGGGTGTGTCACACACCGCAAACCCGGTTTCGCTGCCGATCACAGGCACCACGCGCTTGCCGGGCGCGTTCCAGGGCGGAATCAACACGCCAACCTCGAAAGGGTTGCCATGCAGCAAATGGCCAGCCGCCCAACTGCCGTGAAAAGCCATGGCGACCTTGCCTTCCTTGAACAGCCGTATGCCCTCGTCGTAATCCGTCGCCATGAAGGCGTCTTGCACGTAGCCGCGTTGCGGCATCAGCGCAATACTGGCAAAGATATCGGCGACCTGAGGCGTGTTCAGGTCCAGCGTGCCATCGCCGATTTTCTGCTTCCAGGCTGGCTCGCGCGCCACCACATTGTTGGCAAAGCCAAAGCTGAAGGGACCGTTGCCGAGCATGTTCGGAAAGCCGCCGCTCCACATGATGGGTGTGACGCCCGCAAGCTTGAGCTGCTCGCAAACCATCAGGAACTCGTGGAAATTGGTTGGCAGGTCCTTGATCCCAGCCTTCTCGAACAGCGCCTTGTTGTAGTAGATCAGCGTTGTCGCCACGCCGCCGGATATGCCAAAACGCTTGGATTGGCGACTGGTCCAGTCCCCCTTGAGCGGGCTGAGCATGTTGTTCCACGCCGATGTGGTGCTCACGTCTGCCAGGATGCCCTGATCGGCCAACTCAGCCGCATAGGCGTTCGGGTTGACACTCACCAGATCCGGCAGGTTGCCAGAGGCGATCCGGGGCTTGATATTCTCCTCGACCGAATTGCCGATCATGAACTGCACGTTCACGCGGACGTCTGGATTGAGCTTGCTGAATTCCGCTGCAATCTGGAGCATCTCCTCCGGCCAGTCCGGCGCCCATATCAGCGCGGTAATGGAGGTCGTGGCCGGCACGGCTGCGCCTGGCGAGGCGTTGTCTTGCTGTTGGCAACCGGACAACAGCAATAAAAGAAGGCTGACCAGGCCCGTCAGCAGGGAGGCAAACCCGATGCGTCGCGCCTGGTGATTCACTTTGCGGATTCGGAATGGATTAGCCGTGCTTCAGCAGGCACTTTTGACGTGCCGGAAAGCGATAGGGCTTGAACACACAGCATGGATGCAGAGCCAACCCGCATCAGGAAACGCTTACGACGGCTACGATGCGTGTGTTTGGCCATGACGTCGGGTTAGGCGAAGTAAACGGGGTGGTGCCCACACTGCATATCGACAACGAGCGCGAATACTGTACCGGGACAAACCCGAACTCCCCGCCATGACGCATCGTTGCCAATATGGCTGGTCAGCATGATAGCCGAACGGGCGCGCCTGACTGGGGATTCAACCGGTGGATTGCTGATGGCTCAATGCCTTGTTCCAGCTGTCCCACTTGCCGCACCAGGGCCAACGATGCGCAGCGTTTGCGCCACCAGCGTAAACGCCGGCGAGGGCTGGCGCCTGCTGGGGTAGTACAGGTGGTAGCCCTCGAACTTCGGGCACCAGTCCTCCAGCACGCGCACCAGCCGGCCTGCTTCGATATGCTGCGTCAGCTCATCTTCGGGCAGCAGAGTGATGCCCAGCCCGGCCAGCGCCGCGTCCACCTGGGGCTGTGCGGTGTTGAAGATCAGCTGGCCATCGACGCGCACGTTCACCCGGCGGCCTCGGCGCTCGAAATCCCAAACGTACAACCCGCCTGACGTGGCCATGCGCTGATTGATGCAGCAGTGCGCCGTCAGGTCATTTGGCGTCCTGGGGATGGGGTGGGCAGCAAAATATGCCGGCGAGGCCACCACCGCCAGACGCAACGGCGGCCCGATGGGCACGGCAATCATGTCTTTATCGATGGTGTTGCCCAGGCGCACGCCGGCATCGAACCGGTCAGCCACGATGTCACGCAAGCCGTAGTTCACGTCGAACTCCAGCTTGATGTCCGGGTACTCGCGCAGCAGCGGCGTGAGCTTGGGCAGCAAAATGCTGTGCAGCACGTTGTCACCGCAGGTGATGCGCACGGTGCCGGCGGGCTTCTCGCGCAATTCGGTCAAGGCATCGAGCTCCGCCTCGATCTCGTCGAAGCGATGGCCGATGGCCTGCACCAGCCGTTCGCCCGCTACGGTTGGCGAAACGCTGCGTGTGGTGCGCGTGAGCAGCCGGATCTGCAATCGCTCCTCCAATCCGCGAATGGTCTGGCTCAGGGCCGATTGCGTCACGCCCAGCGTAGCGGCGGCACGGGTGAAGCTGCCTTCGCGCGCCACGGTGACGAACGCCAAGAGATCGTTGAGGTTGCGTCTGGCCACGGCGCAGTCTCCCAGGGCATATTCAGTAGCCTAGCTTATATCCCATTTAAGTATTCATTAGCTAGTCAAGGCGGCTTGCGTTCGCGAAGATACAGGGCATGAGAAAGTCAATTTCAATGTCATGACAACGAACGTTTGTACCGCCCCTGCGGGCGACACCGCCACCCAGCGAGAGGCTGGGGAGCAACCGGCGTTCTGGAGCGGCGTCTTTGCGATGACGCTGTGCGTCTTTGCGCTAATCGCCTCGGAATTCATGCCCGTCAGCCTGCTGACGCCCATGGCTGCGGATCTCCATGTCACCGAGGGGATGATGGGGCAAGGCATCGCGATCTCCGGCGCATTCGCTGTGGTGACGAGCCTGTTCATTTCCACGCTTGCCGGCAGCATGAATCGCAAGACACTGCTGCTGGGGCTGACGGGCGTCATGGCCCTGTCAGGCGCGGTCGTCGCGATGGCGCCTGACTATTTCACCTACATGGCAGGCCGTGCGCTCATTGGCGTGGTCGTGGGCGGATTCTGGTCCATGTCGGCGGCGACAGCCATGCGGCTGGTTCCAGCCAGCCAAGTGCCGCGCGCCTTGGCCATCTTCAATGGCGGCAACGCACTGGCCACGGTGGTGGCCGCGCCGCTGGGCAGCTACCTGGGTTCGGTCATTGGATGGCGTGGCGCCTTCTTTTGCCTGGTGCCGGTGGCATTGATCGCGCTGGCGTGGCAATGGATCAGCCTGCCTTCCATGCGCGTGGAGCCGCGTAGCGCCGGCTCCTGCAACGTCTTCGCGCTATTTCGGAATCCGGTAGTGACCTTGGGGATGCTCGGGGCTGGCCTCTTCTTCATGGGGCAGTTCACGTTGTTCACCTACCTGCGGCCGTTCCTGGAAACGGTGACGCAGGTTGGCGTATCCGCGCTCTCGCTCATTTTGCTGCTGATCGGTGTTGCAGGCTTCGTCGGTACCACGCTCATCGGCACGGTACTCAAGCGGCGCTTCTACCAGACGCTGATTGCCATACCGATCATGATGGCCGCCATCGCCGTGGCATTGATCGCTTTTGGAGGCTGGACGGCTGCCGTCGTTGCACTGCTGGGTTTTTGGGGGCTGGTTGCCACCGCGGCGCCCGTAGGATGGTGGAGCTGGGTGGCGAGGACATTTGCGCAGAACGCCGAGGCCGGCGGCGGGCTGATGGTGGCCGTTGTCCAGCTTGCCATTGCCATAGGCTCTACCGTGGGGGGCTTGCTGTTTGACAGCAGCGGCTACCAAAGCACCTTCGAAGCGAGCGCAGCCCTGTTGCTGGTCGCGGCCTTCCTGATTGTTCTGACATCACGCGCGGAGGCGGCGCGGAACGCTTGATCCATGCACGGTATCAGCGTTGTCGCGGTGGAAACCCGTAGGCCGGGTGCCTCAGCGAAGCGCACGGCAAAGTTCTATCCTTTGTCTATGACGTGCCGGACGCATCGCGCGGCCTGGCTGGCATCATGGCCATCAGCACGTTCTGTTCTCAGTCACGGCCCAACAGTACGGCGGTGTCGGCATGAAGCGTGTGTATGCACTGATTGCGACTTGCATCATGTTGGCTGCCTGTGTGTCGACGGGCGTCGACGTGAAGCCGGAGCAATTGTCGAACTTCATTCCCGACTTCTCTACCCTTGACGACGTTACCGCGCAGCTTGGGGCGCCCACCTCCACGACGACGCTGCGAGACGGATCCACGATACTGATTTACGCCTTCGCGACCTCCAAGCCGCACCCCGAGAGCTTTATTCCGTTCATTGGCCCGCTGTTCTCAGGCGGCGAGATCCGGTCGTCGACGGTCCTTTTCGAGTTCGACGAGGGTGGTGTCCTCAGGAGCCAGCGCAGGACGACGTCGAGTGGTGCTTCGGGGTTGAGCGTATTGCCTCCCGGCGCGCTGCCGTGAAGCACGTCGACTACCCGGTCAGGTAGCAGCAAGGCCGCCCCGGAGCCTCCGGGCTCTCGCACAAGCGCAAATGCGCGCGCCAGGCCCTGCTGCGTCGCAGCACAAAAAACCAACCTTTCGGTGGGCTGCGCATCCGCCTGCGCCTGTTGCAATGTCTCCACCGCCGATCACAGGCGGACAGGAGACAACGACATGATCGAACTACAGGGCCGCAACGCCCTCATCACCGGTGCGGCGCAGGGGCTCGGCCTTGCCATTGCCCGGCTGTTCGTCGAACGCGGCGCACGGGTCATGCTGGCCGACATCGACGAGGCCGGGGCAGCCAGCGCCGCGGACGAACTGGGCCCGCAGGCGCGCTTCGTGCCCTGCGACGTCACCAGGAGCGCCGACTGGGCCCGCGCGGTGCAGGCGGCAACGGACGCCTTCGGCGGGCTCGACACGCTGGTCAACAACGCCGGCATCGAGATCGTCAAGCCGCTGTTCGAGCAGAGCGAGGAAGAGGTCGGCCGCCTCATGAGCATCAACGTGATGGGCGTGTTCCTCGGCATGAAGCACTCGCTGGGCGCGCTTGCCGCCTCGGGCAAGGGTGCGGTGGTCAACATCTCGTCGCTAGCCGGCACCAACGGCGTGCCGCTGTTCGGCTCCTACGCGGCCTCGAAATCCGCCGTGATCCAGCTCACGCGCACGGCCGCGGCCGAGTTGCGTCCCGCCGGCATCCGTGTCAACGCGGTCTGCCCCGGCTTTGTCAGCACCGCGATGGTGGACCGGCTGATCCCCACCGTGGAAGCCATCGTCGGGGTGCCGTTCAGCGCGCTGGTCGCGGTCAAGCAATTGCGCCTCGGCACGCCGCAGGAAGTGGCCGAAATGACCGCGTTCCTGGCTTCCGACGCCGCCAGCTGGACCACCGGCTCCCACTACATCATGGACGGCGGGCTGTCTGCCGGATTGCTATGAGCAAGCTTCTTCTCCAGGACAAGGTGGCAATCGTCACCGGCGCCGGCCGTGGGCTCGGCGCAGCCATTGCCCGCGCGTATGCGGCCGAAGGCGCCAAGGTCGTCGTGTCGGACCTCAACCTGGGCGCGGCACAGCGGGTCGCGGCCACGCTGCCGGGTGCCAGCGCCGTGGCCTGCGACGTGCGCGTGCCCGAGCAGGTCGAGGCCCTGGTCGCCGCCTGCGTGCAGCAGCACGGCCGGCTCGACATCATGGTGCCCAACGCTGGCATCGCCGTGGTCGCCCCGCTCGCGACGCAAAGCTACGCGCAGTGGCGCGAGGTCACCGCGACCAACCTCGACGGCGTTTTCCTGTGCATCCGCTATGCGGCGCCCGCCCTGATCGCGGCCGGCGGCGGCAGCATCATCACGATGGCGTCGGTCACCGCGAAGGCGGCCTGCGCGCTGATCGGCAGCTATGCCGCGGCCAAGGCCGGCGTGGTGTCGCTCACGCAGACGGCGGCGATCGAATTGCGCGCGCAGAATATCCGCGTCAATGCCATCCTGCCGGGCTTTGTCGACACAGAGCTGGTCAGCTCGCACCGGCGCGAGTTCGAGCAGCAGTTGAACATCCCCGACTTCAACGCCGTCATCGCGCAGCGCCAGGGCCGCTACGGCACGCCAGAGGAAGTCGCCCAACTCGCCGTCTTCCTGGCCTCGGAACGCTCGAGCTTTTCCAACGGCAGCGGCTTCGTCCTGGACGGCGGCGTGAGCTCGTCCCTGCTTTGAGCGTCATACCTTCAGGACTTCAAGACTTCAAGACTTCAAGATTTCAGGAGCCATTCCATGAGCAACAACAAGAAACCGGTCGTCGTCTATGGCGCCAGCGGCTACACCGGCCGCCTGGTGTGCGAGTACCTGCGCGAGTACGGCATCCCCTTCATCGCGGCCGGGCGTAGCGCGCAAAAGCTCCACGCTGCCATGCAATCCAATGTGCCCGGCATCGAGACCGCCGACTACGAAGTCGTCGAGGTGCAGCACAACGCGGAGGCGCTGACCGAGTTGTTCCGCGGCGCCAGCGTGGTGCTCAACACCGTCGGCCCGTTCGCGAAGTTCGGGCCGGAAGTGGTCCAGGCCTGCCTGGCCGCCAGGTGCCACTACACGGACACCACCGGCGAGCAGGACTGGCTGATCACGCTCGACGAACAGTACGGCGCGAAGTTCGCGCAGGCCGGGCTGCTGCTGTCGCCCGGCCTGGCGCAGATGTACACCACCGGCGAGATCGCCGCGCAGCTGTGCCTGGAAACGCCGGGACTGGACACGCTGGACATCGCCGTGTTCTGGGGCGGCAGCCCGACCATCGCCTCGACCCAGACCATCCTGGTCAACGCGGCGACGTCCAAGGCTTTCCACCTGCAGCAGAACCGGCTGGTGGAGTGGCAGCCCGACGCGGGCCTCTACAACCTCGCGATCCCGGGCCAGCACGAGATGGCGCTTGCGCTGCCGTGGGGCGGCACCTCGCACCCGGTGTGGTTCCGCAAGGACCCGCGCGTGGCCAACGTCAAGGTGCTGGGCGGGGTGTTCAACAAGCCGCTGATGCTGGGCGTGCCGAAGATCGTCGAGGCCGCCCTCAAGGCCACCGAAGGCATGAACCCCGACGAGCGCTATGCGGCGCTGGCCCAGACCGCGGCCGGCGTGATGAACAGCATGCCGCCGCGCGAGAACCCGCGCCTGAACAAGTCGGTCGACTCCGTGCATGCCTCGGGCCCGCTTGGGCGCGCGCACTGCGTGATCTTTGGCAACTGCAACTACAAGCAGACCGGCCTGCTGCAGGCGTATGCCGCCCACGCGCTGCTGCAGCAGGCGCCGAAGCGGGTCGGCTTTGCCTCGGGCTGCCAGGCCTTCGGGCACCATGAGCTGCTGGGCCAGTTGCGCAGCTTTGGCCTGGTGGCGAAGCCCGAACTGATCGTTCACCACTGAGGCGGGCCGGCACCCATGACCAAGGCTGTCTTGCCTCTGCGGAACCTGGCCGATATCGAGGCGTTGGAGCGGCTACCGATCGAGCGCCGGCTAGCGCAGCCGGTGTCGAGCTATGCCGCGCTGCGCCGCGCGGCCGCCGCCACGCCGCGCGCGCCCGCCCTCACCTTCGTGCCCTCGGGCGACCCGGCCGACGGCGAAGTGCGTTACGACTACGCCGCGCTTGCCGCGCGCGTCACCCAGGCCGCCAATGCCTTCGCGAGCCTCGGCGTGGGCCGGCGCGACGTGGTCTCTTACCTGCTGCCCAACCTGCCCGAGACGCACTTCACGCTGTGGGGCGCCGAGGCGGTGGGCATCGTCAACCCCGTCAACCCGTTTCTCGAAGTCGACCACATGGCCGGCATCCTCAATGCGGCCGGCACCGTGGTGCTGCTGGCGCAGGGACGCCAGGACCAGGCCGGCATCTGGGAGAAGGTGGAGGCGCTGCGCAGCCAGGTGCCAAGCCTGCGCGCGGTGGTGCGCGTGGGCGGACTGGGCGCCTGCCCGCCCTGGGCGGTGGACTTCGATGCCCTGCTGGCCGCGCAACCCGCCGATGCGCTGATCGCCGCGCCGCCGCAGGGCGATCACCTCGCCTCCTATTTCCACACGGGCGGCACCACCGGTACGCCCAAGCTGGCGCGGCGCACCCATTTCAACGAGGCAGCCAATGCCTGGGGCGTGGCCACCGCGGTGGCGATGACCCCGGCGGATACGCTGCTCTGCGGCCTGCCGCTGTTCCACTCCAACGCGATGATGGTCACCGGCCTGGCGCCGTTCAGCGTCGGTGCCCATGTGGTGCTGCTGTCGAGCGCGGGCTACCGCGACCCGCGCACCTTCGCGGCCTTCTGGCGCTCGGTGCAGCGCTACCGTGCGACGCTGTTCAGCGCGGTGCCGACCGTGCTCTCGGCGCTGCTCAATGTGCCGCGCGAGGGTGCCGACCTGAGCTCGCTGCGCTTTGCCATCTGCGGCGCTGCGCCGCTGTCGCCCGAGCTGTTCCAGCGTTTCGAGAGCGCAACCGGCCTCAAGCTGCTCGAAGGCTACGGCATGACCGAAGCCACTTGCGTCAGCTCGCTGAACCCTCGCGATGGCGAGCGCGCGGTCGGCTCCATCGGACTGCGCATGCCCTACCAGCAGATGAAAGTCGCGCACCTGGGCGCCGATGGCGAGGTGCGGCGCGAGGCCGCGGTCGACGAGATCGGCACCATCCTGCTGCGCGGGCCTTATGTGTTCTCCGGCTACGTCAAGGACAGCGACAACCACGGCGTCTGCCTGGCCGATGGCTGGCTCAACACCGGCGACCTCGGGCGCCAGGATGCACAGGGCTACTTCTGGCTCACGGGCCGGGCCAAGGACCTGATCATCCGTGGCGGCCACAACATCGACCCGGGCATGATCGAGGAAGGCCTGATGCGGCATCCGGCAGTGGAGCTTGCCGCCGCGGTCGGCAAGCCGGACGGCTATGCGGGCGAGCTGCCGATGGCCTATGTGACGCTGCGCAAGGGGCAGGCCTGCGAGGCCGCCGAACTGCTGGCCCATGCCCGCGCCACCATCGCCGAACGCGCCGCGGTGCCGGTCGACGTGGTGATCCTCGAGACCATGCCGCTGACGGCCGTGAACAAGATCTTCAAGCCGAAGCTGCGCGAACTGGCGATCGCCAAGGCGCTGGCCGATACGCTGCAAAAGGTCTGCGGCGCCATCGAGGTGCGGGTGGATGTGCAGCCGCACGCGAAACACGGGATCGAATCGCATGTGGTCGCGCATCGCCCTGCCGGCGCACAGGGCATGGCCTTGATGCAGCGGGCCGAGGCCGAACTCGGACGCCTGCCACTGCACTGGCGCATCGAATGGCAGGAAGTGCCGGCGTGAGCGCGGGTTGATGCCCGGGCTGACGTTCAATACGCCCGGGTTGACGCCCAATATGGCAAACTGGGCCGCCAAAGATCGACCGGGGACAACCAGCATGGCGCAGCAACGGGCACGTGGTAGGCGGTCGGCCGAAACATCGGCTGCGGTGCTGGTCGAGGCCAAGCTGGCTCCGCCGCAACTCTCAGCGCGCCTGCTGGCGCGCCCGCAGCTCTCGAGCCTGCTGCATGCGGGCCTGGCGCAGCGCCTGCTGAGCGTGACGGCGCCGGCCGGCTATGGCAAGACCACGGCGCTGGCCCAGTTCGCCGCGCAGCTGGAGCCGCTTGGCATCACCACGGCCTGGCTCAGCCTCGACGCCGAGGATAACGACCCGCTGCGTTTCATGCGCTACCTCGCTGCGGCGCTGCACCATGCCGACGCGCGCCTGGGGCGCAACACGCTCGCGCAGGCCGATGGCGGCAACATGGCCTCGCTCGATGCGCTGGTGACATCGCTGCTGCACGATCTGCTCGGCCACGATCGGCGGCTGATACTGGTGCTCGACGACTTCCACCTGGTGCAGCACGAAGGCCTGCACCGCAAGCTGGAATGGCTGATTGCTCACCTCCCGCCGAACATCGGCCTGGTGCTGGCCAGCCGCACCCGGCTGCCGCTCTCGGTGAGCCAGTTGCGCTTGCGCGGCGAGCTGCTCGAACTCGATGCCGCGCATTTCGGCCTTGGCCTGGACGAGGCCGCCGACTTCGTCGGCCGCGTCAGCGGCACGCCGCTGGACCGCGCGCAAGTCCAGACGCTGCATGACCTCACCGAAGGCTGGATCGCCGGGTTGCAGCTGGCCTCCCTCGCGCTGCGCGGGTCCGACGACCGAAGGGCCTTCCTCGCGGATTTCTCGGGCACCGACCGCGACATCACCGACTACCTCGGCGAACAGGTGCTCGACAGCCTGCGGCCCGACCTGCGCGCGTTCCTCCTGCGCACGTCTGTGCTGGACCGGTTTTGCGCCGAGCTTTGCGACGAGGTGCTGGACCGCGACGACAGCCGCGCGATGCTGGCCGAAGTCCAGAGCCGCAACCTGTTCCTCTCGGGCCTGGACCGCTCGCGCACCTGGTTCCGCTACCACCACTTGTTTGCCGACTACCTGCGCGGCCGGGCGCGCGAACTGCCTGCCGACGCCATGCTCGCGGTGCACCTGCGCGCCAGCGACTGGTTCCATCGCCACAAGCTGCCGCATGAGGCCGTGCGCCATGCGTTCGAGGCCCACGACCTGGAACGCGCGGCCGACCTCGTGGCCTCGTTCTCGGGCGAGCTGGTGCAACACCGCGGCGAACACGCCACCTTGCTGGGTTGGCTGACCCGCCTGCCGCAGGCGCTGGTGCATGCGCGGCCAAAGATCCGCACCGGGCATGCCTGGTCGCTGGTGCTTACGCGGCGCTACCCAGAGGCCGAACAGGAGCTGCGCGCCCTCGAAGCCGCCTGCGCGGACAGCGGTGCGGTGGACGCTGCTGTGGACGATGAGGGCGCGCTGCGCAGCGTGATCGAGATGATCCGCTGCGTCTACTGGGCCCATACCGGCGAGCCGCTGCTTGCCAAGTCGCGCAGCGAAGCCTGGCTGCGGAGCTGGCCGCACGCCGACGCCTTCCTGACCGGCGTGGTCGCCAACGTGCTGGCAAGCGGCTGCTGCGAGTCCGATGCCTTCGAGCAAGGTATCCAGGCCCTTGCCGTGGCCAGGCGCGCATTTGAGGAGTGCCGCGCCGACTACGGCCTGGCCTGGGCCTCGGCGCTGGCGATGATGATCGCCATGCGCCGTGGTGATCAGCACGAGGCGATGGCTCAGGCGAAGGCCGGCATTGCCATCGTTGCGCGCAGCCTCGGCGTCGCGTCGTACGCGGGTTCGATGCTCACGTTGCTGGCCGCCGAAGTCTGCTATGAACAGAACGACCTGGCGCAGGCGCAGCGCTTCATCGACCAGGGCCTGCCCTTCATCGACGAGCACGGGCTGGTCGAGATGACCACGGCGGGCTACCTCACGCGCGCGCGGCTGCTGCGCCTGCGCGGCGAGCACACGGCGGCCGATGCCTGCTTGCTTGAAGGCGAGTCGCTAGGGCACCGGCTCAGGCTGCCGCGACTGTCGCTGATCCTGGCGGCTGAGCGCTGCACGCTGCGGCTACAGGCTGGGGCTCCGGACGATGCGCTCAAGCTCGCCCAATCGTATGGCTTCGTCGCGCGTGGTGCGCAGACCGCGCCGCTGCTGGCGGCCGCCGACGAGGACATCGTCTGCCTGATGCGGCTGCGCCTGCGTTTCGCGCAAGGCGCCGGGCCGGGTCCCTTCGGCGCGCTCAACGATGCCATCCGCCGCGCGCAGCGCGACGGCCATCAGGGCCAGCTGGCGCGCCTGCTGGCCCTCAAGGCGGTGCAGCAGCACCGCACGGGTGACCGGGCGCAGGCAATGCGTACGCTGGACGAGGCGTTGCAGCTTGCCGCGCAGCACGGCTTGCTGCGCAGCTTGCTCGATGCCGATGCCCTGCTGCTCGCCATGGTGGAGACCATGGCCGCAGGCCGCGATGCACTGCAGGGCGCCGCCGATACGCGGGTGCCGCTTGGCTACCTGCAGCAGTTGCTCCAGGCGGCCGGCCGCAGCGTGACGGGCGTGCGCAGCGCGCCGCCCACGCCGGCCGGGACCATGGAGCTGACGGAGCGCGAACTGAAGATCCTGCGCCTGCTCAAGGCTGGCCTTGGCAACCGCGAACTGGCGCAAAGCCTGTTCGTGTCGGAAGCCACGGTCAAATGGCACCTGCACAACATCTTTGCGAAGCTTGGCGTGCGCAACCGCACGAGCGCGCTGGCGCGCGCGCAGGAGCACTCACTGCTCTGATCCGTGCTGCGCGCGGTCCGGCGTCAGCCGGCATGACTGCCCTGGCCAGGGTGCGCCGTCTCATTGCGCATCCATTGGCTGAACGCAAGGATGCGCGGATCCTGGCTGCTGCGCGCCGGATAGACGAGATGATAGGCATACGCCGGCGCGATGCTCACGCCAATCTCGAATAGCCGCACCAGGCGGCCCTGGGCCAGGTCATTGGCGATCATGGGCAGTTCCACGAGGCCAATGGCGGCGCCGTCGATCACGGCCTGCACGACATGGCTCGAATCGGCAAAGGCAACGCATCGGCTGTCGTCGAAATCGTCGACGCCGGCCGCGGCCATCCACATGCGCCAGTCGGGCCAGGCCATGCCGTCGACCGGGCAGTCGACATAGCACAGCGTGTGGCCAAGCAGGTCGCGCGGCGTTTGCAGCCGGGCACCGGCTTCGCGCAGTTTCGGGCTGCAGATCGGGACCACAACCGTGTCGAACAGCCGGTCCGAGCATGTGTCTTCGTAGTGCCCGGCGCCAAAGCGGATCGCGATATCCACGTCGTCCGCGTCGAAGTCCCGTACCTGATCGGAGATATCGAAGGTGAGTTCGAGCGTCGGGTTGGCGGCCCTGAACCGCGCAAGCCGGGGCAGCAGCCAGTTGGTGGCGAACATCGCGCCTAGCGAGATGCGCAGATGCGCCGGTCCCCGAGCCATTCTCCTCGCCCGGCTGGTGGCCCGCTGCAAGGTGTCGAGCGCGTCGGCGGCCGCCTCGAACAGGACGGCGCCGGCTGGCGTCAGCTGGATGCTGCGGCTGGTGCGCGCGAACAGCGTGATGTCCAGTTGGTCCTCGATCTCCTTGATCTGGTAGCTGACGGCCGCCGGCGTCAAGCCCACCTCCTGCGCCGCGCGCGTGAAGTTCAGGTGCCGCCCGGCCGCCTCGAAGGTCCTCAGTGCTCGTGTGCCCGGCAGCATGCGCTTCATTGATCTTCAAGCCTTTCTTAATGATCCGGCAAGAAATACTCGTTTCTCAAAGCGCGGTCAAGAGCCGATAGTTGCGGCCAAGCCTGCGCATGCAGGCGGGACGCGACGTTCGCCAAGCCCATTGCACGCCACTACCGGAGTCACAGCCACCCATGTCAGCCAGCCAGTCTTCTTTTATCGTTCAACACAACGGCCTGCCGGCAACGCTCGCCGAGTTGGCCCCCCTCGCCTTTGCGGGCTACGCGCATTTCACCGCGATGCAGGTGCGCGGCGGCCGGGTCCGTGGGCTGGATCTGCATCTCGAGCGGCTCAGGGCTGCCTCGATGGCGTTGTTCGGCCGCGCCTTGCCCGACGATCAGGTGCGTGCCTATTTGCGCGCGGCGCTGGCATGCGCGCCGGCGGACGTCTCGCTGGTGGCCACCGTGTGCTCGCCGGCGGGCGAGTTCACCGTGGCCGGCGCGGATGTCGAGCTTGACGTGCTGGTGCGTATCGGGCCGCCCGCGTCCGGCCCACAGGGGCCGTTGGGGTTGGCCGCCGTCCCCCACGAGCGGGTGCTCCCCGCCCTGAAGCACGTTGGCGAAGTGGCCAAGACGTATTTCCTGCGCCTGTCCGTGGGCCAAGGCTTCGACGATGCCGCTTTCGTTGACGCTCAGGGGCGGCTTAGCGAGGGGACCATCTGGAACCTGGTGTTTTGGGACGAGGAGGCGGAAACGGTCGTGTGGCCCGAGGCCGGGATGCTGGCAGGCACGACCATGGGGATCGTCCGCCGGCAACTGGATCGCCTCGGTGTGCGTCAGCGCGTCCAGCCCGTGACGCTGGCCGATCTGCCTGGCCTGGCCGGTGCGGCGGTGATGAACTCCTGGACGCCGGGGGTGGCGGTGAGCCGGATCGGTTCCGCGCCCATGCCTGAGGCGCCGAGCTTCCTGGCGCTGCTTCACCGGGCTTATCAGATGGAGGAACCCGTCTTGCCGTGAGCCCGTGGCAACGATTGCCCATTGTCGCGAGGCCGACGTGCAAGTCGGCCACAACCCGGCTGGCGGGTGGATAGTGCTGCTGCTCGCGTTGATGCTGGGCGAAACGCTCAGCGGGCTCTACATCAACAACGACATCGCGGACAAGGGGCCGCTCACCGAATGGGTGCCCGCATCGGTCGCCAATGCGATCACGGCGCTGCACACCATCCTGTGGGACGCGCATCGCCACGCCGCGACTGGCATCCGCGCTGCTGGCGCTGCTTGCGCTGGGCGTTGGCGCCGCCGCGGCGGCGCTTCTCACGGCGTATCTCTGAGCTGCCCCGACCTGAGCGCAAGCGCGGCTTCAGTTGCTGTCAGCTGCGGTCAGTTGCTATCAGTTGCTTTTAGGTGGCAGCACCTGGCCACGGATTTCGCCGGCGGGATGATCTTTGGTGTGCACGTTGATGTACATCTCGCCAGCAAGAAACTCCTGTGCGTCAGCCGGGGAGAGGGTGGCCTGGCCCTTGAGGGGACTGGTGACCGGAGCGCCCTTCCCGGATAGCCAGACTTTCACCCCAGCGTTCTTGCCAGTTGCGGCGGGCCCATGGAAATGCGCCATGGTGGCCTCGCTGGACAGACCGTTGATCGTGACCGTCCAGGTGACAAGCCGCGTGCCGGGGTCATAGGTGAGGTCGGCGGCACCGCTGCCCTTGGTCTCGACAGGAGGCACCTCCTGCGCGCCGGTGAGCGGCACGGTAAACGAGATTGGCGCCGCCCGCGCCAGCGTCATTGCCCCCGCCAAGGCGAGGCCGGAGAGCCACATAAAGTTCCGCCGCGATATTGAAACACGCATTTGATTGTCTCCAGTCCGGTATTGCGGTATTGCGGTATTGCGGTATTGCGGTATTGCGGTATTGCACCGGTTGAACAGCGGCCGCCTGCTGTGGTTGCGTGGCGGCGAGCGTACCCGGCGCCGGCGCATCCGGTGGCGGGTAGATCTGTCAGCCGACCGGTCGCTGGCACGAGTCCGAGAAAAGGATAGATCCGGCTGTCAGTCAAATCCAGCACCGTGGTTGGCGGCCAGGCCTGCATGGCGCCGTGCGTCCGAGCGCTACTTGACATCCCGCTGGCGCGCTGTTTCGCGGTTTGAGCGCCCTGCCCTGGCCGCGGCTACCGAATGCTCAGCTCGCGGCGGTCTCCAGCGCCGCGTCATATTGCCCCAGGCACGCCATGCCATTCAGCCGTGAGCGCTGCAGCAGCGCTAGTTGCGCTTGCGCCGCGTTGGCGGCCTCGCCGCGCCAGGCCAGCAGGGGCGGCTCCTGCAAGGCGCGCCCGTAGGAGAAGGACAGCCGCCAGGGCAACGGGGCGAGCCGGTTCATGGCGTCGAGATTGGCGGTGGCCTCGGTGGGCGTTTGGCCGCCGGACAGGAAGAAGATGCCCGGCACCGCCGCGGGCACCGTGCGCTTGAGCACCTGCACGGTCTGCATGGCAACCTCGGCCGGCGCCGCGTGCCCGGCCTCCTTGCCGGGGAGCACCATGCTGGGTTTCAGCAGCATGTGTTCGAGCACTACCGCATGCCGGTGCAAGGCGTGAAAGACTTCATGCAGCACGGCCTCGGTGACCTCGGCACAACGCGCCATGGCGTGCGCGCCATCCATCAGCACCTCGGGCTCGACGATCGGCACCACGCCCATCTCCTGGCAGATCGCGGCATAACGCGCCAGCGCCTGCGCATTGGCCTCGATGGCAAGCCGGCCAGGCAGTTTGTCGGACACGTTGTACACCGCGCGCCACTTGGCAAAGCGCGCGCCTTGCTGGCGATAGACGGCAAGCCGCTTGGCCAGCCCGTCGAGGCCTTCGGTGATCTCGTCGCCGGGTGCGTGGGCGAGCGCGAGCTTGCCCTTGTCCACCTTGATGCCGGGCACGATGCCATGGCGCGCAGCCAGTTCTGGCAGCGGCGTGCCATCGTCGGCGCGCTGGCCCAGCGTTTCCTCGTACAGGATCACGCCGCTGATGTATTCACCAAGACCTGCTGTCGACAGCAGCAGGTTGCGCCACGCCCGGCGGCTTTCCTCGCTCGATGCCACAGCGATGCGCTCGAACCGCTTGGCGATCGTCGCCCCGCTCTCGTCGGCGGCCAGCAGTCCTTTGCCCGCTTGAACCAGGGCATCCACGGAGGCTTGCAGTTCGCTGCGTGTATCCATGATGCGCGCCGACCTTGCGCGGCGCCCTACATCATCCGGTGCGCGAAATGCCCGCGCCGAGCTTCGGCCATGAGGGCGGTGAACTGCTCGGTGCTCATGTGCACCAGTTCCTCATGGTCGCCCGCTTCAAAATAGACGTCGGGATGCGTCAGCAGGCTGTCGTCGAGCCAGGTCAGCGTGCCGTACGCCATGCCGACCGGCGGGAGCGCGCCGATGTCGCAGTCCCTGAACACTTCGCGCACGCCATCCCCATGCGCCAGCGACAGCTTGCGGCCGGTTTGTTCGCAGATATCCAACAGCTTGAGCTGGTGGGTGGAAGGGATCACCGCGGCGAGGTAGCCTCGGTTGTCCTCCAGCACCACAGTTCGGGCGCGCCGGTCTCCGGGGACATACGCTGTTTGCGCGGTTGCCGGGCGGCTTGGGCTGCCTGGGCGAGGAACGGTTTCAAACCGGCTCTGCTTCTTGCTCAGGCATCTTGCCAGCGTGGTAGCCATGGTCATGATTGCAACCTCCGAGCGCTGATCGCTGCAGTTGCTTACGTATCGGAACTATAGGTCAAGCACCGGGCGACAATCGGTGGGGCTAACCCCAGCACGGTTGCGAGCGACCACCAATAGCGATGCACTATTGATGCGATTGCAAACCTCTCATTTGGTTGACGAGCGCTTTCAACTATATTTTGTGTGCGGCAGGCCTGCCGACGCAGGTCCCGAGTGGAAGCATTGACGCGGAAATATTAGAACTCACGCTAGAACTCACACTAGAACTCACGTTTGGTACGCCTCCGAAGGAGAGAGCATGTCTAACGAAAAGTGCCCCTTCAACCACGCCGCCGGTGACGGCACCACCAACCGGGACTGGTGGCCGAAACAGTTGCGGCTAGAGTTGCTCAGCCAGCACTCCGACAAGTCCAATCCATTGGACAAGAGCTTTAACTATGCCGAGGCGTTCAAGAGCCTCGACCTCGCCGCAGTCAAGAAGGACCTCGCGGCGCTGATGACCGACTCGCAGGACTGGTGGCCGGCGGACTTCGGCCATTACGGCGGTTTGTTTGTCCGTATGGCCTGGCACAGCGCCGGCACATACCGCATCGGTGACGGCCGTGGCGGTGGCGGCCGGGGCCAGCAGCGTTTCGCGCCGCTCAACAGCTGGCCGGACAATGTCAGCCTGGACAAGGCTCGCCGGCTGCTCTGGCCCATCAAGCAGAAATATGGCCAGAAGATTTCCTGGGGCGACCTGATGATCCTCGCCGGGAACGTCGCCCTCGAAACCATGGGCTTCAAGACGTTCGGCTTTGGTGGCGGCCGTGAAGACACCTGGGAACCGGATCAGGACGTCTATTGGGGGAACGAAAAGACCTGGCTGGGCGGCGACGTCCGCTACGGCAAGGGCGCCGCCGGCAAGGACGGCGGCGAAGGTGTGATCGTGGCCGACGAGCAATTGCACGGCAGTGAAGCCAGCCGCACCGACCCCGGCCGCAACCTCGAGAATCCCCTGGGTGCCGTGCAGATGGGCCTGATCTACGTGAATCCGGAAGGCCCCGATGGCAATCCGGACCCGCTCGCCGCGGCGTACGACATCCGCGATACGTTCAGCCGCATGGCCATGGACGATGAGGAGACCGTCGCGCTGATTGCCGGCGGCCACACCTTCGGCAAGACGCACGGTGCCGGTCCCGCTGATCACGTAGGCCCGGCGCCCGAAGCCGCCGGCCTTGAAGAACAGGGTCTGGGATGGAAGAGCAGCTTCGGCACAGGCAAGGGCGCGGATTCGATCACCAGCGGGCTGGAAGTCACCTGGACGACCGCGCCCACGAAGTGGGACAGTGGCTTCTTCGAAAACCTGTTTGGCTATGAGTACGAGCTGACCAAGAGCCCTGCAGGCGCCAACCAGTGGGTGGCCAAGAATGCCGGCGAGACGGTTCCGCACGCGCACGATCCGTCGAAGAAGCTCAAGCCGACAATGCTGACCACGGACCTGTCGCTGCGCTTCGACCCCATCTACGAGAAAATCTCGCGGCGCTTCATGGCGAACCCCGAGGAATTCGCCGATGCATTCGCCCGTGCCTGGTTCAAGCTGACCCACCGGGACATGGGACCGCGCGCCCGCTACCTCGGCCCGGAAGTTCCGGCCGAAGAGTTGCTCTGGCAAGATCCCATTCCGGCGCTGGACCATCCGCTGGTCAATGACCAGGACGTGGCGGCGCTCAAGCAGAAGATCCTGGCATCGGGGCTGGCGGTCTCGGAACTAGTGAAGACTGCCTGGGCATCGGCATCGACGTTCCGCGGCTCCGACAAGCGCGGCGGGGCCAATGGCGCGCGCATTCGCCTGGCTCCGCAGAAGGACTGGGCGGCCAATGAGCCGGATCAGCTGGGCAAGCTGCTGAAGACCCTGGAAGGTATCCAGAGCGAGTTCAACAGTGCCCAGTCGGGTGGCAAGAAGATCTCGATGGCTGATCTGATCGTGCTGGCGGGCGGCGCCGGCATCGAGAAGGCAGCGGAGAAGGCCGGGCGAAAGCTGACCGTACCCTTCTCGCCGGGCCGCATGGACGCTTCGCAGGAAAAGACCGACGTGCAATCGGTTGGCGCCCTCGAACCGACTGCCGATGCCTTTCGCAACTACCTCAACCCGAAGGTTCGCGCTCCGGCGGAAGCGATGATGCTGGACAAGGCGCAGTTGCTGACCCTGACCGCGCCCGAAATGACGGTGCTGATCGGCGGCCTGCGCGTGCTGAACGTCCATACAGGCAAGGATGCGCACGGCGTCTTCACCGACCGCCCGGAAACGCTGACCAACGACTTCTTTCGCAACCTGCTCGATATGGGCGTGGAATGGAAACCGCTCGCCCAGAATGTGTTCGAGGGCCGTGACCGCAAGACGGGACAGGTCAAGTGGACCGGATCAAGAGTGGATCTGGTGTTCGGCTCAAACTCTCAGCTCCGGGCCCTGAGCGAAGTCTACGCAAGCGAGGACGGGGCAGATAAGTTCGTCAAGGACTTTGTCGCCGCCTGGGTCAAGGTGATGAACCTCGACCGCTTCGATCTGCGTACATAGCGTCAAGCAAGGGGCAAACAAGCGGCAAACAAGGGCGCCGGACCACGTCCGGCGCCCTTCCGGGCCAATGGTCAATGGCCAATTGATCGTGGTAGAGTCGATCGTCATCCTCTATCGCGTAGCCTTATGTCGCCACCCGTTGAACGTGGGCCCGCCGATTCATCAGACCATCAACAAGGCATGGAAAGCGCCGCTGATGCGCACCGTGTGACCACGCGGATTCCGGCAATTGTTCCCGCGCAGACCGCTTTGGTGGTCATGCATTATCAGACCGACATCCTGGCGTTGTTTCCATCGGTCGCGCCTGCTTTGCTCTCCAATACGCGCAAGCTGTGTGACGCCGCGCGCGCCAAGGGCGTCAGCGTCTATTTCGCCAAGATCCACTTTGGCCCAGGCTATCCGGAAGTCAGTCCGTTGAACAGGAACGGGCAGGGAATCAAGCAACTGGGTCTTTTCGTCGACGACCAGATCTCGCCGGAACTCGGCCAACAGGCCACTGAACCGCTCATCATCGCCCATCGTGCCAGCGTGTTCTTTGGTACCGACCTGCAGGTGCGGCTTTCCGCGCAGGGCATCGATACCTTGCTCATGGTGGGCATTGCCTCGACCGGTGTGGTGCTGTCGTCGGTCGCGTACGCGAGCGATGCGGACTTCCGTTTATTCACGGTCAAGGATTGCTGCTACGACCCGGATCAGGTCGTGCACGATCATCTTTTTTCAACGGCATTCGATTCGCGCACAACAGTGCTCTCGCTCGCTGATGCCTTGTTGTTGCTTGCCTAGCGTTTGTTGGGATTTCGGCGGTTGGGGAGCAAGGCAGGCGCTGCACGGCGCATCGTGCGGCTCGCTCAATGGGCGGTTGTGGCTGGGAGGGAACCTCGGCCCGGCGCTTCCCGACGGCTCCTTCCCTTCTCGGTCATTTGACGCCGCGGCGTCGAATAGCCGCTATAGGAAAGCGCCCTTAGCGTGGCATCAACGGATTCCAGCGATGAGCGGCGCCGAAAAAGCAAACGGCGTGAGCCGACTGGTCTCGCGCCGTTTGCATCCTTCTTACACGCCAAAGCGTGCAACCAACGTGCCATGCCGAATCAATAACCGGCCGCCAGCCCGGTGTTGCGGCGCGGGTCGTTGGCGCCATAGAAGCGGTTGTTGCCGACCGGCTTGCCACCGAGAGCCGGTGCGCCGACGATGATCGTCGCCAGGTGGTTGGCAGGCTGTGGCGGGCCGAGCCGATGCCCCATGTCCTCCAGGATCTTGCGCGTATCCGGGGACAAAGCGTAGTCCTCCACATTGGTCAGGTCCGGCAGCCATTGCTGATGAAAGCGCGGCATGTCCACGGCTTCCTGCACGTTCATGTTGTAGTCGATGGCGTTGATCATGGTCAGCAGTACAGCCGTGATGATACGACTGCCGCCTGGCGTGCCCACCACCATCACCGGCTTGCCGTCCTTGGTAACGATGGTCGGACTCATCGAGGACAGCGGGCGCTTGCCTGGGGCAATGGAGTTGGCTTCGCCCTGGACAAGGCCATACAGGTTCGGCACGCCGACCTTGGCGGTAAAGTCGTCCATCTCGTCGTTCAGGACCACGCCTGTCGTGGCCGCAGTGACCTTCGCGCCAAACCAGTCGTTGAGCGTGTACGTGACGGAAACGGCGTTGCCATCCTTGTCGGCAATTGAGTAATGCGTGGTGTTGCTGCCTTCATGCGGCTCCACGCCGGGCTTGATGTCCTTCGAAACGCCTGCCTTCTTCGGGTCGATTGCCGCGCGAATCCTGGCGGCGTAGTTCTTGTCCAGGAGGCGGTCCAGCGGGTTTTTCACGAAGTCCGGATCACCCAGGTAGCTGTTGCGATCGACATAGGCGTGGCGCATGGCTTCGATCTGGTAGTGCACGGCCTGCGCAGAGTGGTAGCCCAGGTCCTTGAGCGGGTAGCCTTCCAGAATGTTCAACATCTCGCAGATAACCACGCCGCCCGAGCTCGGCGGAGGTGCCGACACGACGTGATAGCCGCGATAGTCGCATTCGACCGGCGCAAGCTCGCGCGTCTTGTAGGCGTCAAGATCTGCCTGCGTGATCAGGCCCTTCCCAGCCTGGCTGGAGGCGACGATTGCCTTGCCCACCCAGCCTTGGTAGAAGCCTTCGGTTCCCCCGTTACTGATCGCGCGCAGCGTCTTGGCCAGGTCGCGTTGAACCAGCTTCTGGCCCACCTGGAACGGTTGCCCCTTGTTCAGGAAGATTGCGCCGGAGGCAGGGTCCTCCTGGAAGTCCTTGGTTGCGGTGAGCAGCATATCCACATCGCCCTGCTCTAGCGTGAAGCCGTTCTCAGCAAACTTGACGGCAGGGGCAATCAGGTCCGCGCGCTTCATCGTTCCATACTTCCGGCGAGCGTACTCCATGCCGGACACGGTGCCGGGCACGCCCACGGCCAGATGTCCCTTGGTGGAGGCGCCCTTGATCACGTTGCCGTCCTTGTCCAGGTACATGTTCGCGGTCGCACCCTTTGGCGCAACCTCCCGGAAATCAAGGAATGTCTTGCGGCCGTCGGCCAGTTGGATGGTCATGAATCCGCCACCGCCGAGGTTTCCCGCGGCCGGATACACCACGGCCAGCGCGTACCCCACCGCCACGGCGGCATCGACAGCGTTGCCACCGCGCTTGAGCACATCGACTCCAACCCTGGTAGCCAGGTGCTGCGCGGTGACGACCATGCCGTTCTCGGCGGCGACCGGCGCCACCGAAGCAGCGTACGACGACGGCGCGAAGCTCGTCGTCAGACAAAGGGATGCAATCGCGGTGAACCACCGCAATCCTGATCTCGGATTCATGGAGTCTCCTGATGAATGCTGCGTAACCGAACCCTGCTAACGACATCGCACAAGACGCCAATGCATGACCTTGCCTATGGTCTGGTTTTGGCAACTATGAGAAGCTCCGGGCGCAACACGGCACCCGGACATCTTTCGCGGCGCTTGTGGCGCACAATCTTCTCATAAAGGTTCCCTCCGCTCCAAGGGGAGAGATTCGGTTCGACATCAGATGATGTTGGCCGGGCCGGCCCTTAGGCGGACTGCGTTGCCAACCCCCAACGGCCCACTGTTGCAGTCATGCCGCGCAGCACAAGTCGAGGAAAGCGCCAAGCACCAAGGCTATGGGCTATCGACGTCGCGCCTGATGCCGGGAAGAAGGCGCGGAGCAGAGACGTCCGAATGTCCTAATGACGGTGCAGGCGAACGACACTGCATGCCTATAGCGGCCATTCGTCAATCAAGCGCCGGGCCGTACAAAGTGCACCCCAGATTTCACGTTATAAGCGTGGAACTCTCCGTCGGGCGTGATGACGAGGCCGGTGATATTCGCCCGCTGAAAGCGGTCAAAATTCGACTCGTCATCAATTCCGAGGCTAACAGTTAGAGCGCCAGCTTCCTCCACAACATCCTTGTAGTCGTATTCGACGGCCGCACCGTAGCAAGTTATCTCGCCTCCGAATACAACTAGCTCCGAGGAAAAAACGCCGGAGGTAGATTGTCAACGATCCAGACTTCTACATCCAATGCCCCCTATTGGCCGAACCCGGAAGTTCGTCGCCGGCCAGCGCGTTATCGCTCCCGACTACTGGGCATCGCTTCGTTCAACAATGGTACTTTCATCATCCTTGCGGATAAGTTGGCGTGTATTCGTCGTCACGTTGTTTTCGATAAGCACGTTTTTGGAGGCCAGCAGATTGATAGCGGCCACTTCCTGTCGGCCGGCGCCGCTTTTCACAATGAACTTGTTGTTTCGGATGATGGCACCATCCGCGTCGCGCAATTTCAATACGGAAGGCATTTTGGAGATACTGTCTGGCTTCATGTGAATGATGAACGTATTACCTTCGACCAACGCGTTGGGACCATAAAGATAGACTGCCGTGTCGCCATCGACTTCAATGGTGCTGTTGCGGAGTGTGTTGTTGGCGCCAACCATGATGACCCCTCGCCCACCCGAAGATATTTTCAGGCTGTCGAGCAAGAAGTAGGTCTCAGGCTGATAGTCCCATGGCTGCGTATACGCAATCTTTTTGCCTTTCTCATAGGGACGCATCTCGGTCATGGGCGGCTGATCTTCCAGCACCGGCTCGTAAGCACTTTCATAAAGTCGAGTGGATAGTGCAAAGCTCTTGCGAAAGCCAAGATAGACACCTACGCCCAATGGCCCTGGTGTCTTGACGATGCCATTTCGTACGCTCAGATACTGCGGAAAGACTTTCCGCCGGCTAGAGGATGCCTCGGAGGTGGATTGATTCAATGCAATGCCAGTGACGTTATCGAAAGGGCCGCCGGAAATGAGATGACCCTGCAAATCAAGGTCCAGATGGTCGGCTTCAAAAAATGTCACCACGCGATCGGGCCGTCCTCGCTCGCGGAAACCCTCTGGTATGGACCAGGCATGCCGCTGCACCAGATCTTGCACCAGGCACTGCCGCCCACTGCCTTGAGCCATGACTTGAAGTGCCATGAAATCTCTTTGGTACTTCACCGGTTTGCAGCCCTGCTGTTTCGCGATGGCCTCTTCTTGACTGATGTCGCTGAGCGATGACTTGGCCGAGGCGCAGGCCGCCACCAGGAAACTGGCGCATAGGACGACCATCAACGTTGCCCTATTGGAACTCCTTCCTATCGAGTTGCTGGGCATGGCTTGTGACTGGCTGGTTGCATCGAATCTTTTCATTGAGCGAATGATCCTGGATCGGAGTAGCTGCAACGGCTACCCGTGACACACAGGCAAAGCCGGTCTTACGGCAGGCGAGATAGTGTTCTGGTAAGGAATTCGACCCATTCGTTCTTAGTGAATGGGGTGCCATCATGTATTTGCGGGTGAGTGACATGAACTCATGTGTTGGCACAAGCGTGGGGCGTCCGTCCAACAGCGCCGATCCAGGCGTGAACAGGTAGGCCTCATTCGACCCTGCCGCTTTCATGGGAAAGGCAATGAAAAAGCTGCTCCGTATCGGGCTATCGTGAACGCTCAGATTGTGCGGCGCCTGAACATCAGCGCCTGGGCCGGGTTATACATCATCGGAGGCACTCGACGACCCGCCAATGCGTTACTTGACCAGCTCGGGCTGTTTGCCGCAGATCGCCCCAGCAACAGACACGGCATGGCCATAGTCCTTGCCTGGCTTGCACATGGCTTCTTGTAGAAACGTGATGACCGTCGATCGATCTTCCTCGCTCACCCGTCGCGGCGAGTCGAAACTATCGTCCCATTGGTAGACGGACACGCTGCCCAAATACGGATCCAGGACATCCTCGTTCAAGAAGATGCTTGCAATGTATGGCGATGCGCGCTTCTTCGAATACACCGCAACAGGGGCAATGAAAGACGCTGCACTGTCTGTACTGGTTAGAAGTGGCAGAGAAAATGACATGGCGCTCGGGTCAGACTTGAATTTCTGCATATCCCCAAACTTGCGCCACCCGGTCTCCGTTCCGAGAAAAATAAAGCTCTGCATGCTCGGCTCATCGATGTCTCCGCTATGGGGAGGCATGGCCGCAGTGCTTACCCAGTCACACCAGCCGTCGCCATTGATGTCTATGGCCCGAATGAATGGACTATTGGACGGCGTGTTGGCGGCCTGAAACTCCCGATGTAACTGCTTGTAAGGAGGTGCCTTGGGAGAGGGCCTGCATTGCTTGATTGGCGCGAGCGACAGGTCGCCGGACTCAATCGCATGCGCCCGGGCACAGATAAGCACAGACACAGCCAGGAACAGGAACACGTGACTAAAGGATTTCAATGGACACTCCGTTTCTCATCTGACATTAGCCGACTTCATGTCACGCTCGGGTATTGCAGGCCGGCAACCGTGCCGACCGGCGTTGCCACCGCTCCAATCGCCTGACGCAGCGTGTTCTAAGTCAAAAACGCCAGCATGAACAGAGACAACGAAGCACCTGCGGCAAGTTCGAGGGTTTCACAGCGGGGGGCGATTCAGGGCGAGCCAACGCTGAACAGACGGCCTTTGCCACTGATGCGCAGCGTAGTCAGCCAACCTTCCCGGTACCGTATCACCATTGAGGACGAGCCGGTTCAGCATCAGAGCAAGGTCGACGTCTGCGATGCACCACTCGCCAAAGAGGTCCGGTGAGTGGTCGGCAAGCAACACCTCGCAAGCAGAGAACAGTTTTCCTGCAGCAGTACGTGCTGCAGCAGATAAGCGCGCCGCGGGAGCGCCATAAAATACCACCTCAGTGGGGCGCTCCTGCCGGATGGGCATGAGATCGCTTCGCAGCCACGCTTGGACTTGGCGAGCCCGAGCGCGACTGATCGCGTCTTTTGGGTATAACAAGGTGCCCGGAAAAACCTCGTCGATGTATTCAGTGATTGCTGACGACTCGGACAAAGCGAAACTGCCGTGAATCAGCGTAGGTACGCGCTGCGTGAGTGAGCGCTGTGCATAACCAGGTTCGAGGTTCGCATTGTTGGCCAGGTCGATGGTTGCAAGCTCAAACGACAATCCCTTTTCGTGAAGGGCCACGAAGGCCGACATCGCATATGGACTTGCGAATTGAGCGTCGGCGTAGAGACGCAGATTCGTTGAAGGCAAAGTGGGCTCCTGGTTGCTTACGCTAGGAAAACGATTGTCAACGATCCAGGCATCGATGTCGACTGACCGCACTTGGGCCGGGAAGAGACCTCGCCCTCCGCTTCCCAGCCGTCCCTTCCCGCCCCTCTCCAGACCCTTGGCCGAGTTCTGCGAACGTCTCTACCCAATTCAAAAGCGGCGGCTCCGGATTGCTCGAAGCGGAGCAAGCGGCCGGCGTCGCGCAAAGCATCTTCATCGAATCGCCGTCTGCGAATCCGCCGCGCGTCGTTCTCTATCGAGCCACACGTAGAGCTTCAGCATGTAAGCGCACTAGATATCGTTCGATGAGTCCCCCGCGAGCTATGTCGCCGAATAGAAAAACGCCAACCCGCTTTGGGTTGGCGTTATGTCTTGGGGCGTACTACTGGTATCAGAACTGGTTCATGGTGTTGTCCTTACCTGCCGCCTTCAGGGCTGCTTCGCCGCTGAAATACTCCTTGTGGTCGTCGCCGATGTCCGAGCCGGACATGTTCTGGTGCTTGACGCAGGCGATGCCCTGACGGATTTCCTTGCGCTGCACGCCAGCCACGTAACCCAGCATGCCCTGGTCGCCGAAGTATTCCTTGGCCAGGTTGTCGGTCGACAGTGCGGCGGTGTGGTAGGTCGGCAGCGTAATCAGATGGTGGAAGATACCGGCTTCGCGCGACGAGTCGGCCTGGAAGGTCCGGATCTTTTCGTCGGCGAGCTTTGCCAGTTCGGTCTGGTCGTATTCCACGTTCATCAGCTGGGTGCGCTCGTACGCCGACACATCCTTGCCCGCGGCCTTCATCGCGTCATACACCTGCTGGCGGAAATTCAGGGTCCAGTTGAACGACGGGCTGTTGTTGTACACCAGCTTGGCGTTCGGGATGACTTTGCGAATCTCGCTGACCATGCCGCCGATCTGGGCGATATGCGGCTTTTCGGTCTCGATCCACAGCAGGTCAGCGCCATTTTGCAGTGCGGTGACGCAATCCAGGACGCAGCGCGCTTCGCCCGTGCCGGCGCGGAACTGGAACAGGTTGCTAGGCAGGCGCTTGGGGCGCAGCAGCTTGCCGTCGCGCTTGATGATGACGTCACCATTGCCCAGTTCGTCGGCCGACAGTTCTTCGCAATCGAGGAAGGAATTGTATTGATCGCCCAGGTCACCCGCCGTGCTGGTCACGGCAATCTGCTTGGTCAGGCCAGCGCCCAGCGAGTCGGTACGGGCCACGATGACGCCGTCGTCCACGCCCAGTTCCAGGAAGGCGTAGCGGATGGCGCGGATCTTGGCCAGGAAGTCCTCGTGCGGCACGGTGACCTTGCCATCCTGGTGGCCGCACTGCTTCTCGTCGGACACCTGGTTCTCGATCTGAATGCAGCATGCGCCCGCTTCGATGAACTGCTTGGCCAGCAGGTACGTTGCTTCGGCGTTGCCGAAACCCGCGTCGATGTCCGCGATGATGGGCACAACGTGGGTGACGTGGTTGTCGATTTTTGCCTGGATGGCGGCCTTGGCAGGTCCTTGGGCAGCATCCAGTTCGCGGAACAGGCCGCCCAGTTCGCGGGCGTCGGCCTGGCGCAGGAAGGTGTACAGCTCGCGGATCAGCGCGCTGACGGAGGTTTTCTCGTGCATCGACTGGTCCGGCAGCGGGCCGAACTCGGAGCGCAGCGCGGCCACCATCCAGCCGGACAGGTAAAGGTAGCGGCGTTCGGTGCTGTTGAAGTGCTTCTTGATGGAGATCATTTTCTGCTGGCCGATGAAGCCGTGCCAGCAACCCAGCGACTGGGTGTACTTGGACGAGTCGGCATCATAGGCGGCCATGTCGGCGCGCATGATCTTGGCGGTGTACTTGGCGATGTCCAGACCCGTTTTGAACTTGTTCTGGGCACGCATGCGGGCGGCGTACTCGGGGTTGATGGCATTCCATGCGCTGCCGTGGTTCTCTTTCAAGCCAGCAACTGCCTTGATGTCGTCTTGATACTGGGACATGTCGAATTCCTAAGCGTGTTTGAAGAAAGGGGTGCGTGTGCCGCTACGGATCTATGGATGTCGAAGCAAGCAGCGTGGAATCATTGTATGGCGCTTCTGGTGCATCACGGCGAAGTCTTATATAAGACATAAGAGTTGGTTTTCCCTTATTTTTCAATGAGATAGACATTGAATTTCGTGATGTGGAACGCGTTTTCGAGGAACGAAAACAAAACACCGCGGAAACCCGGCGTGAATTCCGCAATGTGAAAAGCGCTTTCAGTGGTTAGAAGTGAAGGCAACCACAGATGGCTTGAGCAAGGATAGTTGGGGGGATTTTGTAGACGCCTGTCGAACGAACAGGGTCATGAGCCGGCGCGCAAACGTGTGGCTGTCTTCGTGCCCGCCGCAGTCAATCGATCACGAGCGAGGATCGACGCAAACTGGCCGGACCCGGAAGTTCGTCGCCGGCCAGCGCTCGATCGCCCCGCCTGAACTACGAACTTCCGTGGTCGACCCAAAGCGGCCGGTGAATATCTCAGGCAGCGCTCATTGCGGCAGACTGCTCCCGCATGCGACGGGCTTCGTCGCGCAGGAACTGCTGGTAATCGTCCAGATCCCCGTCGAAGGGCTCGACGCCGCCGTTGGTGACCAGCCAGAACTCGTCGCATACGGCGCGCAGCAGGGCCCGGTCGTGACTGACCAGCATCACCGTGCCTTCGAATTCGTTGAGCGCCATGCCTAGCGCTTCGCGTGTGGCCAGGTCGAGGTGGTTGGTAGGCTCGTCGAGCAGCAGCAGGTTGGGACGCTGCCACACGATCATGCACAGCACGAGCCGCGCCTTTTCGCCGCCGCTCATCGTGCCGACCGCCTGATGGACCATGTCGCCGCTGAAGCTGAATGTGCCGAGGAAGGTGCGAAGGGATTGCTCGGTGCCACTCTGGCCGGGGGCGCGCATGTGCGCCGGCGTGTCCTTGGCAAGGCGGATCATGTGTTCCATCGGCGTGTCGAGCGGGCGCAGCACGTCGAGTTCCTGCTGTGCGAAGTAGCCGATATTCAGGCCTTTGCCTTCGCTGATTTCGCCGGAAATCGGCGCCAGCGCGTGCGCCACCGTCTTCACCAGCGTGGACTTGCCTTGGCCGTTGGCACCGAGAATGCCGATGCGCTGCCCGGCCAGCACGGAACGGTTGATGCCCCGCACGATGACCGTGGGCGGCGTGCCCGGCAGTGCGTCGGTCGGCGCCGGGTAGCCAAAGCTCGCGTCCAGCATCGACAACAGCGGGTTCGGGACGTTGAGTGGCTCCTTGAACTCGAAGTTGAACTCTGCGTCGGCAAGCACCGGTGCGATCTTCTCCATGCGTTCAAGCGCCTTGACCCGGCTCTGCGCCTGCTTCGCCTTCGAGGCCTTGGCCTTGAAACGGTCGATGAATTTCTGCAGGTGGGCGATCTTGTCTGCCTGCTTGGCCATCGCGGCCTGCTGCAACAGGAGTTGCTCAGCGCGCATGTCTTCGAACTTGCTGTAGTTGCCGCCATAACGCACGAGCTTGGCGTTGTCGACGTGCACCGTTACCTGCGTCACCGCGTCGAGGAATTCGCGGTCGTGGCTGATCACGACCATGGTTCCTTGATAGCGCTTGAGCCAGGCTTCCAGCCAGACCAGCGCGTCGAGGTCCAGGTGATTGGTCGGCTCGTCGAGCAGCAGCAGGTCGGACGGGCACATGAGCGCGCGCGCCAGTTGCAGTCGCATGCGCCAGCCGCCGGAGAAACTGTTGACCGGCTGACTAAGCTGTGCAGCACTGAAGCCAAGGCCCAGGATCAGCGCTTGGGCACGTGAGGGGGCATCGTGTGCACCGGCGTCGTGCAGGGCCATGTAGGCGTGCGCCATGCGCATGCCGTCGTCGCTGGCCTCGGCGGCGGCGACTTCGGCCTGCGCGGCCAGCAGCACGGTGTCACCCTCGACGACGAAGTCCGTCGCGCTTTGCTCGGTCTCCGGCATATCCTGCGCGACCTGGCCCATCTTCCATGCCGCGGGAATCGAGAACTCGCCGCTGTCTTCGTGCAGCGTGCCGTTGAGAAGGGCGAAGAAGGACGACTTGCCAGCGCCATTGCGGCCGACAAGACCAATCTTTTCACCGGGGTTGAAGGTGACGGACGCGCGGTCGAGTACGGCATTGACGCCACGACGCAGCGTGACATTACGGACGGAAATCATAGGGAGCCACTTCGGAGAGGAATGGCATGATAGCCGACCGGACGTGCGGGGCCGTCGCTTTTCTGGTCGCACGCCTGAAGCGCCGCTTGCGCTTTGCGGCGCCCACCGGCCATAAAGCAAGGCGGACGCTGCCGTGGCGGGTGTCAGTGCGAAAGGCCGCCGTTCGAGAATGCATGCCGCTTCTCAGCCAACTTATTCGCCATTCATGGCGACCTCGCGCAGCTTTGGCGCTCCTCCCAGGCGGGCGCCCGCTAGCACGTTCTGGAGCGGCACTCCTGTGGAAGTCTGATCGGCCGCGAATCGGAACGGCCAAGAACTCCGTCCGCTGTGCATGTTGCCCAAGGCTCTGTCCAGCTACCGCTTTAGCAGCGGCGTGACGACCTGCTCCAGTCGCTCGGCTGTCCATGCCGGACTGGCATCATCCCAGCCGTTATCGGCGAGCATCCCCGCGCGGTCGATGGTGAAGCTCACCGGAAGACGCCAGACCCGGCCGTAGCCGCCCGCATAGGCGCTACCTAGCAACCCTACCGGAAAGGCGAGGCTGGCAGCCATCTTGCGCACGTCGGCGAGCGAGTCCGGCGTGTCCAGGCTGAAGCCGAGCACGGTGAGCCCTTCGCGGGCGTGAGCCGCCGCATAGGCCGACAAGACAGGAAGCTCTGTGTGGCACGGGCCGCACCACGTCGCCCAGAACGTGAGTACGACTACCTGGCCATGCAGGTCCCGCGTATCGATGGTGCGCCCGTCGAGCGTGCGCAGCACCAGCGGTGGCGCAGGCCGCCCCACCGCCAGGCTCTCCGCACTCGCCGATGTGTGCCAGCCAACAAGAGACGGTCCGCAGGCAAGAGCGGCGGCCTTCCGGATCCAGTCGCGACGAGACGAGAGGTCAGAACGCATAGGACACCCCCAAGTTGCCAGTCCAGCGAGGGAAGAGTTGATACCCCTGAAGATTGCTATAGATCGACTTCTGCACAAAGGCGTACACGCGAACGTGCTCGCTCACGGCGACGGTGACCCCGGGGCTCAGGTAGAGCACGCTACCTCCTGTACTGATGGTATCGGCAAGTGCACCCTGGTCTGCGCTCTTGTGGGTGAAATTGAACTGTAGTTGGGGCACCACCTTTGGGTTGGCTACGTAGCGCAGGCCGGTGCTCGCGGTCAGGAGATTGCCGGGACGATAGTCCGCATTGAAGTCGTGCAGCCGTTGCATCACCGCCGCCTGGAATTGGCCATTGATGAAGGCGTCGAAATTCTGGCTGACCGGCTGGTAATAGTACGCGCCAAGAATCAGGTCGGTACTGCCGGTACCGGGCTGCAGGCTGGCGTCGAGCGCCTGGCCCGCAGCCGCATTCGGGCCTGACGAGAAGAACACCGGGCTGCGCCCCACAGTGGCGCCGGTGGCGACATTCTGGCCTCCGTAGGCGCCCGTGGGCAGCTTCACGCCAAGTTGCACACCCAGGTTTCGAGTGGGCAGGAAGCCCTGGTAGGTGCCGATGAGCTTGATATCGCCCAGGCCACTGGCGGTCACACCGCTCACGTTGTCCGGCGTGAGCTGGTCGGAGGTCGCGTTGCCGTACGTGGTGTGGCTGCGGTCGATGATGGGGACGATCGTGCTGAAGCTCCAACTACTATTCGGGCTGTAGCTCACGCCCAGGTTGTAGTAACGGTTGATGGTCTGCTTCTCCACCTCCTGGTTGCCGCCGGCGTCGTTGATTGCGGCAGCCTGCGTAGCGGGGACGGATCCTGTCCCATGGCGCAGTTGGTTCTGGTTGATGAAGCTGTAGTCGAAGCTGATGCGCCAGCCCGGCATTGTGGAGTAGCCCATAGCGGCATCGGCACTGAGTGAGCAGCCGCAGGTGGCACAGGCGAACGCAAACGAGGGAAGCAGCAATGCGGCACCTGCGGTGCCGGCGCGAAGGATCGGATTCATGGTGTTCTGGGCAATACGGGGGCGGACCGTTAGTCCGCCCGTGGCACGAGCGCGCGCTGTGTGTAGCGCGCGGCATTTCAGGCTATGACGCTCATGCCGAAGGCGGCGCTCGGGCCGTCGCGCGAAGAATGCCCGGAGGCAGATAGGCATCCGGCTGTAGCACCGGCCGCACAAGGCCAAGCGGTCTCAGGTGAGGCTGGAAGACAAACGGCACGTGCGGTATTGCAACGGTGCTGCCGAGATCGGCGCACACCAGGCAGCAGAGGGAATCGTCGAGGCTCTGGTGGCTGCCTGGGATATCCTGGCTTGTGGACGTTTGATCGTCCACCGAGACGAAGCGTATGCCGCTCGCACTGCAGATGGTGTGATCTACCATCCCCTCTGCCAATTGCGCGTGGGCCATCATCGGCCATGGCGCATGCAGCGCCATGCCGAGCAGCGCAAGCCACAAGATGAGCCGATGTGCGAACGACATACTGTGCCGAAAAAATGGGTGGCTGATTATAGTGGCGAGCCGTCGTCTGAAAGGACGCTTTGGGCGTGATTCAGTTGGAACAGGGTGTGACATCGAGTCGCACGCACTGCCACTGGATCGGCTTTCGCGTTGGTCGTCATCGCAGATGGCCCCTGGCCTCGCATAACGTGAGCTTATGCCTTATCGCCCTGCGCTCTGTACGTTACCCCACGCCTTTTGAGTGGCCAACATAACGTCGTTTACCGTCGGTCGGTATTGGCCCAGCGCAGAGAGGTATGTTGTGCGAACCCTTTCCCGACGGGGACATGCACCACACGGCACCTCCCGAGCATCCCCACGATTCAAGGCGCCGATTGTGACGACTACGTTGCACGCGACGGTCGCCGATTACGGAGCGCTTTGTTGCTGCATTGCTGAACGACGATGATGCGCTTCGCGCGGTGACGAGTTCACCGGCTTTCTCGAACACGCTCGCGAACTCCTGGCGGTACACGATCGCGCGCTGGCTGGATTTGCCGGGGTCCGTCAGCGCCTCGTCATGGGTATCAGTGACCATGTTGCGGGGCCGGAGCTCCCCGCGCTGATCGCGCGCATGAACGCGCAAGACCCGCAGCTGCTGATCGAGATCGGGATCGGCTCGTCGGGTGACCTCCTTCAAAGTTTCGACCGGCGGGAACTCGACGCGGTGATCGTCCGCTTACATGCTGGTCGAAGCGACGGCGAAATTCTTGCCGACGAGAAATTCGGCTGGTTCGCAGCGCCAAGCTGGGAGCATCGCGCCGGCGAGCCCCTGCCGCTTGCCACACTTGCCGAACCTTGCGGCGTGCGTGCGATGGCCGCGCTCTCAGCCGCCTTCAGAAGCGCGGTGCGAGGCTAGCAACTAGTCGGTCGCGCGCAGGGATGGCCGCCAGCGGTAGCGGTATTGGTTTGCCGAATGGCAACGATCTTGGCGGCTGTATCGACCCGTTGCACCGTGTACGCTGTTGTTCCATCTGGAAGCGACCAGCCTGCGCACGAGCCACGTTACTACGACTGGTTCTCGCCTGATGCTCCGCCCGAAACCTGCGATGACACCAGCCGGGCGAGCACGATAGCCGGATATAACTGACCGATCAGCCCCTCGAGGTTGGCCAGCGACCTCGCCGCGCGCGCGACGGGCGCGATGTCGCCATATCCCGTGGTCGTCAAACTGACGAAGCTGAAGTACACCCAGGTCGCGCGATCCACGGAACCGTCATGCGCCGGAATGCCAGTAAAAGAGGCGGGAACCATGATGCTGACGAGTTGATACGCGTCAGCCCAAATGAGGCCGACCAACATGTAAAGTGCGACTGCTCCCCCTATCCGGTCGCGTGTCACAGTACCCGCGCCGAACACTTTCACACCCATGATCGCGCATAGCAGCGTCAGTGAGAGGATTCCGACTCCGTCGCGTATCGCCAGCCCGGGCCCGCTCGGCGATAGCCATCCCATCCAGCGCACGACGATAGCGACGAGGACGACCAGCGCGATCCACTCGAACACCTTCGAGCGGTCTGAGGCCGCCGTCACGCCGCTCACGAGAATCGACGACAGAAGTACGTCCTGTGAGATCTGGTCGATCACGCTGCTCGACGTGACGACGACCGGGACAATGAACACTGTGATGATGAGCAGCGCCAGAAGAATGACCATACCGAAGTTGCGCAGCCGCGTGGCCTGCTCCAACCATCGTTGTATGTATGTCATGTCCCATCCCCTCGAATAGGCATCCGCGTCGACCGGCAACGGTTCCACGGGCAGCATCGCTCATGCGTTACGTAGGGCGTCGATCCGGCCCGTTTTTACTGCTGCCTTCAGCGCGGACCAGTCAGCCTCGTTCTGCTCGGCATAGGCGAGTGCGAATTGCCCGATTGCTTCGTCGAACGCGGCGGACTTCCCGAGATACCCGCAAATCACCGCGGAGTCGCCAGCTTTTGCCATCGCGTGCGCAAGCGCATGGCCGCAGGACACCGCATATTCGCTGAGATCGTCGGGGTCAAAGGTACCGAAATCGAATGATCCCTTCATGTCGCGCAACTGGCGCACGTAAAAATCGATCCCTGTGAGGCGCGACTTCGACCACCCGAGGAAAATATCGCTGGCAGATTGCAGCAGGCGCTGCCCGGTCACAACGCGCTCGCCATGATTTGCAAACTCGCTAGCAGGCAGATATTTCTCCAGTACCGAACGCTGCGCCTCCTTGATCTGCAGGAACAGCGGACATTTCCCATCTGCCATGAACAGCGCGACATAACAGCGCGTGCCTACCGACCCCACGCCAACCACCCGCACCGCGAAATCGACCAATTCGTAACGGTCGAACAGCGCGCGCCGATCCACGAGCAGCGTCGCTCGATACTCCGCGATAAAGCGGCGTATCTCGGTCTCGAACTGTTGGGCCTCTTGCCGATTGGCTACAGATCTGTGGTAAACCAGTGGTGGCTCATCCTTGATGCACAATCTGCCGTTCACCAGCTCGGTCGTGTGGCTCGCCACGGTGCGAGATGTCCGGCTCATCGCCTTGCTGACGACGGCCTGCTCCTTCTTGCGATTCTGCGGCGTGTCGGCAATCGCCAGCATATTCTCTGCTGAGAACTGGAAATACCATACGTCAAGCGTGTCCATCACACTGAAGTCGGCGATGCGTTGCCGGAACGTGGCGCACAACCGCCGCACTACATCGCGCTGCACGCGCACGCCGAAGCCCCGCTCGCGTGCGGCAACCACGAACGACGTGGCAAGCCGCCGGATATCCCAGTCGAACGGTCCTGGCAGTGTCTCGTCGAAATCGTTCGGACCGAACATGACGCGCCGCTCCGGGCTGGCAAACAGGCCAAAGTTGGCCAGATGCGCATCGCCGCCGAGCTGCACCATGACGTCTGTGCGGGGCAACGTGGACAGATCGTGCGCCATGACGGCGGCCGCGCCGCGATAGAACGCGAACGGACTCGCCACCATGCGGCCGTAGCGGATCGGCACGAGGTTCGGCAATCGTCCGGCATCGCCTGCCTCGAGCAGCGCGATAGGGTCGCGCTCCATGCGTGCGCAGACAGCGAGTTCGGCGCGCGGCACCCGCTGTCGGGCCGCCTTGCCGGCGTCAATCCGCGATGCGCGCGAACCTCGGCCGCGAAACTCGCTGGAGAGCTCACCGACGCCCTCGGACTTCGGATCGGGATGCTCAACAGGCACTGCGGGTGGTTTGGTGCCAGTGGTTTTAGGCACGGCGACTCCTTCACCTGGACAAGTCCGCTTCAACCGCCTAACGCCAATTTTTCGCCGGTCGCGGGGGATGGCGGTGCAGCATCGCGCAACGCGTCGAGCGCAGCATCGGCCGTCGCAAAGATCTCCTGACGCCCCACCCCTCCTGCGAATTTTCGATAGCGCTCAAGCTCCGCCTTCACCCCCTCGGGTATCGCGATCGACGCGATGCCAATACCGCGCCGGGAGAGTTCGTCGCCCAACTGGAGCAGCATCTTGCCGGCCGTATAGTCGACGTTGTTGACTTCGGAGGCGTCGACCACAAGCCAGCGCACCGGCGGATTTGCATTCTCCACCAGCTTCAGGATTTCTTCCATGAAGCGGCCGGCGTTTGCATAAAAGATGTCGGCTTCGAACCGGTAGACAACGATCCCCGGTGCCGCAAACAGTTGGGGCGCCACCGGATGTGCCTGCCACTTCCCGGCCGCGTCGCGCGTCAGCACACGCGTGCGTAACCGGTAGCTGTGGCGCGCATGGTCGATGAACGAGAGCAATACTGCGACGATGATGCCGTGCTTGACATCGACGAACACGACCACGGCCGCGGTGATCAGCGCAAGGATGAATTCGTCCTTTTGAAGACGGTACAGTTCTTTCATGCCTTTCAGGTCGACCAGCTTCACGCCGATCAGAAAGACAATGGCCGAGAGCACGGCGGAAGGCATGAAACTGAGCGGCCTGGTCAGGAAGAGCAGCACCAGCAGCACGATCGCCGCAGTGGTCAGGTGCGCTACCTGGCTGCGCCCGCCGGCGGAGTCCACCATCTCCGTCTTGGTTGGGCTGCCATTGACCACGAATGTACCGGTCACGGCCGCGGCGGCGTTTGCGCCCGCGAGGCCGACAATATCGAGATTGGCGTCCACGCGCTCGTTGTAGCGGTTGGCGTACGCGCGTGCGGTCGCGACGCTCTGCGCGAGGATGACAATGAAGCATGACGCTGCGGTTGCCAGCACCTGATCGATATGTTCCAGATGCAACGCCGGCACGGACAACGATGGCAAGCCGCTCGGCACGTTGCCGATGACGGCGATGCCGTGCTGCGCGAAATCGAAGGCCGCGCTGGCTGCGATGGCCCCGACCACGGCAAGGAGAGCGCCGGGAATGCGCGGTGCCAGGCGCTCGAACCCGACGATGACGGCAAGCACTGCCACGGAAAGTACCAGGGTCGCGTAGTGCGTGTCCGCCAGGCGCTGAACCACCGATGCGATCTGACCCGCCGGCCCGTGTCCCTCCTTCGGCAGGCCGATCAGCCCCGCCAGCTCGCCTATCGCGACTTGCAGACCGACACCCGTCAGAAATCCGATGAGCGCACTACGCGACAGAAAATCGGCAAGGAAGCCAAGACGAAGGATGCGCGCGAGCACCAGCATGACGGCAACTGTAAGTGCCACCGTGCTGGTCAGGCTCACATACTCCGGACTACCAAACGCGGCAACCGTCACCAGCGTGCCGGCGAGAATGGCCGCGGTCGCAGAATCGGCAGCGGCGACCAAGTGGCGCGATCCACCGAGCAACGCAAATGCGATGAGCGGCAACAGGATCGTATAAAGGCCTGTAACGGCGGGGGTACCCGCAATCTTCGTGTAGCCCATCACCTCCGGGATGCCGAGCGCCGCGAGCGTGATGCCGGCGACAACGTCGTGCGGGAACTGGGCCCGGTTAAAGGGTAGTAGCCCACGCAGGAAAGGCAGCCGGGACGCGCCTGTATCTTTCGGATCGGCCGGTTTCATATCGATGCCTCGCGAGGGATGCCGAGCTGTCCTACCAGCGCGTTCGCAACCAGCTCGTTCGCGATCACGACGTCGGATGCGCCGGCGCTTTCCAGCAATACCTTTCGCATCCTGTTTTCCCCGGGCACTGCAATCCTGAGCTTCGGATTGAGCGTGTGCGCCATCAATGTGATCGCCAAATTACTATCCGCGTCGGCGGGCGTCACCACCAGCGCCCTCGCGTGTTCGAGTCGCGCGCGTTTGAGCACATCGTCGAACACCCCGGGTTCGCCGAGCACGACCAGGTACCCTTGTTCGGCGGCCTTGTTGGCAAGGCTTGCATCGGCGACCAGCACCAGCACCGTATCGCCGCCGGCGCGCAAGTGAGCGGCAACCAGCTCGCCGACCGGTTTGTAGCCGGCGACAACGACATGGTGAGTCAGATTTTCAAGCTTGCGTTCCATGACTCTGTTCTCCCGGTAGCTCATCACGTCGTCACCCGACATTATCCCGGTGAGCCTTGCTACCGCGAAGCCACCGACTAGCATCGTGGCAAGCATGGCCAGCAGCATGAATTGCTTCTGGTGCTCGTCGAATTCAGAAAAATCGCCAAGTGTCGTGACGAGGTTGACGCCGTTCCACAGAGCACTGAAGGCTTTAGTCGTGATCGGGGTACTTGACTGGTCGAGCAGCGCCAGGCCCGTTGCAGCCGCCATCATTACGAGCACGAGCAAGCTGATCGCGTGGAGCGCACGGCGTCGCCATTCGCGCACACGTATTACGCCAAGGCGGGGCTCATCGATACGGTAGATCCACATCGTCCCTCGCACATCGGTTGAAGAGATCGTCCGGCTACGTTCGAATCAAACTCTCGAAAGCAAACCGTCGGGAATGGCTGCGCTTTCCCAAGTGGCCGCCTTACAATCGCCCCCCCCCGCAAGCGGCGGGGAATCCGACCTGAATAGATTGAATGATGTCACCTTGCCCGGTGAGCGCAATGGGACTTTGGTCCAATGCGGCACACCCCAGCAGCGCTACTGTGCCAGCGAGAACGAACCGAAGTGGCAAGTAGCAAGCGGAAAATGGCAAATGGCAACGCCTACGCCAATCGCAGACCCCACAACACATCAAGCACGTGTTGCGTGGAACGCTCAACGTACCCCGCACGATGGGCAATGCCGAGCCGGCGCCACAACGCGGGGCGCAGCGCACGCATGACGATGCGCCCATCGGGCAATGGCGTAGTGGCCTCATGGGGCAACAGCGCTGCGCCGTAGCCTGCCGCTACCAGACTCTTGATCGCGTCGTTGTAGTTGAGCTGAATGCGCGGCGCAGGATGGTGCCCCCCGGCCGCGAACCACTCCGCGGTCAGTCGCGAGAGTCGCGTGGTCGCGTCATTGAGAATCAGAGGTTGGGCAGCGAGCCATTCCGGCGTGACGCGGGCCGGACACCGCCAATGCGCCGGCAAGAAGGCCATCACGGGGTCGCGGCGCCAAGGCTTTATCACGAGTCCAGCCACCGGGGGCTGAGGCAGTGCGATCAGCCCGACATCCAGCGTTCCATCCGCCAGCCGGGACAGCGTTTCTTGCGACGTGAGTACGGCAACCTGAATGTCGATCGCGGGATGGTCCTGGCGCAGCACCTCAAGCGCTTGTGGCAACAGGTGCGCGATCACCCCGGTCGACGCACCGAGCCGCGCGCGCCCTTCGAGCCCCTGCACTTGGCGTTGAATGTCGTCCAACGCCTGCTCCGCATCGGCCAGCAGCCGGCGCGCGCGCTCCACCAGCACCTCTCCTATCGCCGACGGCCTGACATGTCCGCGCTTGCGTGACAGGAGTGGCGCCCCAATGCGGTCTTCGAGTTCAGCGATGTGAAGGCTGACCGTTGGCGGCGCCAGGTGCAATGCACGCGCCGCGTCGACAAATGAGCCACGGTCGGCAATGGCGACCAGAGTGCGCAAACGGTCCAGGCTGATCTCTCGCATGTTGGCGTCCAAATTCAGAAAAACTGAATATTCACGTTATGAAATACAACTTTCTCTATTCTAGCGGTCCGTGGAACATAGGGGCTCGTTCTCCTTGTCAAAACCCACAGTCACCGGAGTATTCCACGTATGAGCTCTCCCGTTGTTTTCATCGACGGCGACCAAGGCACCACGGGGTTGCAAATCCACGAACGGCTGCGCGACCGGACCGACCTTAGGCTGTTCACGCTTGCCGCTGCGGAACGCAAAGATCCGCGGCGTCGCGCGCAAGCCATCAACGCCTGCGATATCGCCATCCTCTGTTTGCCTGATGCCGCCGCGCGCGAGGCGGTGCACGCCATTGTGAATCCTGCCGTCAGGGTCATCGACGCAAGTTCGGCCCACCGCACACAGCCCGACTGGACATACGGCTTTCCGGAAATGACGCAGGGACAGGCTGAGCGCATTGCCAACGCACGTCGGGTCACCAATCCCGGTTGCTATCCGACCGGCGCAATTGGCTTGCTGCGTCCCCTGTTGCAGGCTGGGCTCATACCAGGCGACTACCCAATCAGCATTCATGCGGTGTCGGGCTACTCCGGACGCGGGCGTGCCGGCGTGGAGGAACATGAGGGCCAGGGTGCCGCCAACGCGCTTTCATACCAGGTATATGGTCTGGAACTCGCGCACAAGCACACCCCGGAGATCCAGCAGCACGCCGGACTAGCGCAGCGTCCCATCTTCATCCCTGCGTTGGGTGCGTTTCGCCAGGGCATCGTGCTGACGGTGCCGTTGGAGCTGCGGCTGCTGGCACCCGGCGTGGATGGCGCTACGTTACACGCATGCCTCGCACGCCACTATGCCGAGGCGGCCCACGTCCATGTCTTGCCGCTGCACGAATCGTGCGCCTTGAAACACCTGGATCCCCAAGTACTGAACGGTACGAACGACATGCGCTTGAGCGTATTTCCCAACATGGAACACGGGCAAGTCCTGCTGTCCGCGGTGTTCGATAATCTTGGCAAGGGCGCATCCGGCGCTGCGGTTCAGAACCTGGACCTGATGCTCATGCAGCAATAGCGGCCGATGGCTTGAGCTAACGTTCGGCCGCGCCCATATGCCAGCGATCGTTGGCCAATCTGGTCGCGGCCGTCGCATGTCTCATGCTGGCCCGTGAACGTCCGGCGACGGCATCGACCGTGGCCAACTGACGGCCCATGGGAGCGGTCAAACGTGCGTAAACGCTGCGCCCAGCAGTTCGTCATGATCGGCCGCGCTGGTCAGATAGAACTCGAGTCGCGCCTCTTCGACCACGGCGCGCACATACTCGGCGTAGTGGCTGCGCTCTCTCGTCTCACGGATATCCCAGTTGCGCCCGGCCGCGTCCAGGCGATGCAGTTTGGGCTGCGGCAAGGGCACGGTGAGCGGATGGTCGGCCGCCGCCGGGTTCCTCGCTTCGATCCGCTTGCCGAGTTCGAGCAGCACCTGCTCCACGGATAGCACACGTTTGGACATGACAGACTCCGGTTTCCTGATGGCGGGTTCGGGAAGCCACCACGACCGGGTGCTTGCCCCTCCCCCCCCTGCCTCACGCCGCGGCCGCCAGCACTATCTGGGCGTTGCCATAGGCCATGTCGGCCAGTCTGGATGATGACCTTGAACGGACCTTGAACGGACCTTGAGCGCGCGAGTTTCGACAGGCTAGATTGCGCGCGGCCACGCCAGGCGTCGGTACGCTGACGTACCCGGTGACGCAAAGCTGGCCCACCAGCCAGTGACAGGTGCCACCTCCAGCAGCCCCGGGACGCACATTTGACCAATGGGAACTTCCTGGGCTATGTTCTAGTGTCGGCGAACAAGAGAGTCGTGGAAGCACTTCAACGAAAACGGGGACCATGCGTCACGACGCTTGCGCCCCGCTATTTGCAACTGCACGGAGGACCGAGGCACTTATGTCAAAGACCACCAAGAAGCAATACCTGAAGGCACTCAACCGGCGCCTGAAGAAGGAATCCGCAGGCAGGTTCGATACGGAGTTTGTGTGCTATCCGGTCGGCTCAAAACCAAAGGACGCGACTGGCGTGACAGCAAGTGCACCCGCCGATGCGCAGGTGCTCGCCGTCATGGATGCCGTCCAGGCTCGGGTGTTTGCCAAGTTCGAGGGCTCGGCAAAACACGGATAGGCCGATGTTTCGGCGACGGCAGGCCGCGCAGGCGCGCTACAAGCGCCTGGCGTGGCCCGAGGCGCTTTGTCCGCGACCGGAGCCCGCCGCCCCAGGGCGCGACGCTTAAGCCTTCGCGGGACGCCCGGTCTTGATGGCTTCGACTTTTGATACCGCGGCCAGCAATTGCTTCGGCGAGCTTGCGGCAAGCAGCAGCAAGCCGGCGCGCAGGATCTCGCTCTTCTTGATTTGCACGCCCGCGTCCACGCACCGCTGCTTGAGCTCGGCGATTTTCGCGTAGTCGGACTTCGGCATCGTGAAGCTGTCGCGCAGCACCTTTTCCTTCTTGGCGCCCAGCGCTTTTTTCGGCACGGCCACATCGGCGCGAGCTTCCGCCTTCGATGGTTTGCTCTTCTGCGGTTTCGTCTCGGCCTTGGTCCCGGCCTTCGTTGCAACCTTGGTCTGCGCCTTCGTCGCAACCTTGGACACTGCCTTCTTGCTGCCCGAGCCCCTTGGCGTCTTCTCCTTGGGGGCGGCTGCGCCGCTGTCGGCTACTTGCGCGCTCGTCGGAAAATAGAAGACCTCGTTCGTCGGCGGCTTGATGATGGGTGAATTCACGGCAACTCTCAAAATCAAAAACAGGCTAAACAGTATATACCGTTTAACGATGGGCATCAGGTGCCCCCCGCTGCCGCCACCGTCGCCCGTGAGGGTCGCCTCGGTTACTTGCTAGTGGCGTCGACAGGGATCCCGGCGTTGCTGCCGGCCGCGCCGCCTCGCGCTGGCCGGCGCACGGCTCTCACCTTCCCGCTGTCGCCGCCTCCGCAGAAGAACTGGTCGCCGCCATTGGATTCGAGCCCCGACACGCCGACGCCGCCTGGCATCTCGATGCTCTCCAGGACCGTTCCCGTTTGGGGATCGACCTTGCGCAACTCGCTCTGCTCGCCTTCCCAGGTGCCGTGCCAGAGCTCTCCTTCAACCCATGTGACCCCGGTAACGAAGCGATTGGACTCGATGGTGCGAAGAATCTCCCCGGTTTGGGGATCGACCTGATGGATCTTGCGCTCCCGGTACTGCCCCACCCAGAGCGTCCCTTCGGCCCATGCGAGTCCCGAGTCGTTGCCGCCGCCGGGCGCCGGAATCGTGGCGACCACGCGGCCGGTCTGCGGATCGATCTTCTGGATGCGATCCTCGGCAATCTGGAACAGGTGCTGGCCGTCGAAAGCGGTTCCCGCGTGTGAGGCGACCTCCATCGCGCGCAGCGTCGTCCCGCTCGCCGGGTCCAGCGCGATCAGCTTGTCGCCGGTGGCAAACCAGACTTGCTGACCGTCATAGGTGACCCCATGCACGCTGTCGACACCCGGAAAGGGACCATACTCACGGATGATTTCGGCCGCTGATCGTTTCATGTTTCCATCCTCGTGACGCTGCAGTGAAGGGCAATCGATGCAGTGCAATCGATGAAGTGCATTCTAGTCACCCGGCAGTGGCGCGGGGAGTAACAAGGTCGTCGCGAATCCAGGCACGGGCGGCGTCAGCCAGCGGCGCGCGCGCCCGCGGCCAAACGACTGCACCTTGCCTGCTGCCGCAAGCGCGTCGAGTGCGCGCTGCACGGTGCGCTGGCTGGCGCCAAGGGCCACCGCCAGGGCCGAGCTAGACCATGACTCACCGTCCGCAACGAAGGCGAGCACCGCCGCGTGCGCCTCGTCGACGGGCCTCGCCAACACGACAACCTCGCGGGCGACGTGCGGCACCAGCGCAAACCCGCGCCGGGTCGCGCCCACGCCGGCCAGCGGCCCGAGCACGGTGCGAAGCCGCCCGATTTCAACGCGTAGCCGCGCGCGATGCGACGCATCGGCGTGCCGGGCACGGAATGCCCGCGCAATGAGCGCGTCCCTCGGCACGTCCGCAGGCCACGCTTCGGCCAGTGCGCGTGCGAGCGCGAACAGCACCGGACGCCTCGCCAGCGAGACCACCGTGCCCGCGTCACGCACGGCATGACGGCACGCGTCCACAACCAGCGCCTTGGACGCCAGCAACGCTTCCACCTCATCGAGCAGCAGGAACCGCTCTTGGCCACGCGTAATCAGGCGCGCCGCGGGCGTTTTCAGGACCAGGAATGCGATCTGGACCTCCGCCGTCAGCGCGGGGATGCCGGCGTGGCGCGCGGCGTGCTCGGCCCGGGCAAGCGCGGCGCGTGCCGCCTTGGTGCGCAGGCGCCGCACCGCGATCCCCGCGACGACCAGCGCATGGACGGCCCTGGACGCGGGCGGAAAGGGCGCGGGGTCGAGCTGGGCCAGCGTCAGCTCGGCCTCGTCGAGGCGCCCGATCAGAAGGAGGCGCCGGGCTTCGAGAAACCGCGCGTGTGCGGCGTTCACCGGGTCGCCGTGCGCCTCCAGGGTGGCGCGCGCTGCGTCGAGCGCCTTCGCCGGCCAGCTCAGGTCGCGCGAGGCCAGCGCGATCTCGGCCTCGGCGACGACGCACCGCGCGCGGGCCACGGCCTCTTTCGGGCCGAAGGCGCGCGCCGCGCTTCGCACCAGCGCCTTCGCGCGCACGAGATCGCCAAGCTGCGCCATCGCGATGCCGCGCAGCGCAAGCGCTGGCGCGTCGTTGCGCAAGGCGACCCGGTTCAGCGCGCCAAGCGGGTCACCCGCCGCGAGCGCGCGCGCCGCGGCCGTGATCAGCGAATCCATCTGAATCCCAATCGCGCCACACTTGTCACTCCCTCCGTTCGGATGCCCGGCACTAATCTATCACGACCACCAACCCGCACATCGCACCTGGTACCTGGTACCAGGTACTGAGCAAACGACGATGGACACCCAACGGAGGAAAGCATGATGACGCAACACATGACCGCGACACGCGAAGAGTGGCTTGCAGCGCGGCTCGAGCTGCTCGAGGCGGAAAAGGACCTGACGCGGCGCAGCGACGAGCTCGCGCGGCAACGCCAGGCGCTGCCATGGGTCCGGGTCGACAAGGCGTACCGGTTCGAGACCGAAGAAGGCAGCGCCTCGCTGGCAGACCTCTTCCGGGGGCGCTCGCAGCTCCTGGTCTACCACTTCATGTTCGGGCCCGACTACACGGCGGGGTGCCCGTCCTGCTCGTCGATCGCGGACGGCTTCGACGGCGTCGTGGTTCATCTGGCGAACCACGACGTCACGCTTGCGGCGGTGTCGCGCGCACCGCTGGCGAAACTGCAAGCGTACAAGCGGCGAATGGGCTGGACGTTTCCCTGGGCGTCCTCGCTCGGCAGCGACTTCAACTTCGATGCCAACGTCTCCTTCACGGAGGCGCAACAGCGCGACGGGTTCGTCGAATACAACTACAAGCGCGGCGGCCACGCGATGGACGCCACACCGGCCCCGGAACCCGTCGCCCGGTTCGCAGCCACATGCGGCACCGACGCAGCCACGTACTCGCGCGATCGGCCGGGCCTGAGCACATTCGTGCTAGAGGATGGCGCGGTCTATCACACCTACTCCGCCTATGCGCGCGGGGTGGACGGCCTCTGGGGCATGTACCAATGGCTCGACCGCGCCCCCAAGGGACGCAACGAGACGGGCATCTGGTGGCGCCGCCACGACGAGTACGGCGAGCGGTGAGCCAGGCCATGGGCAACGCAGGCGCCGCCGAGGCAGCGCAGGCCCCACGTAGCATGGCCTCCGAGCGAGCCTTCCTGGGCGCGTCGGCGCTGCTCTTCTTGGCCTGCACGGCGAGGACGGTCGCCTGGTCCGCGTCCATGTCGGCGATGGGCGCGATGCCGATGCCCGGCGGCTGGACGATGTCGATGGCGTGGATGCGGATGTGCGGGCAGACGTGGCCCGGCGTTGCGGCGTCATTCCTCGGCATGTGGGTCGTGATGATGGCAACGATGATGCTGCCATCCCTGGTGCCAGTGCTGTGGCGCTACCGCCAGGCCGTCGGCACAACAGGCGGGACGCGACTGGGCCGGCTGACCGCGCTGGTGGGCGTGGGGTATTTGTTCGTGTGGGCCGTGCTCGGCATGGCCACCTTTGCGCTGGGCGCCGCGCTGGCGGCGCTCGAGATGCGGCTGCCGGCGCTGGCGCGCGCGGCTCCGGTCGCAGCGGGCCTGGTTGTCCTGAGCGCCGGCGCACTCCAGTTCACCGCCTGGAAGGCTCACCACCTTGCCTGCTGCCGGGAGATGCCTGGGCACGGGCGCGGGCAGCGAGGGAACGTCGGCGCGGCGCGGAGGAATGGGCTGCAATTCGACCTGCGATTCGGCCTGCGATTCGGCCTGCAACTCGGCCTGCAACTCGGCCTGCACTGCGTTTGCAGCTGTGCGGGCCTGATGGCGATCCTCCTTGTCATCGGGGTCATGGACCTGCGCGCAATGGCTGCCGTGACGGCAGCCATCACCGTCGAGCGTCTCGCACCGGCCGGCGAGCGCGCCGCGCGCGCCATCGGCGCCGTCATCATTGGGGCAGGGATGATCCTGATCGCGCTGGCGTGAGCGCCATGTTCAAGGGCACGCCGCTGCCGTGCCCGCGATGACGACGGTGGATGGCACCAGAAGCCGTGCGCAAAGCAGGCTACCGGTTCCCATCAGCGCGATGACCCATCCCATCGGCCACGGCGTGCCGTCGGCGAACAAGCCGACCGCGCATCGACCAGGGCGCGGACGCGTATCGCGCCGTGTCGCCGCCATCGACAGCGGGCGCATGTCCGATGACGAAGCTGGCTGCGGGACTGCACAACGGGAGCACCGCACTTTTGCTTAGTCCCGGCACGCCATGCCTGGATGCGCGATAGGCCGCGTAGCCTTGGGCGTTGAGTCAGCAGAGATGATAGGGACGTACCGCCTATCGAAAATGCCCGGAAAACCGCAAGCCTTTATGAACTGGACTCATGAATGCCCGCGCCGCTGCCGCACGGAAAGTACGTGAGGTGCGTGAGGTACGTGAGGTACGTGAGGTACGTGAGCCAGGTTACGTCAGCTACGCACGGGGCGAATATAATGGCAGGTTCGCTCCCTTGCCCCGCATCCGCCCATGAAGAACGCCGCATTGTTGACCCTGGCGCTGGCCTTGCACGCAACCGCGCAGGCCGCCGGCGACGCGCAGGCCGGCAAGGCGGTATTCACCGCGAAGTGTGCCTCCTGCCACAGCGTCGGGCCCTCGGCGCGCGCCGCTTTTGGCCCTCAGCTCAATGGGATCTTCGGCAGGGTCGCCGGCGGCACGACCGACTACAAGTACTCCCCCGAGATGAAGCAATCGGGCGTGGTGTGGTCCGAGAAAACCTTGAGCGCGTTTATCCAGTCGCCCAGCAAGGTTGTGCCCGGCACCAGGATGCGCTTCTGGGGGATCAGCAACGAGCGGCAGATCGCGGACTTGCTGGCCTACCTGCATGCATACCAGTAGCGAGCACTACGGGCACTACGGGCACTACAAGCACTACAGAAAGAATCAAACGCTCCGTAACCGATAGAATAGGTGCCGGCGCCACATGGCATGGCGCCCCCGACAGATCTGATCCGGAGTTGGCATGGAACCCCTCTCATTCGAGATTGTCACCGTCGAGGAAGCGAGGCTGATCCTGGATGGCACCGTGCCCACCCCAGGCGAGCCCGACTGGGCTGGCCGGCGGCAACCCGAAACCGCGGAAGCGAAGACCCTCTCGGCCACCGCGCTCAAATGGCTGGCTGTGCTGCCGCCGCAGGCGCGGCCGCTGGAGCTGTGCCGCAGCTATCCGCGCATCGGCAACCAGCTGGCAGCGCTTTGGGCCGACCCAGCCGCGCTATCGAATTTCCTGGCCGACCTGCTGATCGACAAGCGCGGCGGCCGCCAGGGGTTCCCCGGCGGCATCGCGCTTGAATTATCGCAACTGCAGGAGCACCTTCTGCGCACGATGGAGCCGTGACCGCATCAGCGCAGAACGCCAGAATCTTTTTGGAAATGGCGTCTTAGTGCGCTCTTCCCGGCGTGCAGTCTTCCACCATGCCGGAGATGCGGCTGGCGCTCATCATGGGGTGCCACTCCCCGGAGCTGCGGATCTCCACGTCGGAGCCTTCGGCGCCATCGGCAGCGCGGCGCAAGCTGATCAGGTGGAAGAACTTGTATTCATCCGCGTCCGCGCGCCCGACCCGGATATCCACCTTGCCGGGTTCCGGGTACGCGATCACGGTGGCGTCGTCGCCTAGCCGCTGCTTCAGGCACAGCACAAGGTCGCCTACGCTGGCCTTGGAGTGCACGCGCTTCGGATCCATCGCCTGGATGGAATTGGCGGTCACGCCGCCCGAACAGGCTGACAGCAATTGCGCCGCCATCGCGACAACCAGCAATACCCGTACCCGACCTCTTGACATTCCCGCTCCTTGGCTAGATGAGTCGGGTGATGTTACATCAAGTGAATTCGGATGCTGATGCTCGCTCCACGCGCGAAACACAGCACGGTGGAAACGCAATGCGGCAGGACGCAATGAGGTAGGAACAAAAAGCAAAAGGCCTGCACGGATGCAGGCCTTTTGCTTTCAATCTTGGTGCCCAGGAGAGGACTCGAACCTCCACAGTGTTGCCACCGCTAGGACCTGAACCTAGTGCGTCTACCAATTTCGCCACCTGGGCTAGGTGAGGTTGCGAATTCTACCCAACGTAACGAAATTTGCAAGTGCTGGCCGCACTGAATCAGAAGAAAAGTACAACTTTCCCCGAGCGCCGCCCGCTGCCGGCCCCGCTTGCGTGCGTCCGGTTCAGGAAAATGGACAAGCCGCCAGAAAGATTTCCATTCATCACTTGGTGCGCAGTGCACGGCCCAAACCGGTTGGCCGCCCTCCCAGCCCCGCGTATTTTTTCTGGCATTCCTCCCATGCCCTGTCGATTTCGGCCGCTCCCGTTCGTCGTCCCGATGACGGCGCGCGCAAGGCTCGCCGCATCGCAGGCAATCCCAAAGGAGATCGGACATGCATTACATCGATGGATTTGTTATCGCCGTGCCCACGGCCAAGCGCGATATCTACCGCGCGTACGCCGAGGCTGCCGCCGTGGTGTTCAAGGATCATGGCGCGCTGGGGCTGGTCGAGTGCTGGGGCGACGATGTGCCCGAGGGCAAGCTCACCTCGTTCCCGATGGCCGTCAAGCTGGAGAAGGACGAGACCGTGGTCTTCTCCTGGATCACCTGGCCATCGCGCAAGGCCCGGGACGAAGGCATGAAGGCCACGATGGAAGACCCCAGGCTGCGCAGCCAGGAGCCGATGCCGTTCGACGGCAAGCGGATGATCTTTGGCGGCTTCGAGATGATCGTCGACGCTTAGCCGCTTGACGGCGGTGCGTGATTGACCTTGCCCGGGGCTCCCGGGCTGGGATCATTTTGGCCAGCGGCGCATTTTCGCGCGGTGGCGGGCAACTTCGGAACGCAGGGCAATCCGCCAGTTAGAATATTCGGGTCGATTCGCGGCCACATGGCTTGCGGCCTGCTACCTCGAGTACTCCATGGACCCCGCCGAACAGAACATGCCCTTCTCTTTCAAATGCGCGTCATGCGGCGAGATCCACGAGGGCATGCCCAGCCTGGACGCCGACGCTCCGCTGTCCTACTACACATTGGCGGTGCATCCTGCCGACAGCCCGCCTTGAAGCAGGCTGACCTGACCTTGCTCGCGCACCGCGAGCGGCACGATGCAAGCCCCGGCTGTCGCCCATCGACGTCTTCATCGCACAATTGCGGAGCGCTGAACCCATGCCAACGAGAATCATCCGGGGCCGGCTGACAGGCTGGCGGCTGCTGTCCATTTCGTTGGCCGCCGCGCTGCCGTTTCTCGTGATGTTGCCGCTGGCCTACTACGAGTCCGAGCGACAGGCGCAAGCGCGAGCCAATGCCGCCAACGAGATCGTGCTGCGCCAGGCCGAATCCATCCTCAGTCAGGCAGCGAACCTGTCAGCCACCCTGACGACGCTGGCGGGACAACCCTGCGCTCAGGTCAAGGACCAGCTCCAGCGCATTGGCACATTCAGGCCTTATTTTCGCGCCCTGGTACTGGTGCGCGAGCACGCCCTCTACTGCTCGTCGGCTACGGGTGAGTTCCGCCAGCCGGTGTCCGAGCTCACCGGCCATCCCGGCCCGCTGCCGGTAGGCCAAACCCTGTACCTCCTCCCGGGCACGCCCATGGTGCCCGACCGCCCCGCCTTGCTGGTCGCGCTCGGCCTGGAGGACGGGCGCGGCGTCATCGCCGCGCTGGACGGCCAATACCTGCTGGATATCCTTGCCGCCGCCGGCCCCCGGGATCGCTTCGCCACGGCCATCGCGCTCAAAGGCTCGGACAACATACTGGCAGGGCCCGGCGGCTCGCCGCAAGACACCCCGGGCCTGGCCCGGCTCCCTGCGCTGACTTCGGAGCGCTACCCGATATCCGTGCTCACCGGCGTGCGGCCCGCCGTGATCGTGGCCCTGCGCAACGCGCTGCTGATGCGCTACACGCCGTTCGTGCTGCTGGCGTCGTTGCTGCTCGCGTACGCGGCCTACCGCCTCCATAGGCAACGTCTGTCCATGGTCGCCGAGATCCGGCGCGCCATGCGCAACAACGAATTCCACGTGCATTACCAGCCTGTGCTGGAGCTCGCCACGGGCCGATGCTCAGGCGTGGAAGCCCTCATCCGCTGGGACAAGCCAGGTACAGGGCCGATCCGGCCGGACCTGCTTTTTGCGGTGGCGCAAGACAATGCCCTCGCCCTTCCGCTTACGCGCCACCTGTTCGGATTGATACAACGTGACGTGGAAGCGCTGGCGATTCCGCCCGGCTTCCATATTGGCGTGAACATCACCGCCGAACATCTGGCCAGCACGGACATGATTGCCGACGTACAACGGTTGCAGCAAGGACTGCGGGACAAAGCACCGCGACTGGTGCTGGAGATTACCGAGCGCAAGGTTGTGCCGGATACTGACGTTGTGCTGAAGAACATGCAGGCACTGCGCGCGGCCGGCGTGCAATTCGCCATTGACGATTTTGGCACGGGGCATAGCTCGCTGGCGTACCTGGAGAGATTCACAGTTGACTACATCAAGATCGATCGGGGCTTTGTCTCGGTGATCGATACCGATGCGGTCAACGCGCCGGTGCTGGAGCTGATCATCTCGCTGGGCGCGCGGCTTGCGGTCACGCTGATCGCGGAAGGGATCGAGACGCAGACGCAAGCGGCTTACCTGCGCGGGAAAGGCGTGAAGTATGCGCAAGGATTCCTGTTTGCCAAGCCGATGGCCGCGGCTGCGCTACAGACCTGGCTGGCGAGCCAGCCCTTGCAAGAGGCGGCAGGCAGTTGAGCTCACCCCGGCCCGCCAACACAGCAATTTAAACGACTTATATCACTGGAACAATCTTTCTAATTCACTTTTCCACACGCTCCAGCGACAGTGGTGACACTGGCGACTGTAGAGATCGTGTTTGCCGATGCGCGGCGCCAACAGGCAAAGTGGATCGAACGTGAAAATGACGCTAACCGCTTGCGTTTGCACCACGGTGAGCTAGCCTGCCAACATCGAAATCAACAAAATCACATGGCTGGGCGGCGCCCCGGCACAAGTGAGGCCGAACCATGCCCAGGCACAACCCCGCGCTGCATCGTACCCAGAAGGCCCCCATGACACCGGGGCAGCGGCGGCTTCTCATCGTTAGCGCGATGCTGCTGCTGGCCGCGCTGGGCTGGGCGCTGACGATCGTGCTCAAGCCCGCCATCCAGCGCACGATCGTCATCACCACCGGAGCGGACAAGGGTATCTATCGCGGCTTTGCCGAGCGCTATGCCCCCATCCTGAAGCGTGATGGCATCAAGCTGGATATCCGCGGCTCGTCCGGGTCGATCGAGAACTATGAGCGGCTGAAGAATCCAGACAGCGAATACGAAGCAGGCTTCATCCAATCGGGCACCGCCACTCCGCAGGATACAGACGGCCTGCAAACCATCGCCGCGGTCTCCTATGAACCGATCTGGGTGTTTTACCGGGGTGAGGCCACCGTGGACCGCCTGGCACAGCTGCGCGGCAAGCGGGTCGCCATCGGCGTTCCCGGCAGCGGCCTGCTCAACGTCGCCCGGGTATTGCTCACATACAGCGGCATCACGGCCAGCAATACCGAGTTGCTGGAAATGAATGCCATGCAGGCCTATCAAGGCCTCGAAGAGGGCCAGCTGGATGCGGCCTTCTTTATCGGCAGGCCTGATGCCGAAATGCAGCAAACGTTGCTGAACAGCAATCTGAAGCTGATGAGTTTTGCCCAGGCCGACGCCCTCGTGCAGAAATTCCCGTCGCTGTCCAAGATTGTCTTTCCGCGCGCCTCCACCAGTATCGTCAACGATCTTCCGCAGGCCGATGTCACGCTGCTTGCAGCCACGGCCCTGCTCGTCTCCAAGGACACCCTGCACCCCGCCCTGGTCTACCTGCTGCTGGAGGCCGCCAGATCCGTCCACGGCGGCGATGATTACTTCACGCCACTCGGCACGTTTCCCAACCTGAATACCAGTGAATTTCCCGTTTCCGACGAAAGCACGCGCTACTTCAAATCGGGCCGTCCCTTCCTGCAGCGCTACCTTCCGTTCTGGCTTGCCAGCTTTATCGAGCGGCGCTTGCTGATCCTGCTCCCCTTCATGGCCTTGCTGCTCGGCTTGCTGCAGGCATTGCCGCGCATGGCGCGAGCGCGGATAAAAAACCGGCTAGTGGTCTGGTACCGGGAAATCAAGGCGCTCGAAGATGAAATATGGATGAACACGCAGCCAACCCCCGACCAGATTGCGCAATGGCGCGATGAGATCGAGAACATCGATGCGCATGCCAGCCGGATACGGATTCCGGAGCGCTATTTTGAGGATGTCTACGCGCTCAAGCAGGCGATCGGCGTCGTGCGGGACCGGATTGCCCAGGCGGCAGCGAAAGTGAAAGCGTAGCTGCGCATACGCCAGCGCGTCCTTTGGAGCCGCCTCGGACAGCGCTGTCTTGCCGATGGCGGGCTGGATTTTTCGTCCGTGGAATTCCTGATGTGCACCTTTGCCGGCGCGCAGCCTGGCCGAACTCGGCGGACTGAACCTGATGGCTGCCGCGGCTTCGCTCAAGGGCGCCATCATCTCGGTTGAACAAGCCGCGGAGATTGTCGGGCAAGCCGGTATCCGCGTCGGTTGAATGGCCGCACAAGGCAATGCGGATCGCGTCCTAGACGCGAAGCACGACGCGATCCAGGCCTTGGTACGGCCTCAGCCCCGGCGTACCGCGGTCACCTTGCCGTCCTTGACGTCCAGCGTGCGGCGCTGCGGGTTGTAGTCCATGGTGCCGGGCATCTGCTGGCCATCCCGCTCACCAAATCGCCATGCGCAGCCGTTGAGCAAGGCGACGGCATTGGCCTCGCTCTTGCCGATCAGGGCTTCATCGCCAAGTTTGTCCGCCTGGCAACCCTCTGGCGTGCCACGGCCGCCCTGCGGGCCCGGGTTGGGCACCGCACTGACGGGGGGTTGGGCGGCGCATCCCGCCATGAGCGTTGCGAACACGATTGCGCCCGCCGAGATATGCCGGGCCCATGTGCTTTGCTGTTTTGGCATTCGATTCCCTGATGGTGAGGTGGAAAAAGCCAAGTTTAGAGCAGAAAGGCGCCGCCAGAGCGCCTTGGTGCGCATGCATTGACTCGGCCCCAACACGGCCTCAACACTGCCTCAACACGGTCATGAGCTGCCCTTGGCTTAGCCTTAGCTCGTCTTCTTCGCAGCGTCTTGCGCCTGCGCCCACAAGCGCTCCTCCTGGGCCCGCAGCTCAGGCGTAAGCTCGGCACCAAAATCATCAAGCTCGAACAGCGGGCGAATCTCGATCTCGGAGTCGCTCTGCATGGGGTTGGGGCAGCGCTTGACCCATTCGACGGCCTCTTCCATGGACTTGACTTGCCATAGCCAGAACCCGGCGACCACCTCCTTGGTCTCTGCGAAGGGTCCGTCGACCACGGACCGCCGGCTGCCAGAAAATCGCACCCGCTTGCCTTTGGCGCTCGGGTGCAAGCCCTCGCCCGCGAGCATCACGCCGGCCTTGACGAGTTCTTCATTGAAGTTGCCCATTGCGGTAAGCAGCTCCGTGCTGGGCATTTCGCCAGCCTCTGATTCTTTCGTTGCCTTCACCATCACCATGACACGCATCGTCGCTCTCCTTGAGTGGATTGAGGGTGCCGCACGTCCTTAGCCCGGATCAGGATTGACGGGCGGCTCTGATACTACGACGAATCGGGATACCGGAAATCGACACCGCCGCCAAAGTATCTGGCGGCAAGCCTGCCCGGCCCGAATCGGCCCAACTCGACCCAACGTGGCCTGATTTGGCCTGAATTGGCCGCGAGGCGCGACAATCACATCCGATCTGGATTTTTAAGGCTCGCTTAAGACTCGGCCCGTAGACTGCGATCACACAAGACAACCCGGATCCCGGATAGGAGCTGCCATGACCCCCCAAGAGATGCAAGCGCTGGAAGGCTTCCTGACCCAACTCACGCAGGCCAGGGCTGGCGCCAAGGACCCCCAGGCGGACGCCCTCATCGCCGACGCGGTTGCCAGGCAGCCGGATGCCGCCTACCTGCTGGTCCAGCGCGCCATGATGCTTGACCATGCCCTGGCGACGGCAAAGGCGCAGATCGCCACGCTGCAGAGCCAGTTGCAGATGGCGCAAGCCAACGGCGCCAATCGCTTCCTCGACCCGGAAAACGCCTGGGGCAATAGTGCCAACCGCGTGGCACCCAGCCCCGTCATGGCGCCGCCGATGGCCGCGCCCGTGGCAGTGCCGCAGGCCGTCCAGGCGCCCCAGCCTGCGCCCGTGCAGCCATCCCGGCCCGGCTTCCTGAGTGGCGGCCTGGGCGGCGCGCTGGGCGGCATTGCCACGACGGCAGCCGGCGTGGCCGGCGGCGCGCTCCTGTTCCAGGGCATTGAAAACATGTTCCATCGCAACAGCAATGGCAACGGCGCAAACGGCTTTCTGGGACAGCCAGGCGCAGGGGCGCAGCCAGCGGAGACAGTCGTCAACAACTACTACGGCAATGACGACCGCTCGCCGCTGGGCTCGCCGGATGCGGCACTGGACAGCGGCCTTCTGGATGACGCATCGGGCAACGACGACTTCCTGAGCGACGACACCTGGAACGCCTAGCGCGTTCGGGGGCTTGCCAGGCGTGCATGGCAGCGGCCTGGCAGCCCCCACCCCTCTGATTGCACTGCGGCACCCCGGGTGGAGATGGCACCGGCAACGGCGATACACTCTTGCACTACGCGCTCACCCTGGGAACCCGATCCATGCCGCAACCTCGCTCGCTCTATCCCGCCATCGAACCCTATGAAACCGGCATGCTCGATGTCGGCGACGGCCACGTGGTGTACTACGAACGCGTCGGCACACCCGGCGCCAAGCCGGCCGTCTTCCTGCATGGCGGCCCCGGTGGCGGCATATCGGCCGACCACCGCCGCCTGTTCGATCCGGCGCGCTACGACGTCATGCTGTTCGACCAGCGCGGCTGCGGCCGCTCCACGCCCCACGCGGGCCTGGAGGCCAATACCACGTGGCACCTGGTGGACGACATCGAGCGCCTGCGCAAGCTCGCCAACGTGGAGCGCTGGCTGGTCTTTGGCGGCTCCTGGGGCTCCACGCTGGCGCTGGCCTATGCGCAAAAACACCCCGAGCGGACCAGCGAACTGGTGCTGCGCGGGATCTATACCGCCACCCGAGCGGAACTGGATTGGTACTACCAGTACGGCGTATCCGAGGTGTTCCCCGAGAAATGGGCCCGCTTCCAGGCGCCCATCCCGCCAGCCGAACGCGGCGACATGATGGCCGCCTACCGCAAGGTGCTGACCGGCAGCGATACGGCAAAGCAGCTGGAGGCCGCCCGCGCATGGAGCGTATGGGAAGGGGAAACCATCACCCTGCTGCCCGACCCGGCCAACACCGCCAAGCATGACGACGGCCATTTCGCGCTGGCGTTCGCGCGGCTGGAGAACCACTACTTCACGCATCTCGCCTGGCTGGAAGACGGCCAGTTGCTGCGCGACGCGCATCGCCTTGCCGGCATCCCCGGCGTGATCGTGCACGGGCGCTACGACATGCCCTGCCCGGCCCGGTACGCCTATGCGCTGCACCAGGCATGGCCAGACTCGGATCTGCATCTGATTGAAGGGGCGGGGCATGCCTGGACCGAGCCCGGCATCATGGATCAGCTGATTGCCGCTACCGACCGGTTTGCGGCGGCGCAATGATCGTCCTGGTGCTGCCGGCCGTGGGCGGCACAGCGCCGACAGCACTGACAGCACCGAAGCGGACTTTTGATGGCCGGCGGTTGGGGTCTTGAACACCCGTGTCCTAGACTTGAAGACCGCATTGCCACCACACGGCTGCGCATTGGCCGGCGGATGGCAAAGCGGCATTCAAGGCTCTCACCGACAGGGTGCACTATGGAATTCCTGAACTCCGGCAAAGTCCTCCCCGCAGGGCTGCCATTCTCCGAGGCGGTGCGCGTTGGCGATATGCTCTACCTCTCTGGACAGATGGGCATCGTCCACGGCAGCACCCGCCTGGTGCCCGGCGGCATCCGCGAAGAAGCCAAGCAGGCGCTGATGAACATCCGCATCACACTGGAAGCACACGGCCTGTCGCTCAAGCACGTCGCCAAATGCACCATCTTTCTGGCCGACATCAGCGAATGGCAGGTGTTCAACGAGGTCTACAAGGAGTTCTTCCAGGCGCCCTATCCGGCGCGCAGTGCGCTTGGGGCGAATGGCTTGGCGCTCGGGGCCAGGGTGGAGGTGGAGTGTATTGCGGTGTTTAGTGGCTGAGTGGCTGATACGGCGGCTACGAGCGGCCACTCCCCCGCGTGCGCGAGGGTGGCACAACTCGCCCTGCCGCGCTGGCCTAGAGCATGCCTTGCACGCGGTTCAAAGCCTCATCCAGCTGCTGCTTCAACGGGGTCAGCAGACAGTGCAGACCGTGGCTGTCCTCCACATCGTCGCTATCAAAATCCAGCAGCCTGAGAACAGCACCAAGCCCTGCACTGACGCGCAGCAGGTCGGCGCAGCTATCTTGCGCGATGCTTTGCGCACGGCTACGAAGTTCCTCGAGTTGGTAGGCTAGTTCCTGGACGCTGAGACGAGACTTGTTCGCTTGTAGCCCCGCTGACGCGAGGGGTGTCTCTTGGGGGCGGGGTTTTACTGCTTCTAGCTGCTGTCGCGGCTGTACGGTGTTGGCCGATTTAGAACGTGTGAGATGTCACTTCTCTTTACTCGTAAAGAGAAGTAACCAAGAGAAAGCGATCCTTGCAGGAGGCTGGCTTATTGCGGTTACGTAGCCCGGTGGTTTCGTCGTCAGGCCCTGGGTGCTAATGGCCTCGTGCCGTTACCGGTGTGAATGGCCACGATCCTGTCAATGACACCGGTTTCGTGGTGAGGCTGCTCGGTAGCGGCATCCCTGCTCATTCACGCATCTGCCGGTACCGGCTCGAAGTGCCACGATATATCACGCTGTGATGGTTTCGTGGTGGGGTGGGCGCGGCGAAGAAGTTCTTGGTCCTATCCATTCGGTGCCACCGCGCCCACGACGGAAACGGGACGCCTGCAACTTCGTGGCCGGTCACCCCGCGAGCGACAGACGGCTTGAAGTTCGTGGTGGCCGCTACCGGGGGGACCACCACGAATCCCTGGGCATTGGCTGCGTCGTGGTGGTCTAAACTGGTAACGGCACGAGTCCATTAGCACCCGGGGCCGTACGACGAAACCATTGGGGCTCCCAATGACGCCACGCCAGCCTCCTGCAAGGATCGCTTTCTTTTGGTTACTTTTCTTTACGAGTAAAGAAAAGTGACATCTCACACGTTCCAAAACGGCCAACACCGTACAGCCGCGACAGCAGCTAGAAGCAGTAAAACCCCACCCCCAAGAGACACCCCCCGCGTCAGCGGGGCTAAAAACCTCGCACATCAGCGCAACCCCAAACCCGCAGGCGCCACGCCAAATATCACTCTATTCCCCTTGTCATCCCCCTACCTCCGAATAAACTCAAGCAAATCCTGATTGATCAAATCAGGATGGGTAGTACACATCCCATGCGGCAACCCCTTGTAAACCTTCAGCGTGCCCTGCTTCACCAGCTCCGCTGACAGCAAAGCCGAATCCGCAATCGGCACGATCTGGTCATCGTCCCCATGCAGGATCAGCACCGGCACATCGATCTTCTTGAGGTCTTCCGTAAAGTCCGTTTCCGAGAACGCCTTGATGCAATCGTAGTGCGCCTTGATCCCGCCCATCATGCCCTGGCGCCACCAGTTCGCCATGATGCCTTCGGATGGCTTGCCCCCCTCGCGGTTGTAGCCGTAGAACGGGAACGGCACGTCCTTGTAGAACTGTGCCCGGTTGGCAGCCAGTTGCCTGCGAAAGCCGTCGAACACCTCCATCGGCAGGCCGCCCGGGTTGGCGGCGCTCTTGACCATGATCGGCGGCACGGCGCCGATCAGCACCGCCTTGGCTACGCGGCCAGCGCCGTGCTGCGCGACGTAGCGTGCCACCTCCCCGCCGCCGGTGGAGTGGCCGATGTGCACGGCGTTTTTCAGGTTCAGATGGGCGGCCAGCGCGGCGACATCCGCGGCGTAGGTGTCCATCTCGTTGCCGGTGTCGGTCTGCGTGGAGCGCCCGTGGCCGCGGCGGTCGTGCGCGATCACCCGGAAGCCCTTGGAGAGGAAGAAGAGCATCTGCGCGTCCCAGTCGTCCGCGCTGAGCGGCCAGCCGTGATGGAACACGATGGGCTGGCCCGTGCCCCAGTCCTTGTAGAAGATGTGCGTGCCGTCCTTGGTCGTGATCTCACTCATGGAATGACCTCCTTGTGGGTTGCAGCGGGACTTGCCGGACTACTGCATCGCCTGGAAGAAAGACAGCGTCCGCGCGTTGGCGGCCTTGGCTGCGTCGGCGTTGTAGTGCACGCCAGCGTTGCGCGCGAAGGCGTGCATGCAGCCGGGGTATGTGTGGATCTCCACCTTGGGGCGGTCGCGCAGGGCTTCGATGATGGTTGCGCGCGCCTGCGGTGGCACGAACTCGTCTTCTTCGGCGATGTGCATCAACAGCGGCGCTGACAGCTTGCTGGCTTCGGCCAGATGCTGGTCGATGCCAACGCCGTAGTAAGACACCGCGGCATCCGCGTTGGTGCGCACCGCGGTCAGGAACGCCAGCAGGCCGCCAAGGCAATAGCCAACCGTGCCTACGCCGCCGCGCACGCCCGGCTGTTTGCGCGCGGCCTGAATGGTGGCATCGAGGTCTGCCACGCCTTTGTCCACGTCGAACGCGGTGTAAAGCGCCAGCGCCTTTTTCCATTCGGCCTCGGTCTTGTCGGTCAGCTCCACATTGGGTTCTTGCCGCCAGTACAGGTCGGGGCAGATGGCAACGAAGCCCTGGCTGGCAAAGTCGTCACACGTCTGCCGCATGTCCGCGTTGATGCCAAAGATCTCCTGGATCACGACGATGGCGGTGGCGCGCGCGTTGGCGGCTGGCGTGGCCAGATAGGCGGCAAAGCTGCCGTCGGCCACGTCGATGGTGATGCGCTTGCCCATGGAAAGCCTCCCTTGCATTGGTGTGCCGGACGTACCACCGTACAGTTATAGGCGAAATCGTCGGAGACGACAGACCAAGTTGCATGGGCCGGGCGACGCCGGCTGCCAGCGCGCGCGGGCAACCGGGCGCGCCCTCAGTCCCCCTTGAATCCCGAAGCCTTGATCACCGGCGTCCAGCGCGCGGCAAGCGCGTTTGCATACCTGGCCACCTCATCCGGCGCGCCACCAGGCAGCAGGTCATACCCGGTGCGCGCCAGCTTCTCCCGCACATCCGGCATGGCCAGGACCTTGCGCACGGCGTCGCTCCACTGCGCGGCCACGTCGGGCGCGGTGCCCGCGCGCACATACAGCAGATAGCGCGACGAGGTCACCAGGTTTGGAAACCCGGACTCCGCGAACGTGGGCACATTGGGCAGCGCATCGGCGCGCCTGTCGCCGGCCACGGCCAGCACGCGGAGTTTGCCGGCGCGGTGGTATTCCACGAAGGTGGTGGTTGCATCCATGCCGGCGGATATCTGGTTGCCCATCAGGTCCGTGACCAGGGCGCCGCCCCCGCGATAGGGCACCAGGGTGCTGCCCGTATGAGATTGGGCGACGAATTCCACCGCAAGAAAATGAAGCAACGTGCCAACGGTACTGATGCCGATGGAGTACTCGGCGGGACGGGCCTTGGCCGCCTGGACAAAATCTGCCAGCGTCTTGATCGGCGAGCTGGCGCTCACCGCCAGCCCGAACTGAACGCCAGCCACATCGGTGATGGCCTTGAAATCGGTAACGGGATTAAAGCGCATGTTGTTGTAGATCAGCGGGCCGATGAACATCGGATCCACTGGCGCCAGCAGCACGGCGTTGCCGTCCGCGGGCGCGTTCTTCAGGACTTCGGCCGCCACGCGGGTGCCGGCGCCGGGACGGTTGTCGACGATCACGGTGCGGCCCATCGCGTCCTTCAGCTTCTCCGCCAGCAAGCGCCCCATGAAATCGGCTGGCCCGCCCGCCGGGAACGGCACGATGATGCGCGAGACGGCCTGGCCCCATGCTGCACGCGACATCACGCTGCCCGCACACAGGACGGCGGCAGTGCCGGCCAGCATGGCGCGGCGCGATTGCCGCACAGCGGCGTTATGGTTGCGGTCGTTCATTGGATGCTCCTGGTTGGTTTGCGGGAGGGGATTACCGGGCGGTGAATGGGGTGAAGCGCGCTGCGTCTTCGATGACCTGCCCTGCTCGCAGCAGCAGGTCTTCCCTGAAGCGCCAGGCCATCAGTTGCACGCCAACGGGGACGGCGCCGGCCATGCCCGTGGGTACCGAGAGGCCCGGCATGCCAAGCATGGCGGTGGCAAGCAGCGGGCTCTGGGCGTCGAGCAGTGCGTGCGTTTGTTCGAGCGTGCCGATATCCGCGTCCTGCGTGCAGGGCCGCTGCCATGACACCGGCATCAACACCAGCGGATAGCTATCCAGGAAGACCGACCAGTTGCGCGCCAGTGCCTGGCGCCGCGCCAATGCATCGAGAAAGCCATCGCGGCTGGTCTGCGCCATGCCCGCGATCATGTTGCTCTGGCTGCGCCGCATGGCTTCGTCGCCGTGCTGGTCCACCCCGGCGATGATGTTGCGGCGGCTGTCGTCCGTGATCAGCGTGCGCCATAGCGCGGCGGCTTCGAGGAAGTCGGGCAAGGCGGCTTCTTCCACCGCATAGCCGGCTTGCTGCAACCAGTGGGCGGCGCTGTCCAGTGCGTGGCTCACCGCCGGATCGATGGGAATGCCCGGGCAATGCTTGAAGAGCGCCACGCGGATCGGGCCCGCTGGTGGTGGCAACTCTAGCGGCGCGGGTACCCACGCCGGATCGCGCGCGTCGTAGCGCGCCATGGCGTGATAGCCAAGCTGCAGGTCGGCCATGCTGCGGGCCATGGCACCCTGCACCGACATTAGTTGCGGCGTGATGCTGCGCTCGGCGCTGGCGCTGGGGTTGTATGCGGGCACGCGGCCGACCGTTGGCCGCAAGCCGGGCACGCCACAGGCATAGGCCGGATAGCGGATGGAGCCGCCGATGTCGTTGCCATGCGCTAGCGCGCCCATGCCGCAAGCCACCGCGGCGGCGGCGCCGCCACTGGAGCCGCCGGGGGTGATATCGTGATCCCAGGGGTTGAGCGTGCGGCCGTGCAGGCCGTTGTCCGTGAACCAGCGCGACGAGTAGGTGGCGGTGTTGCTGCGCCCGACAATGATGGCGCCGGCATTGCGCCAGTGCGCCACCACGGGTGCGTCTTCGCGCGCGATGTTGTCTTTGAGCGGGATCACGCCATTGGTGGTGGCGTGCCCGGCCTGATCCACATTGATCTTGATCGTGACCGGCACACCATGAAGCGGCCCAAGTTGCGCGCCGCTGGCGACTTGCTGGTCAGCCGCATCGGCACTCGCCAGCGCTTGCGTGGCCAGCACTTCTGCAAGCGCGTTGATGCGCGGGTTGAGCTGTTCGATGCGTGCGAGCGCGCTGGCGGTGGCCTCGCGGCAGGAAATGTCGCGGCGGCGCACGGCGGCGGCAATGTCGACGGCGCTCCAGCGCCACAGCGTTTCGGGGGTTTTCACGTTGAGACTCCAGGAATTTCGGGCAAAAGCGATCCCGCCCCAAATGCGAAATGCGAAATGCAAAACGCGAAGTGGGAAGTTGGCGAGGCGGATGGTGGATGCCGGCGAGCGGGGCCCGCGCAGCGGTGGCTTAGTCGCTAGGGCTCATCAGCAGGCTTGCCCGGTCGACGCGTGATTCGGCCTCCAGGGCCAGGGCTTCGGCGTGCTCCATATGCTCGTGCATCAGCGCGCGTGCCCGCTCGGAATCGCGCGCGCGAAAGGCGTCCATCAAGCCCGTGTGGCTGTGGATGATTTCATCGTCAAAACGCGCGAAGCTATCCTGCGCATTGCGCACGACGATCACGCGGCGAATGATGTCGTTGAGCAAGCGGCAGAACAGTGCCAGCATGGGGCTGCTGCACGCATCGGTCAGCCGGTCGTGAAACAGCAGGTCCGCTTCGCGCCGCTCGTTCCAGTCCGCGCTGCCCCCGTGCGCCGGATGGCTCAGCCCGATCAACGCATCGAGCTCGGCCAGGTCAGCGTCGGTCAGGCGCAGTGCCACGTTGGCAGCCAGTTCGGGCTCTACCGCGCGGCGCAAGGCGTACAGCGTGGCAATATCGACCGGCTGGAAGTACAGGAAGTTGGAGACAGCCTCCAGGCAACGATCGTACGAGGGCTGGGCCAGCGTGGCGCCGCCGTTGGGCCCGGTGCTGACGGTGACCAGGCCCTGCACCTGCAGCGCGGCCAGCGCCTCGCGCACGGTCCCGCGCGCCACGCCCATCTGCTCGATGAGGGCCGCCTCCTGCGGCAGCTTATCGCCGACTTTCTGGTGGGTCTGGACGATCCAGCGCTTGATGTCACTGACCACCTGGTCTGAACGCTTCACGCGCCTGGTGCCAGAGATTTGGGGCTTGGGATCCTTGGACATCGCTTACAACCTATTTATGATCATAATTATCATGATTATGATCGGCTGGACGATTCTTCCAATACGGGTATTCCCGGTGCGTGGTGGGAGCGCCTGCGAGCGCCTACAACGCGAGTGCAGATGTGGCTGGCAAGGCGTTGCCGGGGGCCTGACCTGGCGTGGCGGCGCTTCAGGTCTGGTTTGTCTTCCACCGGCTGCGACATTCCTGGTTCGCCAGCTACATTTTTTTCTAGACTAGATGGTTGAAAGTCGCTGCGATATTGGACCAAGGTTCAATAGGCAACTTTCGTGCAGGCGGGTAAATCTAGCGCATATGCAATGCCTATTCCACGCGGGTCTTCAGCGGCATCAGGAGGAATCATGGCAAAAACAACGAAGCAGGCCATGGAATCCCATCCCGGCGGCGAAGGCAAGCTCAGCCACAAGAAATACCTGAAAGCGCTGTTTAACCTGCACGTGGAACTCGTGAAGCTGCAGGAATGGGTTGTGACGACCGGCTGCAAGATCTGCATCATCTTCGAAGGGCGCGATGGCGCGGGCAAAGGCGGCACGATCAAGGCCATTACCGAGCGTGTCAGTCCGCGCGTGTTCCGCGTGGTTGCCTTACCGGCCCCGACCGAACGCGAGAAGAGCCAGATGTTTATCCAGCGATACATCCAGTATCTGCCTGCCGCCGGCGAAGTGGTCATCTTCGACCGCAGTTGGTACAACCGCGCGGGAGTCGAGCGGGTCATGGGTTTTTGCAATGAGCAGGCCGTGGCGAAGTTTCTGGAAGCGGTGCCACTGGTGGAGGAAGCCGTTGCCGACTCCGGCATTATCCTGATCAAGTACTGGCTGGAGGTCAGCCCGGAAGAGCAGACCCGCCGCCTCAAGGCCCGTATCAACGATGGGCGAAAAACCTGGAAGTTATCGGGCATGGACCTGAAATCCTACAGTCGCTGGTATGACTACTCCCGTGCGCGCGACGAAATGTTCCTTGCGACCGATACGGATCTCGCCCCTTGGTACGTGGCCAACTCGAACATTAAGCGACGTGCGCGCCTCAACATCATCAGTCACCTGCTGAGCAAGATTCCCTACGAGGCTTTGCCGCCCAAGAAGGTGAAGCTACCGGAACGGCAGAAGGCTGCCGGCTACCAGGACCCGCACTATCCCTACAAGTACGTTCCGGAGCAGTTCTGAAGACAGCGCTGCCAATTCCAACCCCCAGCCTCATGCGCTTTCGACCACCCGCGCGGGACAAAGCCGCCATGACAAAGCGCCCGCCGGGATGCCATGCTGCGGCACTGCCGCCCAGCAATGGAAGCCAGCGGGTTCGTTGATGCAGGTCAATGTACGTTCTCCGCTCTGCGTTACCTTGAAACGTGGAAGAAAGGCCGAGCCATGTCGCTCGTTCTCGAAGGGGAGTGAATCATGTCCATGCTATTTATGGGAAACATCGACAACGGCATCACCGACGAGGAAATCAAGGCATTCCTCGTCAAGTACGGTTTCCCGCCATTCGATGAAATCGAGCATGTTCCTGGGGACGGCACGCGGCCGGCCGTGACGCTCACCTTCCATTGCCTCGATCCGGAGAGCCTGCGCAAGCTGCAGCCGCGCATTCACAACATGTTCTGGAACGGCCGTACCGTCAACGCGCATGTCATGACGGAGCGCTTTGGCTGATCCGCCTTGGGGCGTGGCACAGGGAGCGGTCTGATGGGCATCCTTAACTGGCTACGCCGGCCTGAGGCTGGCGCGCACCGGCACAACAAGCAAGAAGTCGCCGAGCTGACGGAGCGTGTGCTCGGGCTCAGTCCGCGCCTGCGGCTGGTGCCCCGCTATGAAAAAAGGCTCGGGCCGAAGGTCGGCATCGCACTGGATTTCGCGAGAGACCTCATCGCCAGCCTTCCCGCGCCACGGGAGGCCAGCGTGGCGGCCTGGGATTCGGATCCCTATATTCACGCCTTCTTTGGCGTGGCGCATGACGTGGAGCTTGCCTTCAGCCGCTCGTCTGACCTGCGCGAGTTCTTCGAGACGGCGGCGCACGCGCAAGAGGCATACGCCGTGCTGGGGATGGCGATGACCGAGCGACGCACCCTGGGCGTGGCGCTGCAAGGCGACGTGATGCGCGTGGACGTGCCCCAGACCACGATCAGCTTTAGTGACCATCAAGTCAGGATCTGCGCACGCTCGGACTCCGCGCTACGTGAGGAAATCGCCCGGCACATGCTGGATCAACTGGCCCTGCAGGGCCTGGCCAACATTGCCGCTGACAGGACCAGGCGCGATGTGCTGGAGCGCGAGCTTGGGTTGCTTAAGACGCGTTTGCGCCTGCTGGAGCGGCAAGGCGCTGGCATGCGCTCGGTCCTGTGTGGAGAAGGCGAGACGGATCCTGGTGAGCGGACCCGGCTGCGCGAGCAGATCGAGCAAAACGGCCGGGAGCTGGGCGAACTCGGCGAGCAGTCCGGCGCGCTTGAGCGTCAGCTTGAAGCCCTGGCGGAGGTGTTCGCGGATGCGAGGTCCTACATTTCCATCGATCGCGGGCGCCTGCGGCTGAGCCGGATGAACGTGCTGTTGCCCGAGGCAAGCGCATCGCCTGGAGACGATCTCGAATTGCTGACGGCCCGGGTCCGCGGCGATCCGCCGCTGGTGCGCACCTTTGCACTGGTGCGCTTCGCACGCGTGGCAATGCTGTCGCCGATGCGCCTGCTCGACGAGGCGGAGCGTCTGTTGTAGCAGCGCGCGGCCCCATCCCGATTTGAATCGTCGTTGTTACCAGCGGGACAACCCCATGAACCAGGAATCACCAATCTCGGCCCACGGCCTCTTTCACCTTGCGGTGCCAGAGTGGCTCCGTGTGTACCAGAAGGCGTGGATCAAGCCGGATATCATCGCCGGCCTGACTGCCGGCGCCGTGGTCATTCCCAAGGCCCTGGCCTATGCAACGGTCGCCGGATTGCCGATCGAGGTTGGACTCTACACGGCGTTCCTGCCGATGGTGATCTACGCCGTCCTCGGAACATCGCGCCCGCTGAGCGTCAGTACAACCGCAACGCTGGCCATCCTGGGGGCGGCGGCCCTGGGCCGGGTCGCACCGGACGCCGATCCGGCCAGCCTGATGATCGCGTCAGCGACGCTGACCATGCTTGTGGGCGGCATACTGGTGCTGGCTTCATTGTTGCGGCTTGGCTTCGTCGCCAACTTTATCTCGGACCCGGTCCTGACCGGGTTCAAGGCGGGGATTGCCATCATCATCGTGCTGGATCAGATCCCAAAGCTGCTGGGCATACACTTTGCAAAGGGTGCCTTCCTCCACAATCTGCTGGCCATCGCCGCAGGGCTGCCGCACACATCGGTCGCCACGCTAGCTGTGGGCGCCGCCACCGTCGGCATGCTGCTGGCATTGGAGCATTTCGCGCCCCGGGCGCCGGCGCCGCTGATTGCCATAGCGGCAGGGATAGCCGGCGTGAGCTTGCTCGGCTTGCCGGCCCAAGGCGTCGAAACGGTCGGCCATGTGCCGGCGGGCCTGCCGACGCTCACCATGCCCGACATGTCGCTGCTCGCGGATCTCTGGCCGCCCGCTATCGGCATTGCGCTGATGAGCTTTACCGAGACGATCGCGGCGGGCCGCGCGTTTGCCAAGAGTGGGGAGCCTCTACCCGCGGCAAACCGGGAGCTCTTGGCGATCGGCATGGCGAATATTGGCGGAGCCCTGCTGGGCGCCATGCCGGCGGGGGGCGGGACATCGCAGACCGCAGTGAACCGGCTCGCCGGTGCGTGCTCGCAGTTGGCCGCAATGGTCACCGCCGCATTGGCGCTGGCAACCATGTTGCTACTCGGACCGTTTATCGCAAAGATGCCGCACGCTACGCTGGCCGCCGTGGTCATTGTGTATTCGGTTGGCCTGATCGAGCCAGCGGAGTTTCGCGCCATCCTCAGAGTGCGCCGCACGGAGTTCGTTTGGGCGCTGGCCGCGATGGTCGGTGTCGTGCTCCTCGGCACCCTGCAGGGCATCGTGGTGGCCATCGTAGTCTCGCTCGTGGCACTGGCTCAACAGGTTTCCGACCCGCCAGTCCACGTTGTCCGTCGCAAGCCGGGCACCAACGTGTTCCGGCCGGTGACCGCGGAACACCCGGAAGACGAGGACTTTCCTGGCCTGCTGATGCTGCGCCCGGAGGGGCGCATCTTTTTCGCCAATGCCCAGCGCCTCGCCCAGAAGATACGTCCGTTGGTTGCCGAGGCCAGGCCGAGCGTCGTTGCGCTGGATCTTAGCGCCGTGTTTGATCTCGAATACACGGCGCTCAAGATGCTGACCGAAGCAGAGAAGACAACCCACGAAAGCGGCTGGAAGCTGTGGCTCGTGGGATTGAACCCTGGGGTGCTGGCCCTGGTGCAACGCTCGCCGCTGGGCGAGACGCTGGGGCGCGAGCGGATGTTCCTTGATCTGGAGCACGCTGTCGCCAGGTATCAGCGGGGAATCCGCGACGCCTGAATAGAAACGCCTGTGGCGTTCGCCGCCCGCCCATTGCAGGGTCACTCCTGGTTCGTGCCGGAGCGGTCCACCGCGACGTATAGCGACACCAGCCGCGCCAGCACGATCGCTGGATAGAGCTGGCCGATCAACGCCTCGAGGATCGCAAGCGACCTGGCTGCGTGAGCAACCGGAGTGATGTCGCCATAACCCACGGTTGTGAGCGTGACAAAGCTGAAGTAGATCCACGTGGAGTGATCGGCCGGCATGTCGCCGGGCGGTATTCCGGCATAAGCACCGGAGTCGTAGATGCCGATGAGCTGATAGGCCTCTGACCACACCACGCCGATCAGTATGTAGAGCGTGATCGCGCCAAGTATCCGGTCGATTGCGACTGTGCCCGCGCCGAACACCTTGATCCCGATGAGCACGCTAAGCAGGCCGAGTGAAGCGATCGCCGTTTCGTCACGTAGCCCTGTTGTCATGTCCGGTGGCAAAAGCCATGCGGCCCAGCGGATGAGTAGCGCCACACCGGCGACGATCGCGATCGGCACCGTCTGTGCGCGGTGGTCCGATACAGCCACCACGCCGGTCAGAAGAACCAGCGACAGGAGCACGTCCTGCGCCATCTTTGCCGGGACGCTCGTCGGCGCGATGGAGAATGGAACGACGAATACAGCGAGGATGGTGAACGACAGAAGCGCCAACATACTCACGACGCGCAGTTGCGCGGCGCGGACAGGCCCTGGATGTGTGTGTCTCATTGTCGCTCCCACGCTAATGAAGCTGTGAGCCCGCCTTCCCATCGTGCCGTTGTTCCCGGCGGGTCGAACTGCGACGCGAAAGCTGGCGAGTTCGAACGGGCAGTGTCTCAGCCGGCCTCGGTATTTTCCCCGCGCAGACCAGTCGGCTCATGCTCTGGCGCGTTGTTGTCCAACGGCGCAATCGCCGTGGCGTAGCGGCTGATCCCAGGGATCGCGGTGAGCCCGTGCACGAAAATGCTGAGCAGCACTGTCGCAGCGACGGCAACTTTGATGGTCGTTTCTCCCGGCAGGTTGGTTTCTCCCTCGAGATACACGAGTCCGAGCACGATAGACGCCAGTCCCCTCGGACCGAACCAGCCCATGAACAGAACGGTCGACCGGCTAAGGCCCGTACCTCTGAGCGCAATCGCCACCGGAAGCATGCGAATCACCGTCAAGCTCAGCACGCCGTAGGCCAGCACGGCAAAGCTGAATTGCGCCCAGAAGCGAGTGACGAGCAAGCCGAAGAGGAAGAAGACGAAGAGGTTGAAGAGCTGACCCCATTCTTCAGTGAACTCGACGCTGTGTTCGCCAACCTCGCCGAAGCCCGCTTGCGTAGATAGCCCGGCGACGAATGCGGCAATGAACATGCTGGCGCCAGTGGCCTCCGAAGCGAGCACGCAAGCGAGCGGCAGCGCCACGACGCCGAGTAGCGAAAACGGTTCTGCCATCCACGCCCTGCGGCGCGCAAGTCCCAGCAGCCAGCCGCCCAAAAGCCCTACGCCGAGCCCGATCAGTGTGCCGTAGCCAAGCTGCTCGACGAGAAAGCGGCTGAGCACGGCGCCGCCTGCGCTTTGCTCCTGGGCCACGGCCAGCGCAATGAAGAACATCATGATGGGAACCGATAGCCCGTCGTTCAGCCCCGCCTCGACGTTCAACGCCTGCCGGATCCGTTGTGGCACATGTGGGCTGTTGACGATCACCTGCCCGAGCCCGGCATCGGTCGGCGCCAGGATCGCCGCAAGGATTCCCGCTTCCCACCAGGAGAGCGTCCCGAACATGGCCATCGCGCAAAGCGCGCCAAGCGCGATGGTCAGCAACATGCCCGTGCTTAGCAGGCGTACGGGCAGATTCGCGTTACCCTTGAGCATACTCGGACGCACGCGCGATGCATCGGTGAAGAGCGTCATGACGAGCCCGAGCTCTGCGACCAGCAGCAGGCCCTTGCGGTCAAGCGCCAGTTCACTTAGTGCCGCGGGCGAAGCCGCCATCAGCACGCCGGCAGCGGTAAACAGGAGGGGCGCTGTGAAAATCGTCCGCTCCAGCCGCCGCGATACCAAGCTGTAGAGAAAGACGATCAAGAGGAACGCGGCGATGATGACCATGAGTCAAGTCTCCGTAGATGCAGTGTGAGCACACGGCCTGGCAACTCTGGAGCGCACTGCCCCTTGTCAGCATAGACCCGTGGAACATCGGTTCATTGACATAGGTCAGCGTGTCCTACGTCAATCCCTTCGGCTGGAAAGACCTTCGTCAGATCAACTTGCGTCCCGAATGCACTCTATAGTGAACAGGAAGGTACGCGCGGCGTTGGAAGTTGCCTTCGCGCGGATCGTGTGATCCTTCGCGGCTTGGTGCATGTGGTGCATAAGGTACAGAGGCATTCGTCGTGACGGCTTGCGCCTCGGATCCCGCTGCCCCCTCATGTTTCTGTAGCCGGTGCATCACATGTAGAAGCGAGAGCTTCAGGTAGCGGCGGATTCTGACGCGAAGACGCGCGGCATCGGAGCGCCGAAATAGCAGTCAACATGCACAGCCATGAAATCCGCACGCGCACATGATCAAAGGCTCGCGGGCACCACTAGCGACCTCGCTATCCTGATTTTCCGGAGACTCTGGATATGGCTCGGCGCGTGCGCGCTAGTGCCTGGCTGCGCGTCACTTGGCCCCACAACCATCGTTGCGGACCGCTTCGACTACAGCGCCGCGATCGCCGATTCGTGGAAACAGCAAACGCTGCTCAACATCGTCAAGCTCCGCTACGTGGACCTGCCAATCTTTGTGGACGTGGCGTCGGTTGTCAGCGGCTATTCGCTGCAAGCCGGTGTGTCCGTGAGCGGCACGGTTTCGACGGCCAATGCGGTACAGGGCAATCTTCTTGCTTCGGGGATACAAGGCGTCTATACAGATCGGCCCACCATTACCTACACACCTTCGACCGGGCAGAAATTCGTGCGCGGGCTGATGGAGCCGATCGATCCCAAGAACATCTTTCTGATGCTCCAGAGCGGCTACGCCGCCGACTTTGTGTTGGGCATGACGGTGGAGTCTCTCAACGGCGTGCGCAATCGCGCGACGGCAGCCGGGATGGTGCGGGAGGCAGACCCGGAATTCCGGCGCGCCATCGAACTCCTGCGCGACGTGCAGGCGGCCGGCGCGTTCTCGATGCGCGTGGAGGACGACAAAATCAAGGGATCGACCGGCGTATTGTTCTTCCGACGCGAAGACATGCCTGCCGACATCGTGGAGAAGATGACCGAGATCCGTCGCTTGCTCAAGATGTCACCCGGGACGCAGAGGTTCACGCTAAGGTATTCCCCGGCCCGCGGCGCGGACGACGAATTGTCTGTGAACAGCCGCTCGATGCTGCAGATCATGCTTGCCTTTTCCAGCTATCTGGAAGTCCCGGAGGCACACATGAAAGACCACAGCGCACTGCCGGGCCTCGCGCAGACCGCAGCGCAGCAAGGCAGCGTGCGGATTCACAGTGGCAAGGACAAGCCGGCGGAGACGTATGCCGCCGTGCGCTACCGTGATTACTGGTTCTGGATTGACCAGGGCGACCTGGCGACCAAACGTGCTCTCTCGGCCATCATGCTGTTTTTCACGTTGACGGATACCGGCAGCAAGGAGCCACTACCGTTGATCACCATTCCCGCCCAATAGCCGGGGGGCGCCGCCATGGCGCATCCGTGCTGATCCGAGGCGATTCCGCAAGCGTGCCCAATTGGCTTTTTTTGGTCTGAACCCGCCATCGCGCTGATATAGATCAACATGCGTTGTGCCCCGGCTTCTACCTTCTATTTGTGCGCTCATCCAGATTATCGTGCGATGCCCTCGACCGATTCCTGGAGGACTAAAAGCACGATCACCACAAAGGAGAAGGCGATGGCCAACCACACCGACGAAATGCCCGTCATGGCTCCCCCCTTCCCCAAGCCTGCGCCATCGCCGCGCGCTGGCTCGCTAGCCGAGTTCAAGGCGATGGGCAAAGCGTTGCGCGAAAAGTGTCCGCGAATCTCGCACGCGGAATGGAAGCCACCGCACAACCGGCCGGACCCGGTCCGCCTGGTGCTGAAGGCGGACGAGGGGCGCATCCCCGAGCTCCTTCCCCTTCGCCACGGGCGCATGGTGCTGTCCCCTTTCACCTTCTACCGCGGCTCCGCGCTCGCCATGGCGAACGATCTGGCGGCGACTCCGACTACCGGCGTGCACGTGCAATGCGGCGGAGACTCGCACCTGGTCAACTTCCGGGGTCTCGCCACCCCGGAGAGGCGAGTCATCTTCGCCATCAATGACCTCGACGAGACCCTCCCGGCGCCCTGGGAGTGGGACCTCAAACGCCTCGCGGCGAGCTTCGTGATTGCAAGTCGCGACAACGGCCTGCCCGAATCCGCCGCCAGGGATGCGGCCCTCATTTGTGTCAGGTCCTACCGCGAGCACATGGCCGAGTACAGCGAAATGAAAGTGCTGGAGCTGTGGTACTTCGCGCTGGAGGCCGAGATGCTGATCTCGACCATCAAGGATGCGGGGTTGCGCCGCCGCGTGATCGACCGCCTGGCGAAGGAGCGCGCCAGCAGCACCTCGGAAGCCATCTTCCCGAAGCTCGTAGGCGATTCGGGCGGGGCGCCGGTCATCAAGGACCAGCTCCCGTCGATCTACCACATTAAAGGCCACCACCCGGGGGAGATCCATCCGGACGTCACGCACGGCATCGCCCGGTACCGCGAGAGCCTGACGCCAGCCCATCGCATGTTGTTCGACCGCTACGAGATCAAGGACGCCGCGCTCAAGGTCGTCGGCGTCGGGAGCGTCGGCACCGCCTGCTGGGTGGCCCTGCTGATGGCCCGCGCAGGAGATCCGCTCATTCTCCAGATCAAGGAGGCGCGCGCCTCGGTCCTGGAAGCCTATGCGGGGAAGAGCGTCTATCGGAACCACGGGGAGCGTGTCGTGAACGGCCACCGGCTCATGCAGCCAGCCAGCGACATCTTCCTCGGCTGGCTCGAGGGCGGGAAGGGAGGGCGGCACTTCTATGTCCGCCAGCTCCGGGACGTCAAGATCAAGCCCGCCGTCGAGACGTTCCACACGACCGAGATGAACTTCTTCGCCGAGACCTGTGGCAACTCGCTGGCGCTATCCCACGCGCGCTCCGGGGATGCCGCCGTGATCAGCGGGTACATGGGAAAGAGCGACGCGTTCGACAAGGCGATCGCCGCCTTCTCTGTTGCCTACGCCGACCAGAACGAACAGGACCACGCCACGCTCAAGTCTGCGATCCGCGAGGGAAAGGTCGAGGCGGTCTTCGAGGCGGCGTAGTGGCGTGCGCACTTCGCGCAACCGGCCTCCAGCCTTGGTGGCTTTTCATGGTTTACAGCCGATGCTGCGGCTATCATTTGCCTGGTGCGAAATGAGGCCAGGCAAAAAATGAACCGTGAGATCGCTGACGCGGCAACGCTGCGGGACGTGCTGTCAGAACTGGGCGCCGATGACATCGATCACCACGGCCGCCCACTGTCCGCGCATCTGATCGGAACCTATGCGCTTCTTGGCGCCTGGGGCAATCCCGGCTTCGTTGCATTAGCCGGAGCGTTCCACAGCATCTACGGCACGGAAGAGTTCGCGGCCAAGGCACTGCCACTTTCCAGCCGTGGGACGATTGCTGGCCTGATAGGAACCGAGGCAGAGAACCTTGCCTACTCCTTCTGCACGGCCGACCGGCGAGCGCTTTACGACGTGCCGATCGCGGGTCCGTTTCACATGGTTGCGGCGGCGAATGGGCATCGGGTTGTCATCAGCAGAGACACCTATGCAGCGCTGTTGGAAATCGAGGTCGCCAATATTGTCGAGCAAGCGGCAAACCAGAAGGGCGTTTCTCAGGCCGTGGTTCAATTCTGGCTGCGCGCATTTGAGTCACGCCGGCTGTTTCTTTCCAGTGGCGCCGTTGCGGCTTATCGGGTGGTGCTAGCTGATTACGAGGTTCGTGGAAGTAGCAAAACCTGCGTCAGCCAGGGACGTCCTCCCGTACCAATGCACTCCATAGACAAGCCTGCCATGCCAGAGACCCTGAAAATCCGGAAAGCGACCAAGGCAGATGCCCCTGCGCTTTGTTCCGCCGAGCGGACAACCGCCGCCACCCCCGGACTGCTTGTATCGCAGCCCTATGAGTTCCACGAATCCGCATTCGAGCAAAAGATCGAAGTCCTCTCCACAAAAGGCGCCTATCTCGTAGCCGAGGTCGACGGCGAACCGGTGGGCCACGCGCTGCTTGAGCCGTTGGGACTGGAGTCCATTGCGCACGTGTTCACGCTGACGATCGTCGTCCATCCCGGGCACCTTGGCCTTGGGATCGGAGGGGCGCTGATGACAGCGTTGCTGGAATGGGCGGATCGCACGCCGGCCGTAGAAAAGATCGAACTGCGCGTGCGCGCAACCAACAAGCGGGCTCGCGTCCTCTATGCGCGCTTTGGCTTTGTTCAAGAAGGACGTTTCGAGAAGCGGATACGCCTGCCCGACGGGTCCTATCTGGCCGATATCTCCATGGCCAGGTTTCCTCAGCCTGGATAGAGGCCGGCCCGGGCGCCCCCAAGAAGCGAAGCCGGATACACCCGGATCCGACCACCTCGCCCGGGACCGGCAGTCAAGCGCTGGCAACTCGACCTTCACCGCCTGCACTTCGCGACACCATCCGGCGTTTCATCGCACTGACCAGCGCACCGAGCCAGCGTCAGCCGAACATGAGCACCATCGCGTTTCCCCCGACAAGACTGGACGCTCGCATGCTCACTGAAATCCTCCACCAAACGCCCCGATGGGTCTGGATCCTGCTCGCGGGCCTGATTGCGCTCGGCCTCTCGCAAACCGTCCCCAGGCGGATGACGCCAGCCCGCGCCACGGCGGTGCCCGTGGCCATGGCGGTGGTCTCGCTGGGTGGCGTCATCTCGGCCTTCTCCGCGCAGCCGCTCGCGCTGCCTGGATGGGGAGTGGGTGTCGCTGTCGCGCTGGCGCTGGCCCACGCCATCGGCGCCTGGAGCGGCATTCGCTGGCTGGAGGCCGAACGCCGGCTGCTGGTGCCCGCAAGCTGGGTGCCGCTGGCGTTGATCCTCTGCCTGTTCATCACCCGCTACGGCGTGAGCGTGGCCATGGCGGTAAACCCCGGCTTGCTGTGGCATGCCAGCGTCGCGATGCCGATCGGCTTTATCTATGGTGCCGTTAGCGGTATCTTCCTCTCACGTAGCCTGGTGACCTGGAGGCTGACCCGGCAGGCAATGCCCAACAGCGTGCCGGGCTGATCACTCAGGCCGCCACTGACGCCAGCAACTAATGCCAGCAACCGAAGCCAGCAACCCCTGTCCCGAACCACGTCCAGGCGTGCAGTCATGAACGCGCTCGATCCGTTTCAGCTGTTTATCGCGGCCCCGTCGGTGCTGGCATTCGCCTTGACCGAGGCCATCATCTTGTCGCGCCGCCAGCGCATCGAGAGCGCGAATCCGTTGCGGATCAAGTTCACGCAATGGGTGCATCTGTTGCGCGACCTGGCCGGGGCGCGCAGCTTGCGCGCGTTCCTTGGGTACTTGTTCATGCCGCCGGGCTGGACACCGCATGGCGAGGGCAATACCACGGCGGAACTGCGCGCGCGGCGCCCGCAGGCTGAGATGCCGCAAGGCGTTGCTGGTGGCTGACATCCGGCCACGGCGCATCATGCGTTATCCCGCCAAGGAACTGACCTGGCTGTTTCGCGAACTGCGGATTGGAGTGCCCGTGGCGTTCGGCTCCGCCGGCTTCTTCTCCGTCGTGTTCCGCGAGCCGTTTGGCATGAACCTGGCCTATGCCCTGTGCATCACGATGATGATCCAGGCGCTGGTGAAGCTGGGCCGCTATGGCCTCACGCGCCGGCTGCCCGATGCCTCGCCGGGTGCTCCCACCACGCAGCGGCGCTGGCCGGACTGGAAGTGGATGTTTCCGTGGATCGTCGCTTCTGGCGTAGTGGGCTATTTTTGCGGGCACGCGATTGCCAACGTGCTCACCGGTAGCCATGGCTCGCCGCTGGATCTGATGCGCAATCCGCGCGCCCTGCTGCTGAGCATGACGGTGGCGCTGGTGCTGGCGCTTGGCATCTCTTACTTCCACTATGCGCGTGGGCGCATGGCGGCCGCGGACGCGCGGGCGCAGGCGGCCATGCGCAGCGCCGCGGAGAACCAGCTGCGCTTGCTGGAGTCGCAGCTGGAGCCGCACATGCTGTTCAATACGCTGGGCAACCTGCGCGTGATGATCGGGCAGGATCCGCAGCGCGCGCAAGAGATGCTGAACCAGGTGATCTCGTTCTTGCGCGCCACGCTGCAGGCCTCGCGCTCCGGTTCGCATCCGTTGTCATGCGAGTTCGATCGCATCGCCGACTACCTGGCGTTGATGCAGGTGCGCATGGGTGCGCGGCTGCAGGTCGAGCTCGACCTGCCAGCTGGCCTGGCCAACCTGCCTGTGCCGCCGCTGCTGCTGCAACCACTGGTTGAGAACGCCATCAAGCACGGGCTGGAGCCCATCGTCGCGGGCGGCTGGATCAAGGTGACGGCCCGCCGCGAAGGCGGCACGCTGGTGCTCGCCGTGCGCGACACCGGCGTGGGCTTGAGCGACCTGCCGCCCGGCTCGGATTGCTTTGGCACATCACAGGTGCGCGAACGGCTCGCCCAGCTCTATGGCAAAGCCGCGAGCTTCCAGCTGCTGGATGCCGGCGATGGCGGCGGCGGCACGCTGGCCATCGTGCACCTTCCGCTATCCTGATTGACTGCCGCCCCACCCTGCCCGATATCGCCTCCATGCAAACCACTGCCCTGATCGCCGAAGATGAAGCGCTGCTGGCCGCGGACCTCCAGGCGGAGCTGGCCCGCTTGTGGCCGGCGCTGAACATCGTCGCAACCGTAGGCGACGGCGAGGCCGCCGTGGCGCAGGCGCTCGCGCTGCAGCCCGATCTGCTGTTCCTGGATATCCGCATGCCGGGCATGAGCGGACTGGAGGCGGCGCAGACCCTGGCCGAGGACTGGCCCGACTCGGCCAAGCCATTCCCGCTGATCGTCTTCGTGACGGCCTACGACAAATACGCCTTGCACGCCTTCGAGCATGCGGCCGTCGACTACGTGCTAAAGCCCGTGCAGACCGACCGCCTGGCAAAAACCTGCGCGCGCCTGCAGGCCACGTTGCAACAGCGTGCAGCCCCGCACGCCGCCCCGCCATCGCTGGATGCCGCCATGGATCAGTTGCGCGCGCTGCTTGGCGTCGGCATCCCTGCGCAGCCAGCCGCACCGGCGGCCAGCCCGTTGCAGGTGATCCAGGCCAGCGCCGGCAATACCATCACGATGGTGCCGATTGACGAGGTGCTGTATTTCGAGGCCGCGGACAAGTATGTGCGGGTGGTCACCGCGCAGCGCGAGCACCTGATTCGCATGTCGCTGCGGGAGCTGCAGATGCGGATCGATCCGGCGTGCTTCTGGCAGGTCCACCGCAGCACCATCGTACGCTGCACGGCCATTGCCAGCGCGCAGCGCGATGACAGCGGCAAGCTCACCCTGACCCTGCGCGACCGGCCGGAAAAGCTGGGGGTCAGCCGGCTTTATGCGGACGCGTTCAAGGGGATGTAGGCGCAACGCCGCGGGCGCCCCCTATGTTCGCTCCCGCACTGACAGAAGCACAAGGCAGTGCATAGTTAGAGCCACTTTGCCCCGCAAGTCACCTGAATCCACCTCAGCGCATGGAGAGCGGGGCGCCTGGAGCGACAGATGGCACATCTTCCTGATAGTCCCGGCGACGAACCCGATAGCGAAATCACGCTGGTGCTCGACATGGAGCCCGAAGAATTCATGGCGGTGCGCGATGATTTTCTCGCGCGCCTTCACGCGGTACTCGCCGTTGAGCCTGGCGCCATCGAGATCACCAGCATCCGCCACGGCTGTACCAAGGTCACGCTAAAGAGCGACAGCAAGATCGCCGCCAGGATCCTGGAACTGGCGAATGCGGCCGCGCTGGCCGAGCAGGAAGCGTCGGAATTCCGCATATGCTTTCGCGTGCGCTCCGGTCACTTCAGCGAGCACGAGGTGCTGATCCGGCGCAACGGACGCGAGCTCACGTGGCTCCATCTGTCGGACGTGCACTTTGAAACCGCCGCGCAAGCCCATGCGGGCAGCCAGGAGCGCGTGAAGAAGGCGTTCCTGGATGATCTCGAATCCATCCTGGACGATGATGATCTCAAGCCGGATGCCGTCTTTGTCACCGGCGACATATCCAAGACCGGTTCGCCCGCGGAATTCGACAAGTCCTTCGAGTTCTTCACGCAGTTGCGGGACAAGCTACCCAACAAGCAAGCCCGCTTCCTGTTTGTCCCGGGCAATCACGATGTCGACCGAGGCGTCGTCAAGCGGTTCACCCGAGAGGAGGAGAGCGCCAAATCCCGGCTTACCGGCAACGAGGCGATCATCGACTACCTGACGTCCCAGGACTGCAAGGACGATCGCGACCGCGTATTCGCCAGGCTGGATAACTATTTCAGTTTTCTGGGCAAATGCCAGGCGCTGGGCCAGCCAGCCGTCAATCACGGATACTTCTATACCGACACATGGCAGCACAGCGGCATTACGGTGGGAGTCGCAGGCATGAACTCGGCCTGGCGCTGCAGCTCCGACGGGGATCGCGACAACCTGATACTTGGCGTGCCGCAGATCGACGCGAGCATTGCCGCGCTGGCCGGCGCGGACCTGCGCATCTTGCTGCTGCATCATCCCGCAGAGTCGGACTGGTTTATCCGGGACGACATTCTCTATCAACGGGCAAAACTGGGGGCGTTCGATTTCGTGCTTCGCGGGCATGAGCACGATCCTCACGGCGCATCCCTGCGGCAGCTGGATGCAGATCCGAACTTCCGCTTCGCGGCCGGTGCGCTCTATACCCACGAGAAGTACCCGAAGAGCTTCAACGCCGTGCGGGTGAACCTGGATCACGGATCCGCGCGCCTGTTTTACTGGCGCCTGTCGACGGGAAAGATGGAGTGGGTGCGGGATGTGGATTTCCACAGGAATGGCAGCATTCAGTTTCCGCTCGGCCAGAAGATCAAGGCGCGCCTGGCTGCGCGGCCGTGAGTGCATCCACAGGCGGGCCCGCATCACGCCCGCCCTTTGCCTGCCCGGCGCTTGTGCGGCACGGCCTTTCCTGAAACGGCCACCGCGGAACTTCTGCGGCTCGCCTGAGCCAGGCACCACGGTGTCGCGCAAGTCACGGACGAAAATCCCGCGCAGGTGTCTGCGTGCCACCGACGCTTGCCCGGCGTGTTGGCGCCGCACCATCGTTTTCCTCCGGATTTATGCCCGCCCGCGCACACTGCGCGGCGCCAGGCCATGGCATGCCGTGTGCGTGGTGAAGGGGGAGCGCCGAGCCCGGCGCTCCTCCATCACAACCCACTCAGGAGAAGACCATGCCCACCCTATCCATCGGAAACCTGCCTCGCCTCAGCGAGCTTGAGCAGGCCGCCCGGATCGCCGTGACCGGCGGCACCGGTGTCTACCCCATGCCCATGATCATCCGCAGGGATCCCGGCTATGGCGAGTTTCCGAAGCTGCCTGGGATGCCGGAGATGCCTGCGATCCCGAACTCGTTCCCGTGCGGCTCGCCGATCTATCACGGGCCGCTGATGGGGCCCGACTCCGGCGAGCCGAAGATCGTTCCTCTCTGACCCCTGCCCTTTAACGCCACGAACGTCACGAGATCCAACGGCACGGAAGAGGCCGAACCCCGCATTCAAGGAGCACACCATGCACAACAAATTTGCCACTGCCACCCTCTCCGCCGCAGCACTTGCGGCGGCCTTGCTCGCCGGCGCCGCCCAGGCCGCCGGCCCACAGGACCGTACCCTCTATGGTGACCGCTACGGCTACAACTACCGGGCCGGCAAAGTGGACCCATACACCGACGGCGGCCGCACCGGCAAGTTCGATTCGTTCGGCGAAGGCGCTCGCCAGGTTGACCCGTACACCGACGGCGCCAGGGGCTGAGCGGCGCCCGGCGAGCGAAAGCACGCGCAGGCGTGCTTTCGCTCGATCAGGCTTGATGGCTCCATGGCATCAGGACTTCAGCACGGACGGCTCCAGGTTCCACAGCTTGCTGTCGCTGGTGGACACCGCCACGGCGCCTTCGCGGATCGCGCTGCGGATGTCGTCCTTGTTGCAGACGAACCCCGAGGTCACGATGGGCGGCAGCGCCTTGCGGTCCTGGGTGGATAGATGCGCGAGCATGGGCGCGGGCATCAACTGCACCAGGTTGGGATCGCTTTGCTCCAGCGCCTTGACGCTGCGCGGCCAGGTCGAACGGTCGGTCACGAACACCTTCTGCATGGTGATCAGGCCGGCCCGGTTGGCGCGCTGGATAGTCGCTACCCGGGTCGAGACGAGACTGGTCACCCCGATATCGGCGAGATATTCGACGCCGCCCTTGTCCTGCGACAGCCCTTCGCAACTGTCGATATTGACGATGACGTACTTGCCGGCCTTGGTCAGCGTGGCCACCACGGGCTGCAGCTTGCGCAGCTCCACGTTGGCAACGATGCAGACCTCGGCGTGGCTCTCGATCAGGATATCGGCCTGCTCGACACCGAAGAGCGTCGCGATAACCGGGTGCCGCGTCAGGCGTGCCCCGAGGGACTTATCCATGGTGCTTACCGATCCGGGTCGTGGGGCAGCGCGTCCGTCAGGCCGAGCTTGCCGGGGTTGAGGATGTTCTTGGGATCCAGCGCTTGTTTGACCGCCGTCAGCACCGCAAACGCACTGCCCAGCGATTCGCGCATATACGGCGCGCGCAGCAGCCCGATGCCGTGATGGTGGCTCAACGCGGCATTGTATTTGATCAACACCGCGTTGGCGGCATCCCAGGCCTGGCGATACCACTTCGCCCGGTTCTCCACCTCGACCTCGCCGCGCAGCGAGAAGTACAGGCAGGCGCCGTCCACATAGGCATGCGACTGGTGCGCGGAGCCGGCGAGCGTGCCGGGCACGGCGTTGATGGCGTTGACCACGTCCGTGTAGATGGCGGGCAGGTCGCGCCAGGGGCCGGACATCTCGAGCGTGTCGGCGACAAAGCCGGGGCTGCGCTTGAAGCCTTCCGCGCTCTTGCCGGTCAGGTAGCGCGTATCCAGCCAGCGCTCGAAGATCGCTTCGCTGTCCAGCGCATCGCCGAGCCCCTTGCATACGCCTTCGCTGATGGCCATCACGGCATCGACCATCTCGCGCGCGCCCTCGTCGGCGATCAGCAGCACGTTGGTGTCCGGCAGGTTGAACTGCACGCGGCTCTCAAGCGCGTCGTACAGGCGCAGGGCTGCGGGATTGGCGCCGCGCTGCATGATCTCGCGGCAGGCTTCCAGGCCGATGGCGAAGGTCTTGAAGCCATAGGCAATGGCGCGGCCGTAGTCCGGCAGCCGATGCAGCTTGAGGCGCACTCGCACGATCACGCCGAGCGTGCCTTCCGAGCCGATGAACAGCTGCTGCAGGTCCGAGCCGAGTGCTGCGCGCGAGTAGCCGCCCACGCTGATCAGGCTGCCGTCGGCCAGCACCACATCCATGCCGAAGACCATGTCCTCGATCTTGCCGTAGCGCGTGGAAAGCTGCCCGGCGCCGCGGCACGCCACCCAGCCGCCCACGGTGCTGATGGCGAAGGACGATGGCCAGTGGCCCATCGTCATGCCGTAGTCCTTCTGGATGGTCTGCTCGAACACGTCGCCGAACAGGCCGGCTTCCACCTCGACGACCTGGCTTTCCCTGTCGAAGCCCAGCACCTTGTTCAGCTCGCACACGTCCAGCACGATGCCGCCGCGCACCGGCAGCGCAGCGCCGGTGACATTGCTGCGGCCCGCCGACACCGTCAACGGGATCGCCGCCGCGTGCGCGATCCGCATGACGGCCTGGATCTGCCCGACGGTGGACACGCGCACGATGACAGCTTGCGGCGTGGCCGGCCGACCCGCGGTCTCGGTCATCATGGAGCCGGCCCACCAGTCGCGCGTCCAGGCCACCACGCTGGCGGCATCGGTCAGCACCTCATCGGCCACGCCGCGCAGCGCATCGATGTGCGCGGCATCCACGGCGACGGCGTTGCGCTGCAGGCCGGGCATGCTGGAGGTCACCTTGATGGTGGCCGCATAGGCCGGCGGCGTGTGCGCGCCGACGACATAGTTGCCACGGTTGTAGCCGCGCTTGATGGCTTCCTTGCTGATCATTGTGCATCTCCCAGTAGAACGGATTTTTCATGTGCGACGGCAGCCAGGTAGTCATTGACCTGCTGCGCCACCACGGATTCGGACAGGCCAAGCTCGGCCTGCAGGATTGCGCCCACGCGGGACGCGGCGCGCGCCGAGGCATCGCGCGCCATCAGGCGGGCGCGGATGCGGCGCGAGAGCACGTCGTCCACGCTCCCCGCCAGCTCGTGGCGCGCGGCGTAGACAACCTCGGCTTCGGTATAGGGAAGCCCTTCGACAATCGGTGCTTGCAGGCGCGCATCGGCCTGCAGGATGTCGCTGACGAAGCGGGCTTCCGTGCCATAACGCTCGCCCAGGTGGGCGGACAAGCCGCCGGAAGCCACGATGGCCTGCGCGTCGTATCCCGCGGCACCCAGCAGGTACGCGGATTTGGTCTGGCATCTGTTGCGCTGGCCAATCACTTTCTGGGCCGCGTCGATGGTTTGCTCGGCCATGTGCCGGGAGGTGGTCAGCTTGCCCCCGACAATGGTGACGAGACCATCGGCGGCGGTATGGATCTCATGGTTGCGCTTGATCTCCAGCGTCTTGCCCCCCGGCGGCGCCACCAGCGGCCGGCAGCCCGCGATGCTGCCCAGCACGTCTTCGGCCTGCAGGTCCGTCTTCAACGCCCAGCGCGCGCCGTCCAGCAGGAAGTCGAGTTCCTCGCGGGTGCAGCAGACGTTGTCGAGATCGCCTTCGTAGTCTTCGTCCGTGGTGCCCAGGTAGGAGACGTTGCCCCAGCGCGTGATGGTGGCGCGGCGGTTGCGCCCCGGCACGGGGATGGTCACGGTGCAGTCGTTGCGGACCTTGAGCCAGGGAATGGCCACGTGCACGCCCTTGGCCGGGCGGATATGCAGCGTCTTTTCCTCGCCCTTCTTGCGGCCGGTCCAGTCACGCAGCCATACGCCAGTGGCCATGACGACAACGCCGGCCCTGGCGCGGATCTCTCGATCCCCGGCATGAATGATGGCGCCGTCGACCTTGCCGTGCCCGTTGCGCGTGATCTCCACCACCTTCGCGTGGTTGACCACTGCCGCGCCGTGAAAGGCCGCGGTGCGGGCGATGTTCAGCGTAAGCCGGGCATCGTCCACGCGCGCATCGAAGTACATGAAGCCGCCGAGCAGGTTCTCCTCGTTGAAGGTCGGGCAATGCGACAGCACCTCGGCCTTGGTGAGCTTTTGATGCAGGATGCCTTCGCGCCAGCCGCCCGCCAGGTCGTAGGTCCAGAGCAGGCTCTCGAATGCCTTGGACAGGCGCTTGTCGAACACGCCGTCCTTCTCCATCACGGGAAAGAGGAACGGCAGGCGCTGCACGAGGTGCCGCGCATTCCTGCGCAGGCGTTGGCGCTCCAGCAAGGAATGACGCACCAGCCCGAGGTTGCCCTGTTCGATGTAACGCAATCCGCCATGCACCATCTTGGAGGACTTGGACGATGTGCCGGAGGCGAAATCGTTCTTCTCCACCAGGGCGACGCGATAGCCGCGCAGGCTGGCATCCAGCGCGGCATAGGCGCCGGTCACGCCGCCGCCGACGATGAGGATGTCGAAGGTCTCGCTGCCAAGGCGATCGAGCTGCGCCTGGCGCACCAGGCGCAGCGGTTCCGTGGATGTCATCCTGGCGCGGTCCCGGCTGGGACTTCTGGATGGAAAAACCATCATGTTTCGGCGATCTCCTGGCAGGTCAGTGGTGATGGAAGGTTTGCGCGTGGCGCAACTCGGACGCGACCCGCGCGTGCCAGAGCGCGCGGCGCTCGCCGCGCTGGTCGGCGCCAAGGCGTGGCTCGAACACGGCATCGGTTTCATTGGTCGCGCGGGCGTCCTGCAGCGAGTCCCACAGCAGCCCCGACGAGCCCGCGAAGAAGGCGATGCCGCGCAAGCTGGCGCGATCGGTCTCGCGCATGCGCCGGATCGGCATGCCGGTCAGGTCCGCCTGGATTTGCAGCAGCGCGTCGCTGCCGGAGAGGCCACCACCCACGATGAGTTCGGCCACGGGCACGCCGGCGACTTCCTCGTTGGCCTCCATGCAGGACGACACGGCATGCGCGATGCCTTCCAGGATGGCGTAGGCCACCTCGGCCTGCGTGCTTGCGATGGAGATGCCCGTCAGCGACGCGCGGGCTCCTGGCTGCATCTGCGGGACGCGCAGCCCGGTGAGCGCGGGCAGGAAGGTCACGCCGCGCGCGGAGTCGGCGGTGGCGGCCAGCGCGCTGATCTGCTTCGCGCTCTCGAACCAGCGCAGCTTCTCGCAAACCCAGTTCAGCGCGGAGCCCGTGGTGGCGACGAACGTTTCCACGGAAAGATGCGAGACATCGTGCTGCCGGCGCGCGGTCATGGTCAGGGTGCCGTCGTACAGGCCGGCCTTGGCCGGTGGCTGCGGCCCGATCACCAGGTCCACGAAGCTGCCGGTGCCATGCACGCACATCGACTGCCCGCGCTCCAGGCATCCGAGCCCCGCGGCGCCGGCAAGCTGGTCGCCTGCGCAAGCGAGGATCGGCACGTCGATGCCCAGCAGCGCCGGGCGCGTGCGCCCGAAATCGTCGGCGTCCTGGCGCAGCGCGGGCAACAGCGTGTGCGGGAAGCCCAGCGCATCGAGCCAGCCGAGGTGATAGCGGTGCCCGGCCAGCACGTAGGCGCTGGCGGAGGTGGCGTTGGTCGGCGTGGTCACGCAGGCGCGTTCGGTGGACAGATGCCAGAGCAGCCAGGTGTCGATGGTGCCAAACGCCAGGCTGCCCGCGCGAAACGCCTCGGCCACCTCGGGCGTGTCCCGCAGATGGCGCGCGGCCCAGAGGTAGGGAGAACGCACGCCGACCGGTCGCCCGACCTGCTCGAGCAGCGTCTTGTCCCAGGCTGGCGCCAGCGCGCTGAGCTCACTGACATAGCGCGTGTCCTGCCAGACCATGGCGGGCACGATCGCCCGCCCGCTGCGGGTATCCCACAGCACCGCGGTGGCACGCTGCGTGGCAATGCCCAACGCGACAATGCGCAACTGCTCTTGCTGCGCGCGTGCGATGGTGGCGCGGCAGACGGCGATCGTCTTTTCCAGTATCGCGTTGGCATCTTGCTCGACCACGCCGGGCCGTGGCGCGTCCACCTGCAGCGTGGTGTACTCGAGGCACGAGACATGGCCGTCGGCGGCAACCACGGCCGCCCGCGTGCCGGACGTGCCTTCGTCGATGGCGAGTATGACGTTCCTGTTGGTCTTCATCGTTGGGATTTCTCTATCGCCGGGTTGAGGAACGCCGGGGCCGGCGCCTCGTCGCCGCCGAATTGCGGCGCGTCGGCTTCGTTGTCAGGATGGATGGTGGTGCGCGTCGGGTCCCACTTGATGGCAAAGCAGATGATGCTGGCCGTCAGCGGCACGATCGAGAGGATGAGAAAGGTCGTCTCCAGGCCGTATTTCTCCCGGAAGAGCGGGAAGATCAACAGGCCCAGTGCGGCGCCGGTTGAGCCCAGTGCGCCGATGATGCCGTTGGCCCCCGCGCGCAGTTCGCTGCGAAACGACAGCGACGAAAGGCTCTTGCCGTTGGCGCCGGGACCGCCTGAATGGAAAAGGATGAACAGCGACGGCACGATCACCGCCACCCAGATCGGCATCTTGCCGTTGAACAGGCCGAGGATCAGCAGCATGACGAAGACGGCGGCGAAACCAAAGGCGGAAGCACGGCGCAGACCCAGCTTGCGCCCGATCAGCGGCGACATGAAGCCACCAAGGATGCCAAAGACGTTGAAGACCAGCGCACCCACCGTGGCGTAGACAAAATCCTTGCCGAACAGCGCCGCGCTGATCAGCGGCAGATACCAACCCACCGCGAAATACTGGATGGATTGCCCGATCTGCACCGTCGCTGCAAGAATGGTGCGCGGCAGATACACACCGCGAAAGATCAGCAGCACATTGGCCAGCCCGCGCTTTGCCTGATTCAGCACCGGCAGGCGCTCTTCCTCCGGCGCTGCGGAAAAGGGCCGGCCATAGATCCGCGTCATTGCCTTGGCGGCGTCGACCAGCCGCTCCTTGCGCGCCAGCCAGATCGGGCTCTCCACCAGGAACGCAAGCTGCAGCACCAGGATGCCGAGCCCGAAGATGGCGGTGGCCGCCACGGAGTAGCGCCAGATGGCGTCGCCCACATTCCACGAATGGAACAACAACGCCAGCAGCAAATTGCTGCAGACCGCGGTGTACCACATGCCCTGCCAGGTATTGAGCCGGCTCTTCAACCTGACCGGCGTGAATTCGGCCAGCACTGCCATGGCGATGGCAAAGTCGATGCCATAGGCCGCGCCGACAAAGAAGCGCCCGACGAGGATCACTTCGAAGCCAGGCGCGAACACCACCAGCAGCGCGCCAATCACCGCCAGGAATTTCGCGATGATCAGCGGGCGAATGCGGCCCCAGCGGTCCGCCATCCATCCGCCGATGGGATTGAAGGCGATCGCCACCCACGAAGCAAAGGACGTCAGCAGCGCAACTTGCGAAGCGGCAAGCTGCAGGTTCCGCGTCATGGGCCCGAGCCCGGCGCTCAATGCGGAATTGGAAAATGCGTCAAGGAACAGTCCTCCCAGCGCAAGCCACCAGATGAGGCCGGCTCTACCTTTTATGCCCGGGCAGGAATCAATAAATGCGATGACATCATCGATGCCACGGATCTTGATCGTGGATTGCACAGCGGTCTCCTTGTTTTATTTCTGTAAGAGGCCGCAGCAAGCTGCACGCAGGAAGAGACCATCTTACAGATGGTCTCTTATCTAGATCTGCAGGCGAACTTTAGGTTGAAAGATTCGGGGTGTCAAGGAGGGCAAGCGCGTGGACGAGCGCATATTGATACGCCTCCATCAGCGCGATGCATGACGGTCTGTCGGCAGGCGCATGACCTGGATTTCCGGCCCAGTACGCGTTTCCCAGGAACTTGCTACATTGCTGATTCTTCCGGCAAGAGCGGCCTCACGTTGCCGCCTCGCCCATCTCGCACTGCACACCGCACACCGACAGATCAAGGAGACATCGAATGCGCACCGGCCTTCAACTTCGTTCGCTAATCAAGAGCAGCGGTGAACTCGAGCTGTCGCTAGACAGCATCGACACGCCGCCCCCCGGCCCGGATGAAGTGCTCATCCGCATTGAAGCCTCTCCCCTCAACCCGTCCGATCTTGGCCTGCTGTTCGGTGCGGCCGACATGAGCACGGCCAAGGCCAGCGGCACAGCAGCGCGCCCAGTGGTCACCGCGCGCGTCCCGCAAGGGGCGATGCGCAGCATGGCCGGCCGCATGGATGCGTCCATGCCGGTTGGCAATGAGGGCGCGGGCGTGGTCGTCGATGCAGGCTCGTCCCCCGCGGCGCAAGCGCTGCTGGGCAAGACCGTGGCCGCCATCGGCGGCGCGATGTACTCGCAGTACCGCTGCGTTCCGGCGGACCAGTGCCTGGTCCTGCCCGAAGGCGCCACGCCCGCCGATGGCGCGTCGTCATTCGTCAACCCGCTCACCGCGCTGGGCATGGTGGAGACCATGCGGCGCGAAGGGCATAGCGCGCTGGTGCACACTGCGGCGGCCTCCAACCTGGGCCAGATGCTCAACCAGATCTGCCTCAAGGATGGCATCAAGCTGGTGAACATCGTGCGCAAGGAAGAGCAGGCGGACCTGCTCAAGGCACAGGGTGCGGTCTACGTGTGCAACACCGCGTCGCCCACGTTCATGCAGGACCTCACCGAGGCACTCGTCGCCACTGGCGCAACGATCGCGTTCGACGCCACGGGCGGCGGCAAGCTCGGCGGCCAGATCCTCACCTGCATGGAAGCGGCCTTGAACAAGACCGCGCGCGAATACAGCCGCTATGGCTCGACCACCCACAAGCAGGTCTACCTCTACGGCGGCCTGGACACCAGCCCGACCGAGTTCAGCCGCAGCTTCGGCATGGCGTGGGGCATGGGCGGCTGGCTGCTGTTCCCGTTCTTGCAGAAAATCGGGCGCGAGCGGGCCAACGAACTCAAGCAGCGCGTGGTGGCGGAACTGAAAACCACCTTTGCCAGCCATTACTCGAAGGAGATCTCGCTGGCCGAGGTGCTGGACCTGGACGTGATCGCCGTCTACAACAAGCGCGCGACAGGTGAGAAGTACCTGATCAACCCGAACAAGGGTCTGGCAGGCTAAGTCATCCCGGGGCGCCTTGCGCGCCCGCCGTGTCAAGTATCAGCCGCTGCGCCGCGGCCAGCGGCGCGGCGCTGCGCTGCCTGCAGGCAACGGGTGAGCGCTTTCCAGTTCCGCGGCAGCGTGGAAGCTCACCCAGGTGCTGCCCTGGCCGTCATCGCGCACCAATACGCGCAGAGGCAGGTCCAGCGTAACGCTGGGTGCCGCGAGCATCAACGGCGCCCCCCCTTTGGGTTGCCATAGATCAGCACCTGTGTCGGCGGCATTGCCAGCCAGGCATTGCGTGCAGCGTCGGCATGGTCGATCCGCGCGAGGCGAGTGCGGTAGCTGGCCGCTGCCGATTTACAATTGCCGATGCATGGTGGCAAATTCCGGGAGGGGATGCTTGTGCTTAGGGTCTGGGGGCGGCGTAGCTCATTCAATGTGCAGAAGGTGATGTGGCTGGTCGGCGAGCTCGGTCTTGCGCATGAGCACATCCCGGCTGGCGGCGGTTTCGGCATCAACGACACGGCTGAATTCCTGGCCATGAATCCGCATGGCAAGATCCCTGTCATCGACGATGGCGGCACGGTGGTCTGGGAATCGCACAGCATCCTGCGGTATCTGGCCGCTTGCCATGGCAAGCCTGGCTTCTGGGACGAAGATGCCAGCAGGCGCTCTGACGTGGAGCGCTGGATGGACTGGTCGCAGACCACCTTGCAGCCTGCCTTCCTGATTGGCGTGTTCTGGGGCTTCTATCGCACGCCGCCGGCGCAGCGGGACTGGAGCGGCATCAACAATAGCCTGGCGCTTTGTGCGCAGCACTTCCGGATTCTCGACCGTGTGCTTGCCGGTCGTCCGTTCCTCAATGGCAACCGCCTGACGCTGGCGGATATTCCGGCCGGGACGAACCTGTATCGATACTTCGAGCTGGAAATCGAGAGGCCGCGCCTGCCCAATGTAGAAGCGTGGTACGAGCGGCTCAAGCAACGCCCCGCCTATCGCGAGCATGTGATGGTACCGTTCGACGAATTGCGCGGGCGGCTCGATTACTGATTGACTGTTCTACGGTTCGACAGCCCTGCTGATCGCGCGCCAGGCCAACAACAAGAAACTCCGAGGAGACTAACCGTGCCCCACCCGCTCAATCGCACCGCCCTGCCGTGCGCCGCCCTGCTGCTTGCCTGCCTCAAAGCCCTCCCCGCCCACGCCGACATCCGCGTGGGCATCGACGTTTCCACCACCGGCCCCGCCGCCTCCATCGGCATCCCGTCCAAGAACACCATCATGATGTGGCCGCAAACCCTGGGCGGCCAGCGCGCGCAGTACGTGATCCTTGACGATGGCTCCGACCCGGCCGCGGCCGTGCGCAATGTGCGCAAGCTGATCTCCGAGGAGAAGGTGGATGTGGTGGTGGGCCCCAACATCACGCCCACCGCCATTGCTGCGCTGGATGCCGTGGCGGAGGGCGAGACGCCGATGGTGGCGCTGGCTGCGTCGGCCGCCATCATCGAGCCGCAGTCGGACCCCAAGCGGCGCTGGGCGTTCAAGATGCCGCAAAACGATTCGCATATGGCGACGGTCCTGACCGAGTACATGAGCAACCACGGCATCAGGACTGTCGGCTTCATCGGCTTCAACGATGCCTACGGCGAGAGCTGGTGGCGCGAGTTCTCCAAGCTGGCGGACGTGCGCAAGCTCAAGGTGGTAGCCAACGAGCGCTTCTCGCGCACCGATACTTCGGTGACCGGGCAGGTGCTCAAGCTGATGGCCGCCACCCCGGATGCAATCCTGATTGCCGGCGCGGGCACGCCGTCGGTATTGCCGCAGAAGACCCTGGCCGAGCGCGGCTACAAGGGCAAGGTGTATCAGACGCACGGCATCGCCACCTGGGATTTCCTGCGGGTGGGCGGCAAGGATGTGGAAGGCACGCTGTTCCCGACCGGGCCGGTGGTGGTGGCGCGGCAGTTGCCGGATGGCCATCCGGTAAAGAAGGTGGCGCTGGATTTCGTGACGCGCTATGAGACAAAGTACGGCGCGGACAGCATCACCCAATTTGCCGGCGATGCCTGGGGCGCGTGGATGCTGCTGGACGATGCCGCGCGCCGTGCCGGCAAGAGCGGCGCGCAGCCGGGCACGCGCGAGTTCCGCCACGCCATGCGCGATGCGCTGGAGACGACCACCAACCTGACCATTCCCAATGGTGTGATGAACCTGAGCGCGAAGGACCATCAAGGCTTTGACCAGCGCTCACGCGTGATGGGTGTGATCCGCGACGGCAAGTTTGCCTACGCGTCAGACAAGTAAGGATAGGCAAGGATATTTGAGATGAGCAATACGACGATTGGCTTTATCGGCCTTGGCGCCATGGGCACGCCGATGGTGCGCCACCTGCTCGCCGGCGGCCACGCCGTGCGCGCTTATGTACGCCGCCCCGAGGCCGCCGACGCGGCCCGCGCGCTTGGCGCCGTGCCCTGCACCACGCCGGCGCAAGCCGCGCGCGGCGCCTCGGTGGTGTTTACCAACGTCACGTCATCGGACGACGTGCAGGCCGTGCTGCTGGGCGAGCACGGCGTGATCGAAGGCGCGGCGCCGGGCACCATCTGCATCGACCACAGCACGATCTCGCCCATCGTCACCCGCGAGATTGCCGCCAGGCTGGCCGAGCGCGGCATCGAAGCACTGGACTGCCCGGTCTCCGGCGGCACGGTCGGCGCCGAGGCCGCCAGCCTCACCATCATGGTGGGCGGCAAGGCCGAGATGCTGGAGCGCGTGCGGCCGCTGCTCGCGCTGCTCGGCAAGACCATCACCCACATCGGCGATCACGGCGCAGGGCAAGTCGCCAAGCTGTGCAACCAGATCGCCCAGGTGGTCAATATCGAAGGCATTGCCGAAGCCATGCGCTTCGCGCAGGCGCAGCAGGTAGACAGCGGCCGCGTGCTGCAAGCCATGGCCACCGGCATGGCTGGCAGCCGCATGCTTGACATGATGGGACCGAAGATGGTCGCCCACGACTTTGCCCCCGGTATCGAAGCGCGGCTGCACGACAAGGACTTCGGCCTGGCCGCGCAGATTGCGCGCCAGCTCGGGCTGGAGCTGCCGGCCATGCAAGCCACCTCGCGCCAGCTCGGCACGCTGATGGAAAAGGGCTGGGGCAAGGACGATACGTCGTCGTTGCTGCGGGTGCTGGAGGGCTGAATGGCCGATGAGTGGGCGAAGCGTGGCCAAAGAGTGGCCAAAAAGGAGGCGCTAAGCCACCCCCATCATCCGTCGCACAGCCAGCAGCAGCGGACTGTCCCTGTCGGCGAAATCATGCATCACGTTGAAATGGTGCCTGTCGGGCATCGGCACATGCGCCGCGCCCGGTGCATGCGCGTTGGCAGGCCAGCCGGCGCGCAGCAGATCGGTCTGCCGGTGGTATTCGCCCGGCTCCAGCCCGCCCACCGCGGTGACCAGCGGCGCATCCGTGGCCGGCGGCAGGAAGGCCGGCGAGAGCCGGTCAACGTCGCGCGCCGATAGCTTCAGGTCGACCTGCAGGAAATCCGCCCGGCGCAGCGGCTCCAGGTCATGCAGGCCGCTGACCGAGACCACGCCCTTGACCAGGTCGGCGGGCAGATCGCTGCCTACGCGCGGCCACAGCGTGGTGAGCATCATCGCGGCCATGTGGCCGCCGACGGAATGCCCGCCCACGAAGATGCGCGACTTGTCGTGGCCAAGCCGGCCGGACTCCCGGTACAGCCACGCCACGCTGCGCACGGCCTGCAGCACGATGGTCTGCACCGTCACCGCCGGGCACAGCGAGTAATTGATCACCGCCACCGACACGCCGCAGTGCGGCAGCGCATTGGCCACCAGGCTGTGGTCGCGCTTGTCCAGCGCGCGCCAGTAGCCGCCGTGGAGGAACACCAGCAGCGGCGGCGGCCCATCGGTGGCGCCCGGCTCGGCCGGAAAGTAATCGAGCCGCTCGTCCGCTGCATGCGGGCCGGGCTCGGCACCGGCATAGCTCAGGTCCTCCAGCCAGCCGGCGCGCTTGCGCACCTGCCGCGACAACTCCGCCCAGTGGGCCATGTGGGCGGCATTGTCGGGCACGTTGGCCCGGTTGTTGTATTCGCGCGCATAGAAGGCGGGATCCTGCGACGGCAGCCGCGCAAGACTGGCGAGGGAGGGCTGGGCTGACATGTGGCTCCGGGGTGGATGAGAGAGACCGGGCAGCGCCACGGCTGCAAGCATGCTAGCCAGTTCGCACGGCGCCAGATATCGACAACTTCCCGGATATCGCGCCGCTGCGGCAAGCCTTGGCTCCATGGCCAGGTTCCCCGCGCCCCGGCGTCAACAGCTAGCGATCGCAGCCGGGCGACGCGGGACAAGCGGAGGCGCCAGGGCTGCGGATGGGGCGCGTTGGGGACCCGCTACCGGAGCCAGTTGTGGCCTGGCAGGATTTGCGGCATAATTCCCGGCTCAGCACCGTGCTGGTACGCCGGACTCCCGGCAATTCCGCCAGCACCCACTCAGCCCGGGTGGTGAAACAGGTAGACGCAGGGGACTCAAAATCCCCCGCCGCAAGGCGTGTCGGTTCGAGTCCGACCCCGGGCACCACTATCTTTCCCAAAGAAACAAGTAGCTACAGATACGCATACGCCCAAGGGCGAGCGCAGCTTCACCACGCGTTTATGTTCCGTACGGCGTGCTGGCCCAAAGCTAAGCCGGAAAGAACTCAACCCGCTCCCCGGCGCCAGCCATCGACTGCCCAAACGTAATCCAGCCGTGCCCTCTTAGCGCAACTTCATCGCGGCGCAGGATGATTTCGTCATCACCGTCGATGGCGACATGCGTACCGTTCGCGCTTCTGTCGATCAGCATGTACTTGCCGGCGCGGAACTCGATCATGGCGTGGAACCGCGATGTCTGCGGATCCGCAACGACGATCGTCATCGCGGCGTCGCGCCCTAGCGTGACCGGCGGCGAGGCGCCGTTCATGCGGACCTCCATCTCCCGATACCGCAGCGTTAGCAGCGCGGGGCGGATCGCGCGCTGGCTGACGTCGGCCAGAATGGTCAACTCGGCGTTCTGCTGCCATATCGCTTCGAACAACTCCACGGGCACGTCCTTGCCGCGCACCTGTATCGGGTAGAGGTAGCGCATCGCCTGGCGCAGGCCTGCCGGCAGATGCGCCACGGCGTCCTTGCTGGTGATGATCTGCCCCTGCGATGCGAGCTTGGTGAGGCGCGCGGCAAGGTTCACCGTGTCGCCGAACACGTCGCCCGATGCATCATGCAGGAGCGGGCCGTGGTGAAAGCCGATATGGATGGACATGGGGATGCCGGATACGGGCGGCAGCGCTGCAATCGCCATCTGCATGTCGAGTGCAGCCTGCATGGCATTCTCGGCGCAGGGGAACACCGCCATGACTTCATCGCCGATGGTCTTCACCACGCGGCCTTGCTGCGCCGACGAGCAGGACTTCATCAGGGCAATGCACTGCCCGATTGCGCCGAAGGCCGCTGTGTTGCCGGCCTTTTCATACAGCTTGGTGCTGCTGCTGACATCCGCGAACAGTACGGAACCGTCACCGTCGGACATCGCAGGCCTCGATTCCCGGTCCATATGCACCTCAATATGCACCTCAACTTGTTCGCTCGCCGCGCGCCTCGCATGGCGCCCTGCACTGATGGTAGTACGCGGCCGCACGCTCAAAGGAATGTTTCAGCGATATCGATCGATGAGCGCTGGCCGAGTGCCTCGAAGTTTGCCGCGAGCCAGGCGTCGGCGCGCTCGCGCCCGAGCGTGAACAGGCTGCGCAGGAAGGCCCAGTCCGCCTTGAACTTGCTGGGCGCGCCCAGCCGTGCCATCTCGGCTTCGGCATCGATGCCGTGGATCAGCATGCGGCGGTAGCGCGCCGGGTCGAGCGCGCCTTCGTCGATCAGCCGGGTAATGAACTCGATGGCGCGCATCTCCCGCATCAACGAGGAGTTAAAGCTGAGCGTGTTGATACGGTCCAGGATTTCGCGTGCCGTAACAGGCACCTGAGGAATATGGATCGGGTTGAGGCGGATGATCAGCACATCGCGGCTGTCGGTCTCATAGATCAGCGGATAGATCGGCGGGTTGCCCATATAACCGCCGTCCCAGTAATACTCGCCGTCGATCTCCACAGCCTGGAACAGCGTCGGCAGGCAGGCCGAAGCCATCACGGCCTTGGCGCAGATCTCGCCAGTGCTGAACACGCGGATGCGCCCGCGCAGCACATTGGTTGCGCACAGGAACAGCTTGACGCTCTTGCTGCGGCGCAGCACCTCGAAATCGATGGTCTCATCCAGGAGGTTCTGCAGCGGGTTGAGATTGCAAGGATTGAGCTGGTAAGGCGAGTAAAAGCGCGTGAGATGGTCGAACATCATCCACGCCGGCGACATCTCCATATTGCCGCCAGCGCCCATCAACCGGTCCAGCCAGGTAGGTTGCAGGGGACTCAGCTTCGCGCAGTCGGACACCTTGCGCCAGCACGTCTCCAGGGCCTGCCGCGCGCCCTCCGGCCCACCGCTTGCCAGGCCGTAGGCGAGCACGGTGGCGTTGACGGCGCCGGCACTGGTGCCGCTGATGCCATCGATGCCGATGCGCCTGTCTTCCAGCAGCCGGTCCAGCACGCCCCAGCTGAATGCCCCATGGGTGCCGCCCCCTTGCAACGCGATGTTGATGCGGCGGATCGCGGGGGGTTGCGTGGCTTGCATGGTCGCCTCCTGTTTGCGTGCCTCTGGCATCGCCCAGCCCGGGCAGCTCGGCCCGTGCTGGCCTTCCGGCTCCCTGTGGTTGCAGCGTAGTGCATGCGGGCGGACAACCGGCGCAAACCAGCGCGTTGCCTGGCTTCGCCGTCCGACTGGCAGCTCGGGACACAAGGGGCTGATCGGGTACAAATCGGCGCCTGGTCGCACCCACTCAAACATCAGTTCGCTCAGGTCAGGCACCAGCGCGCGATGCGGCAGCGCGGCATTGCCCGCGCGCGCTCAGTCGGCGGCCAGGGGCACAAGCCCGAAAGTCAGGGCGAAAAGCATGGGCATCTCCCATCTCGTTATTGGAGGAATGCCGTCACTGTAGCTCCGGATCGCCCCCGCTTTGATGAAAGATGCGGCCCGATTGTGCGATGCGCTCGACCAATCATCGACGCATCGCCGCAACAGGCTGGCGCCTCGGCGTCATCGCCACGCACCAGGACAACGTCTTCGACGCGCTGATCGCCAAGCTGCCCAAGCCCCAGCACGACGGCCTGCACACGCGCTACAACTCCATCACCACCGAGCCGGACAAGCTCAAGTTCATCGACCGCCTGGTCGCCGACAGCCGCACCGTGGCGCTGAACCACACGGCCGGGCTGTCCACGCCGCAGCAGGTGCAGATGGTGCTGTTCTCGCTGTTCTCGCTGATGGACACGCATGACGAGTACAAGGCCGCGATGAAGCGCCTGATCCGCAGCCGCAAGGCGGCGCTGTACCGCGAGATCGGCATTGCGCCGGACAACGATGACCCCAATGCCGTGGACTACTACACGCTGCTCGACATCGAGCAGCTTGGCGGCAAGGCCATCGGCCCGGACTTCGTCAAATGGGTACTCACCTCCGCCGAGCCAGTGGAGCTGCTGTTCCGCCTCGCCGAGGAAGCGGGCGTGGTGCTCCTGCCGGGCCGCGGCTTTGGCACGCGCCATCCCTCCGGGCGCGTGTCGCTGGCCAACCTCAACGAATCGGACTACGTGAAGATCGGCCGTTCGATCCGCAAGCTGTTCGAGGAGTACGTGGAGCAGTACAACAAGGCCACGGGCAGCAAGGCGCGCAAGGACGTGACGAAGAAGTAAGCCAACGGCTTGTGACGGGCAGATGCCGGCATGGCCCGGCATCTGCCTGACACGCGCCCCCACGCACGGCTCTGGTATGGTGGGCGGTCCGCCAAACCGCCGCCGAGGCACCGAGCCGCATGTCCCCTTCCCTTCTAGCTACCCCCCTGCCTGCGTCCTGGCTCGCCTCGCTGCAAAGCGCCATGCCGGTGGGCTTTTCCTGGTGGTGGCCCTCGCTGTTCACACTGGCGGAATGGGCGATCCGCCTGGCCATGCTGGTCTACGTGCCGCAGCGCCGCGCCCCGGCGGCGGCGCGCACCTGGCTGCTGCTGATCTTCTTCCTGCCATGGCTGGGGCTGGTGCTCTATGCGCTGTTCGGCCGCATCTACTATCCCAAGTCGCGCCGCCTGAAGCTGGCCCGCATCAACCAGGGCATCGCAAACGTGCGTGACCGGGTGGCGCGCTTCGCGCCATTGCAGCCGCTGCCCGCCGCCGTTGCCGCCGACGCGGCCGGGCTGATCGAGCGGCTCGGCTCCTACTCGCCGATGCGCGGCAATGCCGTGGCGCTGCTCGACGACTATGACGCGACGGTAGCAGCAATGATTGCCGATATCGACGGCGCCAGGCACCAGGTCCATCTGCTGGTCTACATCTACGCCGCGGACGCGACCGGCCGCGCCTTTACCGACGCCCTGCTGCGAGCCAGCGCGCGAGGCGTGCGCTGCCGCCTGCTGGTGGATGCGCTGGGCGCGCGCGCGGGCTGGCGCATGTTTGCCGATACGCTGCGCGACGGCGGCGTGGAGGTGGTGCAGGCCCTGCCCATGCGCTCGCTGATGGCGGTGCTCAAAGGCAAGAGCGCGCGCTTCGACTTGCGCAATCACCGCAAGATCCTGGTGGTGGACGGCAGCATTGGCTATATCGGCTCGCAAAACGTGATCGATGCCGAGTCGATGCCTGGACTGCCCAATGAAGAACTGGTGGCACGCGTGACCGGGCCAGTGGTGGCGGAGCTGCAAGCGGTCTTCCTGGCCGACCGCTACCTGGAAACCGGCGACGGCAACTTCGACCTCGACAGCTTCCCGCCCATGGAGGCGCAAGGCCCGCACATCGCGCAGATGCTGCCCAGCGGCCCTGGCTACGGCACGCAGAACGCGCAGATGGCGCTGATCAGCATGATCCACCGCGCGCGCAGCGAAGTGGTCATCACCACGCCCTACTTCGTGCCGGATGAAGCGTTCCTGCAAGCGCTGCACCTGGCTTGCTACCGTGGCGTGGCGGTGCACCTGGTGTTGTCGCAACGGATCGACCAGCGCTTCACGCAGGCCGCGCAAGAGGCTTACTTCGGCGTGCTGCTGGACTCGGGGGTGCAGATCCACTTGTACCGCCCCGCCTTCCTGCATGCCAAGCACGTCACCATTGACGACGAAGTTGCCATGGTGGGATCGACCAACATGGATATCCGGTCGTTCGCGCTCAATGCCGAGGCCGCGCTGGTGATCTATGACCGTGATGTGGTGGCGCGCATGCGGCGGATCCAGCAGCGGTATCTGGCCAATAGTGAGACGGTGGTGCGGGCGGTTTGGCAGCGGCGGCCGCTGCATACGCGGACCTGGCAGAATCTTTGCCGGTTGGCGGATTCGTTGCTGTAGGTGTGAGAACGCGGCCAGTGGCCCCGCTGACGCGGGGGTTGTCTCTAGTGGGCGGGGTTTTACTGCTTCTAGCTGCTGGCGCGGCTGTACGGTGTTGGCCGTTTTGGAACGTGTGAGATGTCACTTTTCTTTACTCGTAAAGAAAAGATGGTATGAACGCGCTCCGCCCCCCGCAGTGGAGCGCGAGGTGGCGAGACGGTAGTGTGGGGCGGGCAGAAAAGAGTCTGATGAGTGGGGGGTCCCTCCAGGCCGAACGGCATCGCAATGTGCCAGAGTGGAAGATGTCACCACCACTACAGGAACGGAGGGACCCGAAATGAATGCTATGACATTTGGGCTGGATATTGCAAAGCATGTGTTCCAGCTGTACTGGGTTGACCCTGAGACTGGCGAGATTCACAACCGGCGATTCCAGCGTCAAAAGCTGATCGAGTTTCTAGCTCAGCACAAAGGACGCGTGGCGCTGGAGGCCTGCGGCAGTGGGCACTGGTGGGCCCGCAAGCTCCTCGAGATGGGCTATGAGGTGAAGCTGCTGCACGCGAAATACGTCCGCCCGTTCGTGCAAACGAACAAGACTGACGCCGCAGATGCGCGCGCGATCTGGACGGCGGCGCAACAGCCGGGCATGCCGACAGTGACACCGAAGACAGTGGAGCAGCAGGCCACGCTGGTGTTGCATCGGATGCGAGAGCAGCACATCAAGATGCGCACCATGATGATCAATGCCTTGCGCGGTGCGCTCTACGAGTTTGGTTTGAGCTTCAAGAGGGGGCGTCAGGCGGGCCTGGCGGAGATGCGCGAGCGCCTGGCGGAAGTGGAGGAAGACGTGCCGGCGAGGGTCTTCGAGGCGTTGCGCGAACAGTTCGAGCTGATCGGCCGGCTAGACAAAGGCATTGAGCAGTTGGAAGGACAGATCAAGGCCTGGTCCCAAACGCAGCCGGCGTGCGAGCAACTGATGGCGATTCCGGGGATTGGCATGCTCACGGCCACGGCGCTGCTAGCGACAATCGGCGATGCGCAGGGCTTCGAATCGGGGCGGCAACTGTCGGCCTACCTGGGGCTGGTGCCGCGCCAGCGTGGCACTGGGGGCAAGGTGCAACTGGGAGCGATTAGCAAACGCGGAGACTGTTACCTGCGCATGCTGCTGATCCACGGTGCCAGGGCAGTGCTGTTCAGGGCCAAGGACAAAGGGGCCTGGTGCGACCAACTGGCACGCCGACGCCCGACCAACGTGACGGTGGTGGCAATGGCGAACAAGGCGGCGAGAATTGCCTGGGCGGTGCTGAGGGGCAAGGAGCCGTATGAAAGAGAGCATGAGTTGAAGAAAGCGGAGCGGGCCAGGCAAATGACGGATTCCGCGCTAGGGCATCTGCGCCTACCAAAACCGTAGGCACAGCAGCCCTAGCTGCGGCTATTGAAGCAGGTTAATTGAATTCGACTAGCAGGTTGCGCGGGTAGACGTGAAGTGATGGCAAGACAGGTTGGACCGCAAGAACGAGACCCTGATCGGTTACTAGTGCTTCGAGCACGCTGAAAAGACGAGGGCCGTTCTTGGCGAATTCCATACGGGCCCGCAGGCTTGACCTGCATGAGGCCGGATATAAGGCTGCAACCAAATCCTCGCCGAGCATCATGAGATGATTTACCTGGCAAACCGGGGCGCGTTCATATAAGTAACCAAAAGAAAGCGATCCTTGCAGGAGGCTGGCGTGGCGTCATTGGGAGCCCCAATGGTTTCGTCGTACAGCCCCGGGTGCTAATGGACTCGTGCCGTTACCAGTTTAGACCACCACGACGCAGCCAATGTCCAAGGATTCGTGGTGGTCCCCCCGGTAGCGGCCACCACGAACTTCAAGCCGTCTGTCGCTCGCGGAGTGACTGGCCACGAAGTTGCAAGCGTCCCGTTTCCGTCGTGGGCGCGGTGGCACCGAATGGATAGGACCAAGAACTTCTTCGCCGCGCCCACCCCACCCCGAAACCATCACAGCGTGATATATCGTGGCACTTCGAGCCGGTACCGGCAGATGCGTGAATGAGCAGGGATGCCGCTACCGAGCAGCCTCACCGCGAAACCAGCGTCATTTGCTGAATAGTGGTCCTTTGAACCGGTAACGGCACGAGGCTATTAAAACCCAGGGCCTGACGACGAAACCACCGGGCTACGCAACCCCGACAAGCCAGCCTCCTGCAAGGATCGCTTTCTCTTGGTTACTTCTCTTTACGAGTAAAGAGAAGTGACATCTCACACGTGCGTAAACGGCCAACACCGCACAGCCGCGACAGCAGCTAGAAGCAGTAAAACCCCGCCCACAGAAGCGCAAGAGACACCCCCCGCGTCAGCGGGGCCAGCAACCTTAACGCGCCTCCACGTACCCCAACACCGTCTCCAGCATCGTCTTCAGCGTAGGCTGGATACGCGTTGCCCGCGCTTCGTCATAAGCAAAGGGATAGGTCTCGCTCATATAGGCCGACTGCGTCAACTCCAGCTGCACGGCATGCACGCCCTGCGCTGGCGCCCCGTACTGCCGCGTGATATAGCCGCCCTTGAAACGCCCGTTGAGCACCGACGTATAGCCAGGCAACGCGCCAGCGATATCCAGCAGCTGGTTGGCCAGCGCGGCGTCGCAGCTGGCGCCATTGGCGGTGCCCAGGTTGAAGTCGGTCAGCTTGCCCTCGAAAAAGCGCGGCAGCACCGAGCGGATCGAATGCGCGTCCCACAGCGCCACGGTACCGTGCTCGGCACGCAAGCGGGCCAGTTCCCCGGCGAGCGCGCCGTGGTACGGATGCCAGATGGCGTCGCGGCGCGCGGCGATTTCGTCGTCGGCGGGCAGGCTGCTGGCGTCGGCGTAGATCGGCGTCTTGTCGAAAGTATCGACCGGGCACAGGCCGGTGGTGTCCTGGCCGGGGTAGAGATTGGCGTTGTCGGGCGGGCGGTTCAGGTCCACCACGTAGCGCGAGTGGGTGGCCACCAGGATGGAGGCGCCGAGCTCGCGCGCGAAATCGTACAGGCGCTCGAGGTGCCAGTCAGTATCGGGCACGGTGCGTGCCTCGGCGGTCAGCCGGTCGGACACGGAGGCCGGCAGGTGGGTGCCGACGTGCGGCATCGACACCAGCATCGGGCGCGTGCCGCGATGCAGGGTGAAAGCGGGGGTATCGGTCGAGAAGGCCATGTTTTCTTGTTTGCTACTTTGCAACATAAAGGCGCAGTGCCCATCAATGCGGGCCTGAAGCTTGTAGCGTCAAGCGTCAGGCCGCGTGGTGCGCCGGGTTTTAGTCAGTCAGCAGGCTGGCGCGCGCGGCGGCAAAGCGCTTGCCGGCGTCGGCCTGCAAGGCATGCATACCATGCTGCACGCGCGTGTGGCCCGCCGTGCGGACTTCCGCTAGTGTCTCATGCCCATGGTTGGTGAACACATGGACCGCCAGCGCCTGGCTGCCCGACAAACCCGAGAGCGCGGGATGCGCCCCGTCCAGCACGACGAAATCCGCCTGCTGCCCGACGGCAATCGCGCCGATATCCCGGCCCGACGCGCGCGCGCCGCCAAAGGCGGCATCGAGGTAAAGGCGGTCCGCCACCTGCTTGTGCGCGTCCGAAGCCAGCACATTGCGCTTTTGCAGCGCCAGCCGCTGGCCGTACTCGAACAGCCGCAGCTCTTCCACCACGCTGACGCTGGCGTGGCTGTCCGAGCCGATGCCCCAGACACCGCCCTGCCCCAGGTAGGGCGCGGCATCGAATACCCCATCGCCCAGGTTGGCCTCGGTGGTCGGGCAGATGCCGGCCACCGCGCCGCTGTGCGCCAGCCGCCGCCGCTCGTCCCAGTCCAGGTGCGTGGCATGCACCAGGCACCAGCGCGCGTCCACCTCGGCATGGTCGAGCAGCCATGCCACCGGGCGTGTGCCCGTGAGCGTGATGCACTCGTCGACCTCGCGCTGCTGCTCGGCGATATGGATGTGCACTGGCGCGGTTGCATCCAGCGCGTGCAAGCCCGCCACGGCGTCGGCAAGGCTGCGCGGCGGCACCGCGCGCAGCGAGTGCGGGGCAAGTCCCAGGCGAGCCTGGCCATGGCATTGCGGTGCCAGCCGGCCAATCAAGTCGAGCATGGCGTGCGTCTCATGCAGGAAGCGGCGCTGATCCGGCACCGCGGGCTTGTCGCCGAAGCCGGCCGTCTGGTACAGCACCGGCAGCAGCGTGATGCCGATGCCGGCGGTGCTCGCGGCGCGCAGCAGGCGCAGCGACATCTCGGCGGGGTCGGCATAAGGCTTGCCGTCCGTGTCGTGATGCACGTAGTGGAATTCGCAAACGCTGGTGTAGCCCGCGCGCAGCATCTCGATATAGAGCTGCGTGGCGATGGCTTCCAGCGTATCGGGCGAAAGCCGCAGCGCAAAGCGGTACATCAGCTTGCGCCAGCTCCAGAAGGAATCGCTCTCCTGGCCGTCGGCCAGCGTCTCACTGCGGAACTCGGTCAACCCGGCAAAGCCGCGCTGGAACGCATGCGAATGCAGATTGGGCATGCCCGGCAACAGCGGTCCGGCGGCGCGCGGCACGTCCACGGCGGGTTTCGCGCCGGCCTGCACCGTCGTGAATGCGCCAGCGTCGTCCCAGGCCAGCAGTACATCGCTGGCCCAGCCCGTGGGCAGCAAGGCCTGCGTGGCGAACAGGCTTCCGGCGCTCATGGCCGCACTCCTTGCGCTGGCGTGGCAGCGGGATAGACCTTGCCCTGGCGCACCACGGCGGCAGCGGGATTGCGCCCGAACCAGTACGCCAGCTCGGCCGGCGAATCGATATTCCACAGCACGAAATCGGCGGCGCGCCCGGCGGCCAGCAAGCCGTGCCGGTCGCCAGCGCCCAGCGCGCGCGCGGCGTGCGTGGTGACGCCTGCCAGCACTTCGGGCACGGTCAGCCTGAACAAGGTGCACGCCATATTCATCATCAGCAGCAGCGAAGTGACGGGTGACGTACCGGGATTGTGATCGGTGGAGATCGCCATCGGCACGCCATGCCGGCGCAGCAGGTCGATCGGCGGCAGGTTGGTGTCACGCAGGAAATAATAGGCGCCCGGCAGCAGGACCGCTACCGTGCCCGACTCGGCCATGGCAGCGACGCCGGCCTCATCGAGATGTTCCAGGTGATCGGCCGACAGCGCGCGGTAACGCGCAGCCAGCGCGGCGCCACCCAGGTTGCTGAGTTGCTCGGCGTGCAGCTTGACGCGCAAGCCGTGGCGCTCGGCGGCCTGGAACACGCGCTCGGTCTGCGCCAGGCTGAAGCCCACGGACTCGCAGAAGGCGTCCACCGCGTCGATGAGGCCCTCTTCGGCCAGCGCGGGCATCATGGTTTCGCACACCAGCGTGATGTAGTCGTCGGCGCGGCCCGCGTATTCCGGCGGCAGCGCATGCGCGCCAAGGAAGGTGGTGTGCACCGTCACGCCGAAGGCCTCGCCCAGGCGGCGCGCCACGCGCAGCTGCTTGCGCTCGCTGGCGAGGTCCAGGCCGTAGCCGGACTTGATCTCCAGCGTGGTCACGCCTTCGGCCAGCAGCGGCGCGAGACGCGCGGCGGCCAGCGCGAACAGCGTGTCTTCATCGGCGGCGCGGGTGGCGCGCACGGTGGAGACAATGCCGCCGCCGGCGCGCGCGATTTCCTCATAGCCTGCGCCGGCCAGGCGCATGGCGAATTCGTCGGCGCGCTGCCCGCCGTACACCAGGTGGGTATGGCAGTCGACCAGGCCCGGCGTGATCCACGCGTTGCCCGCGTCATGGCGCGGCAGCGCGGCGTACCCCTGCGGCAGCGCTGCCTGCGCGCCGAGCCACGCGATGCGGCCTTGCTGCACGACCAGCGCGGCGTCACGGATGGCCTTGGCGGGATCCCCGTCGGGCAGCAGGTGGCAGCGATGCCAGACGCCGTCGGCGGACAAAGGGGTAACGGCGGCCTGGGCCGTGTTCAGGTTCATTGCGGGTTCTCCAACTCCAGTTCCAGGGTGACGCACAGGCAAAGCGCGGGCTCCGACATCGCCTGCAGGCGATATGGCACCGCTACGCCTTCGGCAAACAGCATGCCGTCGTCGCTCGCCAGCACGGCTTGACCGCCCTGCCCGGCAACGCCGTGGCGCCATGCCCCCTCAACCACAAACAACAACACCACATGCGCGCCGGGCGCGATCGTGAACTCGTCGCGCGCCGCGACCACGCTCGCGCGGCACTGGCCGCGCCGCGTCATCACATTGAAGTCGCGCGTGGCGCCATCCAGCAGCGTGGCCTGCACGCCGCGCTCGCCGGCAAAGGCAAAGGGCTCGCCCACGGTATCGAGGCGATGATCGAAGCTGCCATCGTCAGCCAGCAGGCGTACGCCCGCGCCGTCCAGCAGCACGATCTGGCGATCGATGCCGGGAAAGGCGGAGAACGGCCCATCGGCGGCGATGTCGGCCACGCTCACGCGCCACAGGAATGCGTCCATGCCGGCGCCCGGCGGCCACGCCGCGATCTCGCGGGTGACGCCGCCGCCGTTCTTCCAGGGCTGCGCAGCCAGCGCGCCGAGCGAGAAACGTTCGACGCCGTTCATGCGCCTGCCGCCTTCGGCACCATCGGCAGGTTCAGGCCCTTCTCATGGGCGCAGTCGATCGCGCTTTGGTAGCCGGCATCGGCGTGGCGCATCACGCCGGTGGCCGGGTCGTTCCACAACACGCGTTCGATGCGCCTGGCCGCGGCGTCGGTGCCGTCGCAGACGATCACCACGCCCGAATGCTGCGAGAAGCCCATGCCCACGCCGCCGCCGTGATGCAGGCTGACCCACGTGGCACCGCCCGCGGTGTTGAGCAGCGCGTTGAGCAGCGGCCAGTCGGACACCGCATCGGAGCCGTCGCGCATGGCTTCGGTCTCGCGGTTGGGGCTGGCAACCGAGCCGCAATCCAGGTGGTCGCGGCCGATCACGATCGGCGCTTTCAGCTCGCCGTTCTTCACCATCTCGTTGAAGGCCAGCCCCGCGCGGTGGCGCTCGTCCAGCCCCACCCAGCAGATGCGCGCGGGCAGGCCCTGGAAGGCGATGCGCTCGCGCGCCATGTCAAGCCAGCGGTGCAGGTGCGCGTCTTCGGGGAACAGCTCCTTCATCTTGGCATCGGTCTTGTAGATATCCTCGGGGTCGCCCGATAGCGCAACCCAGCGGAACGGGCCCTTGCCTCGGCAAAACAGCGGGCGGATATACGCCGGCACAAAGCCGGGAAAATCAAAGGCATTGGCCACGCCCTCGTCAAAGGCGACCTGACGGATGTTGTTGCCGTAGTCCAGCGTGGGCACGCCCATTTGCTGGAAGGCCAGCATGGCCTGCACGTGCTTGACGATGGAAGCCCTGGCGGCGGCCTCGACCGACTTGGGATCAGCCGTGCGCGCGGCTTCCCACTGCGCCACGGTCCAGCCCGCCGGCAGGTAGCCGTTGACCAGGTCATGCGCCGAGGTCTGGTCGGTGACGATGTCCGGGCGCATGCCGCCGGCCTGCGCGCGTTTGACCAGCTCCGGCATGATCTCGGCAGCGTTGCCGAGCAGGCCGACGGAGATGGCTTGCTTGTTGCGCGTGGCTTCTTCGATCATGGCCAGCGCTTCGTCGACGCTGGTGGCCTTCTTGTCGACATAGCGCGTGCGCAGGCGGAAGTCGATACGCGACTCCTGGCACTCGATCGCCAGCACGCACGCGCCGGCCAGCACGCCGGCCAGCGTCTGCGCGCCGCCCATGCCGCCGAGACCTGCGGTGAGGATCCACTTGCCGGTGAGATCGTTGTTGTAGTGCTGGCGGCCGGCTTCGACAAAGGTTTCAAAGGTGCCCTGCACGATGCCCTGCGTGCCGATATAGATCCACGAGCCGGCTGTCATCTGGCCGTACATCATCAGGCCGGCGCGGTCCAGCTCGTTGAACTTGTCCCAGGTGGCCCAGTGCGGCACCAGGTTGGAGTTGGCAATCAGCACGCGCGGCGCGTCGGCATGGGTGCGAAACACGCCCACCGGCTTGCCGGATTGCACCAGCAGCGATTCCTCCTCGCCCAGGTTGCGCAGGCTGTCGAGGATGGCGTCGAAGCATTCCCAGTTGCGCGCCGCCTTGCCGATGCCGCCGTACACCACCAGGTCCTGCGGGCGCTCGGCCACGTCGGGATCCAGGTTGTTCTGGAGCATGCGGTAGGCGGCTTCGATCAGCCAGTTCTTGCAGTGCAGCTCGGTGCCGCGCGGCGCGCGGATCTCGCGCTGGCCGCGCAGAGGTGCCGCTTTGGTGAATTGGTGTTCGTTGGCGTTCATGTCTGGTTCTCCTGCGTGTTGGGTTCAACCCTGCACTGCGGTGATTTGTAGTACGTCGCATCTGTTGGCGCCCGCCCTCTCCCCCTGCCCCTCTCCCGCAAGCGGGAGAGGGGAGTAACCCGGCGGCATTGGCCGAAGCCGGCACGATGCGCCAAAGCCATCTGGAATGACGACGGCTGTCACTCCCTCTCCCTCACGGGGAGAGGGTTGGGGAGAGGGGCGGTTTGGCTAGGAGCCACTTGAAGCGAAGCCAATTGTTTTCTTCAGCCCGGCGGCTTAAGCCACGCCCACCTGCGACGGCAGCACCTGGCGCACCGACTCGGGCCAGCCGGCACCCGCATCGCCCTGCTGCACCCACTGCTTCATCGCCTCGATATCCGGTGCGAAGTAGCGGTCGCCTTCCACAAAGGCCACGCGCTCGCGAATGCGTGCGATCTCGGTCTCGATCAGCGGCGAGGATTCCAGCGGGCGGTGGAACTCGATGCCCTGCGCGGCGGCCATGGCTTCGATGCCGACCACCACGGCGGTGTTCTCTGCCATATCGCCCAGGCGGCGCGCGCCGTAGGTGGCCATCGACACATGGTCCTCCTGATTGGCCGACGTCGGCAAGCTGTCCACGCTGGCAGGATGCGCCAGCGACTTGTTCTCGGACGCCAGCGCGGCGGCAGTGACCTGCGCGATCATGAAGCCCGAATGCAGGCCGCCGTCGCGCACCAGGAACGGCGGCAGGCCGGACAGGCCGGAATCGAGCAGCAGCGCGAGGCGGCGCTCGGAGATCGCGCCGATCTCGGCGATGGCCAGCGCGATGATGTCGGCGGCAAACGCCACCGGCTCGGCGTGGAAGTTGCCGCCCGAGATCACATCGCCCTGCTCCGGGAACACCAGCGGATTGTCCGACGCGGCGTTAGCCTCGATCTGCAGCACGCGCGCTGCATGTTGCAGGTTGTCCAGGCAGGCACCCATCACCTGCGGCTGGCAGCGGATGGAGTACGGGTCCTGCACGCGGCCGCAGCTCACGTGCGAGTCCACGATCTTGCTGCCATCAAGCAGCGCGCGCACGGCGCCGGCCACGGCAATCTGGCCGGCCTGGCCGCGCGCGGCGTGGATGCGCGCGTCGAACGGCTTGACCGAGCCCTTGATGGCTTCGAGCGACAGCGCGCCCGCCACCAGCCCGGCAGCGAAGATGTCTTCGGCGGCAAACAGGCCCGCCAGCGCCAGCGCGGTGGAAACCTGCGTGCCGTTGAGCAGCGCCAGCCCTTCCTTGGGGCCCAGCGTGAAAGGCGCCAGGCCCGCGCGGGCCAGCCCTTCGGCGGCCGGGCGGCGCACGCCGTCGATCATCACGTCGCCCACGCCGATCAGCGTGCACGACATATGCGCCAGCGGCGCGAGATCGCCCGACGCGCCCACCGAGCCCTTGGCCGGAATGCACGGCGTGACGCCCGAGTTGGCCAGCGCCAGCAGCGCCTCGATGATTTCTGGGCGGATGCCGGAATGGCCGCGCGCCAGGCTCACGGCCTTGATCGCCAGGATCAGCCGCACGGTGTCACTGTTCAGGTCCGCGCCGGTGCCCACGCTGTGCGACAGCACCAGGTTGCGCTGCAGCTCCGCCAGCTTGTCATGCGGGATGCGCGTTTGCGCCAGCTTGCCAAAGCCGGTGTTGATGCCGTAGACCACCGCATCGGCGTCGATGATGTCCTGCACGGTGGCCTGGGACGCGCGCACGCCAGCCCACGCGGATTCATCCATCGCCAGGCTCACTTCGCCGCGATGGATGCGGCGCAGGTCGGCCAGCGTGACGGAGCCGGGCTGCAAGGTCAGCAGCGGGCGGGAAGTTTGGTTGGCTTGGGTGGCGCTCATTTGTATGTCCCTGTCTATACAGCCGGGTTCGTGCGTTGGCTGGTGGATCTGAAAAAACTAACGGCCCTTGGCGGGTTCAGCCGAAGGCCGGGTTGCCATCGGCGCGGAATCGGCTGCCTAGGCGGTAACGGTTGCCTGGGTGCAGGCAACGTACAAAGGTCACGGGGGTGCCGCCCGTCCAGGTGCGGCGGGTCAGCAGCAGGCACGGCTGGGTAGCCGGCATTTCCAGTTGGGTGGCCTGCTCCGCCGTAGCGGAGATGGCATCGACCACGTGTTCGATCTGGTCGTAGGGCACGTGGCGCAGCAGGTATTCGCCCGGCTTCACCGCATCGGCGGCGACGAAATCCTGGTTGATGAAGTCCGGCGCGACGCGCGGGTTCACATAGCGGTCTTCGAGCTGCACCGGCACGCCGTCCTCCCGGTGCACGCACACGGAGTGGAACACCGATTCACCGGTGCGCAGATCCAGCGCGGCCGCTACCTCGATGGAGGCAGCCACGCGTTCCACCACCATGACGTCGCAAGCGTAGTCGTGCCCGCGCATGCGGATCTCGTCCTGCAGGTTGACCACGTTGAGCAGCGTCGACTGCGGCTTGTGCTCCGCCACGAAGGTGCCCACGCCAGCCACGCGCACCACCCGGCCCTGCTCGGCCAGCTCGCGCAGCGCGCGGTTCACCGTCATGCGCGATACGCCAAAGCGGGTGACCAGCTCCTGCTCGGAGGGCACGCGGTCGCCCGGCTGCCACGCGCGGCTCTGGATATGGCGCGCGATGTACTCCTTCACCTGCTGGTAGAGCGCGGCGGGAGTGGCATCGGGAACGCCCCGGCGGTTGGCGGTGGCAGCTTTCATGGCTTGGTTGGCAACTCAGTGCTCGGCGCTGGCCATGGCCTCGGCGCGGATTTCCTCGGTCAGCACCGCCTTGAGTTCCGAGAACGCCGGCGAGGTCTTGATGGTGTAGTGGCGCGGATGCGGAAAATCCACATCGATGGTGCGCTTGATGCGGCCAGGCCGCGCCGAGAACACGGCCACGCGGTTGGCCATGAAGATGGCCTCGTCGATATCGTGCGTGACGAACAGGACCGTCTTGCGCGAGGCTTCCCAGATGCCCAGCAGCAGTTCCTGCATCAGCACGCGGGTCTGGTTGTCCAGCGCGCCGAAGGGCTCGTCCAGCAGCAGGATCTTGGGGTCGTTGGCCAGCGCCCGGGCAATGGCCGTGCGCTGCTGCATGCCGCCCGAGAGCTGCTTGGGAAAATGATGCTCGAAGCCGCGCAGGCCCACGCGCTGGATAAAGAAGTCGCTGCGCTCGCGCTGGTCGGCCTCGCTCATGCCGCGCTCGCGCAGGCCAAAGCGCACGTTCTGCTCGATGGTCAGCCACGGGAACAGCGTGTACGACTGGAACACCATGCCGCGCTCCGCGCCCGGACCCGTGACTTCCTGCCCGTCGAGCAGCACGCGCCCGGTGGTGGGCGTATCCAGCCCGGCGACGATGCGCAGCAGCGTGGACTTGCCACAGCCCGAGGGGCCGAGGATGGTGACGAAGTCGTTGTCCGCCACTTCAAAATCGGTCGGCTGCAGAGCCAGGGTCTGGCCGCCGCGCGGATTGACGAAGGTACGCGAGACCTGCTGGATGGACAGCGCGCTCATTTGATCGAACTCCACGGGAACAGGCGCTGGTTGGCCAGCTTGAAAGCCAGGTCGGAGACCAGGCCGATGCAACCGATCACGATGATGCCGAAGATGATCTGCCCGGTGTTGAGCAGCGCCTGGCTGTCGGTGATCATATGGCCGATGCCGGACGACGAGCCGATCAGCTCGGCCACGATGACATAGGTCCAGGCCCAGCCCAGCACCAGGCGCAGGATCTCGGCGATCTCCGGCGCGGCGCCCGGGATCAGCACGCGCCGCACGATGCCGCTGCTGTTGGCGCCCAGCGTGTAGGCCGCCTCCACCAGGTCGCGCCGCGCGGCGCCTACCGTCACCGCCACCATCAGCACGATCTGGAAGAACGAGCCGATAAATATCACCAGCACCTTCTGCGCTTCGCCGATGCCGGCCCACAGGATCAGCAGCGGAATAAAGGCCGACGCCGGCAGGTAGCGGCAAAACGAGACGAAGGGCTCGAAGAACGCCTCCGCCGCCTTGTACGCGCCCATGAAGATGCCCAGCGGCACGGCCAGCACAGCGGCCAGCACGAAGCCGCCCAGCACGCGCCATACCGTCATGCCGATGTCGCCGATGAAGTTGTACTCGGTAAACAGCAACACACCTTCATGGGCCATGGTCATCGGGTCGGCCAGGAAGGTGCGCGGCACCATGCCGCCCAGGGTCACCGCCGCCCACACGGCAAAAAACACCACGAAGAACGACAAGCCCAGGACCCAGCGCGCGCGCTGGGTGACCGGCGCCAGCGGCGCCAGCCAGGGATGCCGGCGCATGGCCGCCCGAGTCACCGTGGCGGGAGCGGGCGTTGTAGCCGCACCAGCGGCGGGCGAACCAATGTGAACCTGCGTCATGGCACCGACCTCGTTACTTGATGAAGCGCGCGTCGTACAGGGCCGTGACGTCCGGCACCTGGCGAATCACGCCGATATCGAGCAGCACCTGCGCCGCTTCCTTGCTGAAGCTGGCCAGCTCGCCGCTGAAGAATTTACGGTTGGCGTCACGATCCTGCCAGCGCAGGTAGGCCGATGACTTGGCGAACTGCTCGCCGCTTTGCTTGACCGCCGCGCCCATGATGTCGTTTGCCTTGGCCGGGTCCTGCTTGATCATGTCGAGCGCTTCGAAGTAGCTGTCCACCAGCGCTTGCGCGGCCTTGGGATTGTCCTTGAGCCACTTGGGCGCGCAGCCCAGCGTGTCCATCACCATCGGGTAGTCCAGCGTGGTGGCGAGGATCTTGCCCTTGTCCGGGTTCTGGCGCACCGACGACAGGTACGGCTCATACGTCATGGCCGCATCGTTCTGGCCCGAGACGAAGGCCTGCGCGGCGGCTTGCGGCGACAGCGTGGTGGTCTTCACATCCTTCAGGCTCATGCCGTTCTTCTTGAGCATCCAGGCCAGGCCGAAGTAAGGCGCGGTGCCCGGCGCGTCCACGCCGACGGTCTTGCCCTTGAGGTCGGCGAAGCCTTTCACGTCGCCGCGCACGGCGAGACCGTCGGCGCCGTAGGACTTGTCGAGCTGCACGATCTGGGTGATGGGCACGCCGTTGGCGTTCCAGGCCACATGGGTCTCGACCGTGGTGGCAGCACACTGGATGGCGCCCGCGGCAAGTGCCAGGTGACGGTCCTTCTGCGGAATCATCTTGATGTCGACGTCGACACCATGCTTCTTGAAGATGCCGGCCTTGTCAGCCAGCGTCAGCGGCGCGAAGCCGGTCCAGCCGCTCATGCCCAGCGTGACCTGCGTGGCTTGCGCTTGCGCGGTGCCCGCGGTACCCAGCGTGGCGACGACTGCTGCTACGGCGACGGCTAGCGACTTACCGCTACGGATACGAAATCCCATCTTCCTGGCTCCTTTGGTGTGATGCGAACGGGGCCCCGCCAGCGTTGGCGGCGGCCGGACCGCCCGGCTCGGGCGGCGCCGTACTTGCGGCGCCGGTCATTTGCCAGGCAATTTAGCAACCCTGTATATACAAGTCAATGCAGTAGTTAACCCGAGGCGAAGCGCAGAACTGGCGTGGCCGGCACTTACGTGCCGCCGAGCCTGGAATGGCACGAAACGAGCACAAAACAGCGACGAAACGGGCTCAAGCCGGGTGCCCGCCGATGCCCGCTGACGGGGCATCCGGCCCTCGCCGCTTGCGCCTGCGCGCACCAGATCCGCGCACGGTTACGCTGAATGCGTCACTTGCTGTCTATACAGGATCGAGCGGCAACACCAACGCAAGCGGCGTGCCACCGGCCGCCGCAGGGCTGCGGGAGGAAAGCGCTCCCGGGAGACGCCGAGAGCACCTGAACTCAGGCGTCGAAAAAGGAGGTCACGGTGGGATAGCGCAGCCGCAGGCGCAGCTCGCGTTTGAGACGGGTGTTTTCCAGCCGGCGCGATTCGCTCATGAAGCTGAGCAAGGTTGGCTCCACGGCTTCGCGCAGTTGCGCGCGAGCCAGGCGCGGCGGGCGGGGCAGGCCGCGGCGGTCGGCCACCAGGTCGAAGTAATCCGCCATGCGCATTTCCGAATCGTCGCTGGCATGCACCACCCGCTGCGCGCGGCCGCGGAACAGCGACGCCACCATGGCGCGGGCCAGGTCCAGGGCATGGATGTGGTTGGTATAGACGTCATCCTGCGGCGCCAGCGCCGGCGTGCCCTTGGCCAGGCGGGCCAGCGGCAGCCGGTCTTCGGCATAAATGCCGGGGATGCGCACGATGGAAGCACGCCAGCCGGCATGGCGGCCAAAGTCCCGCACGGACTGCTCGGCCGCCACGCGGCGCCGTGCGCGCGCGGTTTGCGGGCGCACCGCGTGCGATTCCGCCAGCCTGGCGCCGCCCCGGTCGCCATACACGCCCGAGGTGCTGGCATAGACAAACGCTGGCGGCGCGGCACTACGGCCGGACCTGCCGTAGCGTCGCTCGGGTAGAATAGCGGGCTTGGCAGACCATCCGCCAGGCCGTGCGGCGGACCGCCGCCAAGCACCACGCCGCAAGGCGCGCAGCAGCGCCAGCGTGCGGGGATCGCCCTCGCCGCGGGACGGCGGCGGCACCAGGTGCAGCACCCTGTCGGCCAGCCCGGCCAGGCGCGCCAGCGTGGCGGGCCGGTCCAGGTCGGCTACCAGCGGCACGGCGCCGTTGTCCCGCAGCTCAGTGCGGCGGGACGGCTGCGAAGTGATGGCAAGGACGCGCCAGCGCGTCGATAGAATACGCAGGCAACGTGTGCCCACATCCCCACAGCCAACGATGAGTAGGCGCGGGCGACCCAGGCGGCGTCGCGACAGATTTTTGCTCATAGAGTGATTATGGCTTATCAAGTTACCGTCATGCCCAGCGGCCGCACGTTCGAAGCGGCCGCGGATGAAACCATCCTTACCGCGGCCCTGCGCCACAGCATTGGCCTGCCCTACGGCTGCAAGAACGGCGCATGCGGATCCTGCAAGGGCCGTGTCACCGCTGGCGGCATCGAGCAGGGCGACCATGCCGCTTCCGCGCTGTCCGCGCAGGAAAAGACCGAGGGCCGCGCGCTGTTCTGCTGCGCCAAGCCCACCTCGGACATCACCATCGAATGCCGCGAGGTGCAAGGCGCCGGCGACATCCCCATCAAGAAGGTGCCGTGCCGCGTCGCCACGCTGGAACGCGTGGCCGAGGATGTCATCGTGACCCGCCTGCAGCTGCCCGCCACCGAGCGCATGCAGTTCCTGGCCGGCCAATATGTCGAGTTCCTGCTGCGCGACGGCAAGCGCCGCAGCTACTCCATCGCCACGCCGCCGCACCAGGAAGGCCCGATCGAGCTGCACATCCGCCACATGCCCGGCGGCACCTTCACCGACTACGTGTTTGGCGCCAGGGAGGGCCAGCCGGCAATGAAGGAGCGCGACATCCTGCGCTTCGAAGGCCCGCTCGGCAGCTTCTTCCTGCGTGAAGACTCTGACAAGCCCATCATCCTGCTGGCCTCAGGCACCGGCTTCGCGCCGATCAAGGCCATCGTCGAGCACGCGGTCTACACCGGCATCACCCGCCCGATGACGCTGTACTGGGGCGGACGCCGCCCGCGCGATCTCTATATGCACGCGCTGTGCGAGCAATGGGCGCGCGAGCTGCCCAACTTCCGCTACGTGCCGGTGATCTCCAACGCCCAGGACAGCGACGACTGGGACGGCCGCACCGGCTTTGTCCACGAGGCCGTGATGGAAGACCATCCCGACCTGTCCGGCTTCGAGGTCTACGCCTGCGGCGCACCGGTGATGATCAATGCGGCGCGCAAGGACTTTTCCCTGCGCTGCGACCTGCACGAGGATGCCTTCTTCGCCGACTCGTTCACGTCGGAAGCGGACATGCATCCGGCAGGCTCGGTACCGCCGGCACCGGCGGCCTGAGCGCCCCGCTGCCCCTGCCAAGCTACAACAATGCCCGGCCCCGCCAAAATTCGTTTTGACAGCCGGGCGCATGGCCCTTATATTGGCGGCCATGAACTACGCTATCAACAACCGACGCAGCTACCGTACGTCGCTCCCCACCGGGGTGCCTCGCGGCTGACCGTCCATAGCTTCTGTTCAGGTCAACAAGCCACGGGCAATCCCCGTGGCTTTTTGTTTTTCTGCTCTCCTCTCCCCTGTTTCACGCCGACCCCTGGAGTCCGCCATGGCATTTGCTGAGTACCCCGTCCAATCCCTGATGTACATCACCAACCGGCCCGAGCTCGTCTTTACCGAAGGCAAGGGCTCGTGGCTCACGGACCATAACGGCAAGCGATACCTGGACTTCGTGCAGGGCTGGGCGGTCAACTGCCTGGGACACTCCAACCAGGCCATGATCGATGCGCTGGTCGACCAGTCGAAGAAGCTGTTCAACCCCAGCCCGGCGTTCTACAACGAACCCATGCTCAAGCTGGCCAGGCAGCTCACCGATGCCAGCTGCTTCGACAAGGTGTTCTTCGCCAACAGCGGCGCGGAAGCCAACGAGGGCGCGATCAAGCTGGCGCGCAAATGGGGCCGTAAGCACAAGAACGGCGCGTTCGAGATCATCACCATGGACCACAGCTTCCACGGCCGCACGCTCGCCACCATGAGCGCGTCGGGCAAGGCCGGCTGGGACACCATCTTCGCGCCGCAGGTGCCGGGCTTCCCCAAGGCCGACCTGAACGATCTGGCCTCGGTCGAAAAGCTGATCAACGACAAGACCGTGGCCATCATGCTGGAGCCGGTGCAGGGCGAAGGCGGCGTGATCCCCGCCTCGCGCGAATTCATGCAAGGCCTGCGCAAGCTGGCCGACCAGCACAAGCTGCTGTTCATCGTCGACGAAGTGCAGACCGGCTGCGGCCGTTGCGGCACCATGTTCGCCTATGAACTGTCGGGCGTGGAGCCGGACATCATGACGCTGGGCAAGGGCATTGGCGGCGGCGTGCCGCTGGCAGCCCTGCTGTGCAAGGCCGAGGTCGCAAGCTTCGAAGCCGGCGACCAGGGCGGCACCTACAACGGCAACCCGGTGATGACGGCCGTTGGCAGCGCCGTGATCTCGCAGCTGACCGCGCCCGGCTTCCTGCAAAGCGTGCAAGACAAAGGCGCCTACCTGCGCGAGCAGCTGCTGGCGCTGACATCCGAGTTCGGCCTGGGTGGCGAGCGCGGCGAAGGCCTGCTGCGCGCACTGGTGCTGAACAAGGACATCGGCCCGCAACTGGTGGAAGAAGCGCGCGACATGCAGCCGCAAGGCCTGCTGCTGAACTCGCCGCGCCCCAACCTGCTGCGCTTCATGCCCGCGCTGAACGTGACCATCGAGGAAATCGACCAGATGATCGGCATGCTGCGCACGCTGCTGAAAAAGCTGGCCTGAGCCTCGTCTTGAAGCCGGCGCGCCGCCGGCCAGGCACCATGGAAAAAGCCCCGCAAATCGCTTGCGGGGCTTTTTCCTTGCAGCAAACTGCAGCGTCACACAGGCGACATCACTCGCCCAGATACGCCGCGCGGACCTTCGGATCGTCCAGCATCTGCTTGGCGTCGCCGCTCATCGTGACCAGGCCGGACTCCATCACATAGCCGCGGTGCGCCGCCTGCAGCGCCAGCCGCGCGTTCTGCTCCACCAGCAGCACGGTCACGCCCAGCGCGGAGACGTCGCGCACCACCTCGAAGATCTTCGCGACCATGATCGGCGACAGGCCCATCGAGGGCTCATCCAGCAGCAGCAGCTTAGGCTGGCTCATCAGCGCGCGCGCCATGGCCAGCATCTGCTGTTCGCCGCCGGACATGGTGCCGGCCAGCTGGTTGGCGCGCTCCTTCAGGCGCGGGAAGATACCGAACATGCGGTCGATGTCGGCCTTGATGCCGGCCTCGTCGGTGCGCGTGTAGGCGCCCATCTGCAGGTTCTCGGTAATGGTCATGCGCGCAAACACCCCGCGCCCTTCCGGCACCATCGCCAGCCCTTGCTTGAGCAGCGTGTAGCTCGGCACCCCCTTGATGGACTTGCCCATGTACTCCACATCGCCGCCGGCCCATCCCTGCAGGCCGGTGATGGCCTTCATGGTGGTGGTCTTGCCAGCGCCGTTGGCGCCAATCAGCGTGACCAGTTCGCCTTCTTTGATCTCGAGGTCGATGCCCTTGACCGCCTGGATGCCGCCGTACGCGACCTTCAGGCCGGATATCTTCAGTAGTGTTTCTTTCATTGTGTCTTTCCCCCGTCAGTGCGCCGGGGTACCGAGGTAAGCCTCGATCACCGCTGGATTGCTCTGGACTTCGTGCGGCAGGCCCTGCGCGATGACCTTGCCGTAGTCGAGCACGGTCAGGCGATTGCACAGGCCCATCACCAGCTTCACGTCGTGCTCGATCAGCAGGATGGTCTTGCCATCGCTGCGGATCTTGTCGAGCAGGCCGCGCAGTTCCACCTTCTCGGTGGCGTTCATGCCAGCGGCGGGCTCATCGAGCGCCAGCAGCTTGGGCTCGGTGGCCAGCGCCCGCGCGATCTCCAGGCGGCGCTGGTGGCCGTAGGACAGGTTGCGCGAGGTGAAGTGCGCGTACTTGCCGATGCCGACGTACTCCAGCAGGTCATGCGCCCAGTCTTCCACCGAGTGCTCCTCGCGCCGGACCGAAGGCGGGCGGAACACCGCGCCAAAGAGGCCGGCCTTGGTGCGCACATGGCGACCCACCATCACGTTTTCCAGCGCGGTCATCTCGCCGAACAGGCGGATGTTCTGGAAGGTGCGGGCAATGCCGGCCTTGGCAACTTCGTGCACGGCGGTCGGCTGGTAGGCCTTGCCGCCCAGCACGAACTCGCCGGAGTCCGGTGTGTACAGGCCGGTAATCACGTTGAAGAAGGTGGTCTTGCCAGCCCCGTTGGGACCGATCAGGCCGTAGATTTCGCCCGGCTTGATCTGCAGGCCCACGTCGGACAATGCCTGCAGGCCGCCGAATCGCTTGTTGACCCCCTGTACCGACAGGAGGAGATTCTCGTTGCTCATGATGTCCTCCTGGTCAGAAACGGCCAACGCTGCCCGGGCGGCGGATCACCGGCCGGTCTTCCTTGCGCGGCGACGGCCACAGGCCCGCCGGGCGATACAGCATCACACCAACCAGGGCCAGCCCGAACAACAGCTGGCGCAGCACTTCGGCGTCGACGATGGTATGGCCGAAGAGCATGTTCTGCGCCGGCTCCGCCACGGCGCGCAGCAGTTCCTGGAAACCCACCAGCAGGATACCGCCCAGGATCACGCCAGGAATGTGGCCCATGCCGCCCAGCACCACGATGGCCAGGATGTAGATGGACTCCCACAGCACAAACGACTCAGGCGACACGAAGCCCTGGAAGGCGCCGAACACCGCGCCCGACGCACCGCCGAACGACGCGCCCATGGCAAAAGCCAGCAGCTTGATGTTGCGGGTGTTGATGCCCATCGCCTTGGCGGCAATCTCGTCTTCGCGGATGGCCACGAAAGCGCGGCCGATACGCGAGTTCTGCAAGCGCAGGCAGATGAACACGATGGCGATCACCAGCACGACCAGCAGGTAGTAGTACATGAACACCGGCGTGAACTTCAGCCCGAAGATCTCGTGCGACTTGGAGAAATCGAAGCCAAAGATGTGGACCGGGTCCACCGCGGTGATCCCCTTCGGGCCATTGGTGATGTTCAGCGGCCGGTCGAGGTTGTTGAGGAAGATGCGGATGATCTCACCGAAGCCCAGGGTCACGATGGCCAGGTAGTCGCCGCGCAGCTTGAGCGTTGGTGCACCTAGCAGCACACCAAACGTTGCCGCCACCAGCACCGCCAGCGGCAGCACGAACCACATGGAGAGGTGCAGGCCATTGGGGAAAAGCTGGTGGATCCACTCGAACTGGTTGGCCAGATGGGGCGAGCCCAGCAAGGCCATCATGTAAGCGCCGACAGCATAGAAAGCGATGTAGCCAAGGTCGAGCAGGCCGGCAAAGCCCACCACGATGTTCAGGCCAAGCGCCAGCATGATGTAGATCAGCGCGAAGTCGAGCACGCGCACCCAGTAGTTGCCGCCCAGCGTCTGCACCAGGAACGGGGCGCACAGGGCGATGACCAGGAAGCCAAGCAACGCGGCCATGGTCTTGGCCGGCGTCTTGGTCAGCGGCGCAGCCTGCGCCGCCGGGGATGGAATCGGGGTATTCATGGATTCTCTCTCCTTAGGCGCGTTCGGAAACCCGCTCGCCCATGATGCCGGACGGACGGAATACAAGGACGATGATCAGCACGATGAAGGCGAACACGTCCTGGTAGTTGGAGCCAAACACCCCGTTGGTGAGATCGCCGATATAGCCGGCGCCCAGCGCTTCGATCAGGCCCAGCAGCATGCCGCCGACCATGGCGCCAGCAAGGTTGCCGATGCCGCCCAGCACCGCGGCGGTGAACGCCTTCAGGCCCGGGATGAAGCCCATGTAGAAGTGCGCGTTGCCGTAGTTGGTCGCCATCATCACGCCGGCCAGCGCGGCCAGCGCGGCACCGATCATGAAGGTGGCCGAGATGACGAAGTTCGGGTTCACGCCCATCAGGCCTGCCACCTTCTGGTTCTCGGCGGTGGCGCGCATCGCGCGGCCCAGCTTGGTGCGGTTGACGAGGGTCAGCAGGCCCGCCATGACCATCAGCGCCATGCCGATGATGACGATTTCCTTGCCCGTGATGGTGGCGCCGGTCGAACCGATATCGATCGGCGACGAGGGCAGCAGCTGCGGGAAGGTCAGCGGGTTACGCGACCAGATCATCATCGCCAGGGTCTGCAGGATGATGGACACGCCGATGGCGGTGATCAGCGGGGCTAGCCGGGGCGCGTTGCGCAACGGCCGGTAGGCGACCCGCTCGATGGTGTAGGCCAGCACGGCGCAAACCGGCATGGCGATCAGCGTGGCAATGACCAGCGTGAGCCACTCCGGCAAGCCGGGGAAGAATTTCTGCAAGCCAAGTATGGCTGACAGGGCGGTCAGCGCGCCGATCATCAGCACGTCGCCGTGGGCGAAGTTGATGATCCCGAGAATGCCGTAGACCATGGTGTAGCCGAGTGCGATCAGCGCATAGATGCTGCCGAGCACCAGACCGTTCACGATCTGCTGGATAAAGATATCCATGAAAACTCCTTGCTTCCGTCCAAATTCCCTCGGCATGGTGTGGATGTCGGGGGGACGTTGATATGTGGGTGGTTTGGTAGTGTCGATATTTGCTGGTAAGCGGCCTGCCTACTCCACCCATGGTAAGGATGCTGCACGTATGGCAAGGCTAAAAAAACGGCACCGCAACATACTCGCGGTGCCGTTCGGATGGGCCGGTAAGCCCGGTTTACATCTTCACGACGTCAAGGACGGTCTTCTTCTTGTCCTTGTACTCATACAACGTGATGGTGCCTTCCTTCATGTCGCCCTTTTCATCGAAGGCGATGTTGCCGATCAGGCCCTTGTAGTTGGTCTTGGGCATCTCGGCCAGGATGGCCGCCGGCTCGGTCGAGTTGGCGCGCTTCATCGCGTCAACAATGACCATGACGGCGTCATAGGTGAACGGTGCGTAGATCTGCACCGGCGCATTGAAGCGAGCCTGGTAGCGCTTGTCGAAATCCGCGCCCTGTTCCATCTTGGACAGCGCCAGACCGGCTTCCGAGCAGATGATGTTTTGCACGGCATCGCCGGCCAGCTCAGCCACCTTGTCGGTACAGACGCCATCGCCGCCAACGATCTTGGAAGTGATGCCAAGTTCCTTGGCCTGCTTGGCAAACGGGCCGCCGGTGGCGTCCATGCCGCCGTACATGATCACGTCGGGCTTCTTGCCCTTGATCTTGGTCAGAATGGCCTTGAAGTCGGTAGCCTTGTCGTTGGTGGCTTCACGTGCCACCACGTTCACGCCCGAAGCCTTGGCGGTCTTCTCGAACTCGTCGGCCAGGCCCTTGCCGTAGGCAGTGGCATCGTCGACGATGGCCACGGTCTTGGCGTGCAGGCTCTTGGTGGCGTAGTTGGCCAGTGCGGGGCCTTGCTGGGCGTCGGTGGCCACCACGCGGAACGTGGTCTTGAAGCCTTGCTTGGTGTAGTCGGGGTTGGTCGACGACGGCGAGATCTGCACGATGCCGGCATCGCTATAGATCTTGGAGGCCGGAATCGATACGCCCGAGTTCAGGTGGCCAACCACGGCCACGACCTTGGCGTCCACCAGCTTCTGCGCCACGGCGGTGCCCGTCTTCGGGTCGCCTGCGTCGTCTTCGCCGACCAGCTCGAGCTTGATCTTCTTGCCGTTGATCTCCAGGCCGGTCTTGTTGACTTCTTCCACGGCCAGGCGAGCGCCGTTTTCGTTGTCCTTGCCAAGGTGGGCGATACCGCCGGTGAGCGGTGCCGCATGGCCGATCTTGACTACGACTTCACCGCCGCCCGCCGGGGCCATGGCCGCAGCAGGAGCCGATGCTGCCGCATCAGCGGGCTTTTCTTCTTTCTTGCCGCAAGCAGTAACCAGCGCCACTGCGGCTGCGATCGGCAGAATCTTGGCAAACGTGATTTGCATGAGTGATCTCCTAGGATTCACATGATCAGGGTAAACCAACGCCCCCCGGACGCTTCCCTGAGCCGCCTTAGTTTAGTTTCAATTTGAAACGCGCGAATTGTATTCCCTTTTTATACGGATGCAATATGCGACGCAACAACCTGAAGGATTAACCCACCAAATGAGCTAGGGAATTTCCCCAATGCACACATTGGGGCAATTCCCTCCCACATGGAGGCTAGCCGTTGATACTAACAAGATTCGTGCCTACCGCTTGCCACAGGTTGGCTTTGCAGCCTTTAAGTCACTTGCGGGGTTGCGTATTAAATAGGTGTTTCATTTAATATCAACAGTCTCATTCAAATACAACGCGCGAGTGTGCCGGCACCATAATAGGGAAATCCCCAATTACAGGGATTTCCCTTATTTGTCTTTTCAGACAGACAGGCATAAGACCGCTCGCGCCGGGCCTGTGCATTATCCAAGGGATAGCAGGCAATATAGAGTGCTATATATTGGTGCAACCCTGGAGAGAGAATGGTGCGCGACGGTGTGCAACTGGCGCGCGAGGGCTGCGCCTGCCGGGCAGAAGCGGCTGCGCAAAAAGCAACGGCCCGCTAGAGCGGGCCGTTTTGCCAGACGGTCAGGTAAAGCAGGCCGATCAGGCGGACGTGACCTGTTGCAGGCCGCGCGGCAAGGGGAACGACATCTTTTCCTCGATCCCGTCCAGCGCGCGCACGTTGCGCGCACCGAGAAGGTGCAGACGCGCGACAATGGCCTGTGCCAGTGCCTCAGGGGCGGAGGCGCCGGCGGTCAGGCCGATGCGGCGCTTGCCCGCGATCCACTCCGGCTGGAGCTGATCGGGTGAATCGATCATGTAGGCCGGCACGCCCAGGCGCTCCGCGAGCTCGCGCAAGCGGTTGGAGTTGGAACTGTTGGGGCTGCCCACCACGATCACCACCTCCACCTGGGGCGCCATGAACTTCACGGCATCCTGGCGGTTCTGGGTGGCGTAGCAGATGTCTTGCTTCTTGGGCTCGCGGATCAGCGGGAAGCGCGCCTTGAGCGCGGCGACGATCTCCAGCGTTTCGTCCACCGACAGCGTGGTCTGGGTCACGAATGCCAGGCGCGTGGGATCCGCTACGTGCAGCTTGGCAACATCCTCGGAAGACTCGACCAGCAGCATGCCGCCTTCGGCCTGCCCCATGGTGCCCTCGACTTCAGGATGGCCTTTGTGGCCGATCATGATGATCTCGCAGCCCTCGGTGCGCATCTTGCCGACTTCCACGTGCACCTTGGTCACCAACGGGCAAGTCGCGTCGAACACGTTCAGGCCGCGCACGGTGGCATCGGCGCGCACTTCCTTGGATACGCCGTGGGCGCTGAAGATCACGGTCGAGCCGGGCGGCACTTCCTCGAGCTCCTGCACGAAGACCGCGCCCTTGCGGCGCAGGTCTTCCACCACATAGGCGTTGTGGACGATTTCGTGGCGCACGTAAATCGGCGCGCCGTAGCGTGCAAGGGCGCGCTCGACGATCTCGATGGCGCGATCCACGCCAGCGCAAAAGCCGCGCGGCTGCGCCATCAGGATCTCGGCATCGGGGGCTGTGGTGGGTTCAGACATGCAAGGATTCGACTCAAGGGTGCCGGCACAAGGCCCGGCCGGTGGTCTGCTTAGAGAATGCCGATCAGCTGGACATCGAACAGGATGGTCTGTCCGGCCAGCGGGTGGTTGAAATCGAACAGCGCCGACGTCGTGCCGATCTCCTTGAGCACACCGGCGTACTTACCGCCGCCGGGTGCATTGAACTCAACCAGGTCACCCGGCGCGTAGTCCTCTTCAAATGAAGAGTTCTCGCGCAGCGTCGCCAGCGAAACCCGTTGCAGCAGATCGGGGTTGCGCGGGCCAAAAGCGTGCTCCGGCGCCAGCCGGTAAGTCATGCGCTCGCCCTCCGGCATGCCCAGCAGCGCCTGCTCCAGTGTAGGCGCGAACTGGCCTTGCCCCAGCAGCAGCGTGGCGGGCTTCTCCGCGAAGGTACTGACGATCTCAGTGCCGTTCTCCATGGAGATGCTGTAGTGAAGGGTCAGGAAGGAATCCGCCTGCACGGTCTTGCGCAGATCCGGGGTGCCGTCCCCATCCTTCGGGCCGGAAGCAAAAGTTTGCAAAGTCATAGGTGCTCAACCAGTCAACAACCCGTATTGTAAGCGACTCGACCGCGCGCCGCCTTGTCCGCGGTGCCATTGTTCCGAGGGGATCGTGCCATGCGCATTACCGATTGGCCCAGCAATGAGCGGCCACGCGAAAAACTGCTGAGCGGCGGGGCCGCTACGCTCTCGGACGCCGAACTGCTTGCCGTGTTCCTGCGCGTGGGCGTGGCGGGAAAAAGTGCCGTCGACATCGCCCGGGAGCTACTGAACGATTTCGGCACGCTCAGCAGCCTGTTTGCGGCGGACGCCGGGCAACTGGCACGCGTCAAGGGCGTTGGCAGCGCCAAGTACGCGCAGTTGCAGGCGGCCCGCGAGCTGACCCGGCGCGCGCTGGGCGAGCAGCTGCAACTGCCCGGGGCACTGGATTCGCCCACGGCGGTGCGCGACTACCTGCGCCTGTCTCTGGCGGGACTGACCTACGAAGCCTTCCTGTGCCTGTTCCTGGACGCACGCAACCGCCTGCTCGCCAGTGAGGAGCTGTTTCGCGGCACGCTGACCCAAACCAGCGTCTATCCGCGCGAAGTTGCCCGTAAGGCACTTTCGTATAACGCCGCGGCGGTCATCGTGGCGCACAACCACCCGTCGGGGATCACCACGCCCAGCGCCGCCGACCTCACCATGACCCGCGCGCTGTCCCGCTCCCTGGCCCTGATTGACGTGCAAGTTCTTGACCATTTCATCGTCGCAGGTAGTAACATCCACTCCTTCGCCGAACACGGCCAGCTGTGATGCAAGATGCGATGCGTGTTGTGATGCGCACCGCACGGATGCACACCCCTGAACGGTAAACGAGAGAAAGCATTGATTCGCCAGTGCTTTCCAGTCTATAATGCTCGTTTGCTGAAGTCTCAACCGCTGCAGTCCGGGCCAGCGCGCCTTTTGTTGATCTGTTGCGAACATTGTCCACGTAGAAGAGTTAGGAGTGCTTCATGGCACGCGTCTGTCAAGTGACCGGGAAAGCGCCGATGGTCGGCAACAACGTTTCCCACGCAAACAACAAGACCAAGCGTCGTTTTCTGCCCAACCTGCAGAATCGTCGTTTCTTTGTTGAATCGGAAAACCGCTGGGTGAGCCTGCGCGTCTCGAACGCCGGCCTGCGCCTGATCGACAAGAAAGGCATCGACACCGTGCTCGTGGATCTGCGCGCACGTGGCGAAGTCTAATTAGGAGCACATCATGGCCAGCAAGGGCGGACGCGATAAAATCAAGTTGGAGTCGACTGCAGGTACGGGTCACTTCTACACGACCACCAAGAACAAGCGCACGATGCCGGAAAAGATGGAGATCATGAAGTTCGATCCCGTCGCCCGCAAGCACGTGTCGTACAAGGAAACCAAGATCAAGTAATTGATCCTGTCTTCCGCATGCCGATCGCGCGGCATGTCTGTAGAAACCCCGCTCACGCGGGGTTTTTGCTTTTCCGGGCAGCATACGCCGCATTGCGTAGCCAACGCCTCCCACCCCCGGCTTACGCATGGCTTGCCTGCCCACGCAAGCCCGCCGGCGGTGTACACTTTCCAACTTTCCTGCCTCCCGACCGCGTGCCGCGCGCGTCTCTCGCACCATGAACTTCGATGTCGCCATTGTCGGCAGCGGACTGGCCGGTCTGACGGTCGCGCTGCAACTGGCCGACACCCATCGGGTTGTCATCATTTGCAAACGTGCCATGACGCAAGGCGCCAGCGACTGGGCTCAGGGCGGCATTGCCGCGGTCCTGGACTCAGGCGACAGCCACGATGAGCACACGCAGGACACCCTGGTGGCAGGCGCCGGCCTTTGCGATGACAGCGCCACGCGCTATATCGTCGAGCACGGGCGCGAAGCGATCCAGTGGCTGATCGACCGCGGCGTGCCGTTCACCCGCGATGACCAGGCAGAACTCGGCTACCACCTCACGCGGGAAGGCGGCCATAGCCGTCGGCGCATCATCCACGCGGCGGACGCTACCGGCCATGCTGTCGTGTCCACGTTGAGCGAGCAGGCGCGCCAGCATCCCAATATCACGATCATCGAGGACCACTTCGCGGTGGACCTGATCACTTCGCGCAAGCTTGGCCTGCCGGGCAACCGCTGTTACGGCCTCTACGTGCTGGACGACGCCAGCGGCGAAGTGCAGACCATTACCGCCACCCACACCGTGCTGGCGACAGGCGGCGCGGGCAAGGTCTATCTCTACACCACCAACCCCGACACCGCCACCGGCGACGGCATCGCCATGGCCTGGCGCGCGGGCTGCCGGGTGTCGAACATGGAGTTCATCCAGTTCCACCCGACCTGCCTGTATCACCCCTACGCCAAGTCTTTCCTGATTTCGGAAGCGGTACGCGGCGAAGGCGGCCTGCTTAAGCTGCCCGACGGCACCCGCTTCATGCCGGAGCATGACGAACGCGCCGAACTGGCACCGCGCGACGTGGTGGCGCGCGCGATCGACTTCGAGATGAAGAAGCGCGGCCTGGACTACGTGCACCTGGACATCAGCCACCAGCCCGAATCCTTCCTGCGCGAGCACTTTCCGACCATTCACGCAAGGTGCCTGGAACTTGGCATCGATATCGCCCGCGAGCCCATCCCGGTGGTACCGGCAGCGCACTATACCTGCGGCGGCGTGGTCACCGACACTGCGGGCCGCACCGATCTGGCCAATCTCTACGCCGTGGGCGAGACCGGCTGCACGGGCCTGCACGGCGCCAACCGCCTGGCCTCCAATTCGCTGCTCGAATGCATGGTGATCGGGCGCGCGGCAGCCCTCGACATCGCCGGACAGGACAAGGCCGGCCAACCCGACATCGCCCTGCCCCAATGGGATGAAAGCCGGGTTGCGGATGCCGACGAGGAAGTCGTGGTCTCGCACAACTGGGACGAACTGCGCCGCATGATGTGGAATTACGTGGGCATCGTGCGCACCAGCAAGCGGCTCGAGCGCGCCCAGCACCGCATCACCCTGCTGCGCGAGGAGATCGCGGAGTACTACGCCAACTTCCGCGTCACCCGCGACCTGCTGGAGCTGCGTAACCTGGTGGAAGTCGCCTCGTTGATCGTGGATAGCGCATATTCGCGCCATGAAAGCCGTGGTTTGCACTTCAGCCGCGACTATCCCGAGACGTTGCCGAAGGCGCTGCCCACGGTGATGCAGCCGGTGTTCAAGCGGGAACGGGCGAAGTAAGCCCCCGGGTCAGGCCATGAAAAAAGCGCGCCAAGGCGCGCTTTTTTCATGGCCTGACCAAGTCCGCTTACTCGATGATCCGCAACGAATAATCCGTCGCGCGCACATCCTTGGTCAGCGCTCCCACCGAGATCCGGTCCACGCCGGTTTCCGCAAAAGCACGGATCGTGTCTGCACTGACCCCGCCCGACACCTCCAGCAAGGCCCGCCCGGCATTGATACGCACGGCATCGCGCATCATTGCCTCGGTAAAATTATCGATCAGGATCGATTTCGCGCCAGCCGCCAATGCCTCTTCCAGCTCGGCCAGGTTTTCCACCTCGACCTGGACCGACACACCGGCATCCAGTGCGGCCGCTGCCTGCATGGCGGCGGTGATGCTGCCGGCCGCGGCAATGTGGTTTTCCTTGATCAGGATGCCGTCGTACAACGCCAGGCGCTGGTTGTCGCCACCACCGACCCTGACCGCGTACTTCTGCGCCAGGCGCAGACCCGGCAACGTCTTGCGGGTATCGAGCACGCGCGCCCGGGTACCTTCGACCAGGTCGGCATAGCGGCGCGTAGCGGTCGCCACGCCAGACAGCAACTGCAGGAAATTCAGCGACGGCCGCTCCGCGGTCAGCAGCGAACGGGCCGGGCCGGTGATCTCGCAGACCACCGAGTCCGGCGCCATGCGGGCACCCTCGGCCTGTTGCCAGACGACCTGCAACGCCGGATCGACCGCGCGCATGCATGCCTCGAACCAAGGCTGGCCGCACAGCACGGCTTGCTCGCGCACGATCACGCGTGCCCGCGCCGGCTTGCCAGCGGGCACCAGCATGCCGGTCAGGTCGCCGCTGCCGACATCTTCAGCAATCGCTGCGCTGACATTGGCCTGGAGCGCCCCGGCAAGCGCCGGACCATAGCTGTCGAAGATAGCGTTGCGGCTCGAATTCACGGTATTCACGTTTGGATTGCTGCTCATGCCGGGCCGATTCCCTTGAACAAGGCCTGCTCGCTCGCCAGGTCGGCCTTGGGCCGCACATTGGCCTTCTGCTGCGCGGCGAAGTCGAGCATGCGGTCGATGCAGGTCACGGCCTGGCGGCCGATGTCTGCGTCGACATGGATTTCGTTATGACCGTTCTCCAGCACTTCGGCCAGATTGGTCAGTGCGTTCATCGCCATCCAGGGGCAGTGCGCGCAACTTTTGCAGGTCGCGCTGTTGCCGGCAGTGGGGGCTTCGATGAAATGCTTGTCGGGGGCGGCCAGGCGCATCTTGTGCAGGATGCCGTTGTCGGTCGCGACGATGAACTCGCGCGCGTCCAGCTCCTTTACCGCCGCGATCAGCTGCGAAGTCGAGCCCACCACATCGGCCTGCTCGACCACATTGGCCGGCGACTCCGGATGCACCAGAATCTTGGCATTGGGAAACTCCCGGCGCAGCAGGTCAAGCTCGATGCCCTTGAACTCGTCATGCACCAGGCAGGAACCCTGCCACAAGAGCATGTCGGCGCCGGTCTGCTTCTGGATATAGCCGCCCAGGTGCTTGTCCGGGGCCCACAGGATCTTTTCGCCGCGCGCGTGCAGGTGCTCGACAATCTTCAGGCCAATGCTCGAGGTCACCATCCAGTCCGCGCGCGCCTTCACCGCGGCGCTGGTGTTGGCATAGACCACCACCGTGCGATCGGGATGCGCGTCGCAGAACGCGGCAAATTCGTCGGACGGGCAGCCCAGGTCAAGCGAGCAGGTTGCGTCCAGGTCGGGCATCAGCACGTTCTTTTCCGGGCTGAGGATCTTTGCGGTCTCGCCCATGAAGCGGACCCCCGCCACCACCAGCGTCTTGGCCGGATGATCGCGGCCAAAGCGCGCCATCTCCAGCGAGTCCGACACGCAGCCGCCGGTTTCCTCGGCCAGGTCCTGCAGGTCGGAATCAACGTAATAGTGCGCGACAAGCACCGCATTGCGTTGCTTCAGCAAGGTCTTGATGCGCGCTTTGAGCGCCGTGCGATCCTGTGCCGACAGCACGGGAGGCACTTTGGCCCAGGCATGGGCGACACAGCTGCCGCCCTCGGGGGACTCCATCGAGAGGTTCGGCTTTTCGAACTCGACGGCTTTGATCGTTTGGGGGGTCATCTCCGATACTCCTCTTGGACAGCATGCCTCGGAATTCCGCTTGGTATCCGCTTATCGCTGCCGGCCCTGACATTGGGGGAGTTTAGCGAAAACAAAAGCCCCGCCAGAGGCGGGGCTTTTGGGCGATCTAAATTGTATCAGGCCACGCCAGCTCGGGCATCAGCCCGCATCAGGCATAACGGCGCAGGCGCAGCGAGAAATCGTGCAGTGCCTGGATGCCGCTGGCCTCGGCGCGGTGGCACCAGGCCTGCAGCTGCGCCAGCAGCTGTTCGCGCGTCAGGTTGGAGCGGCCCCAGATCGCGGCCAGCTCGCGGCGCATTTCCACGAAGGTATGCAGCGACTTGTTCTGCTCCACGATGCTGGCCAGTTGCTGGCGCTGCGGATCGGCCAGCTTGGCTTCTTCGCGGTGGAACCACTTGCGAGCCGGCTTGAAGCTGCTGTACTCGGCCACGCGGGCTTCCTTCAGCTTTTCCAGTTCCTGCTTGTAGGCGCTCTTGACCGCCTTGGCATAGCGCGCCATCACGTCATAGCGATTGGCAATGATGGCTTCCAGCGTATTGTGGTCAACCGGGCGGGCATCCACCAGGCGCGCCTTCGGCGGGGTCTTCTTGACCTTGGCCAGGCCAACAGCCTGCATGGCACGGATATAGCCCCAGCCGATGTCGAACTCGTACCACTTGATCGAGAACTTGGCCGACGTCGGGTAGGTGTGGTGGTTGTTGTGCAGTTCTTCGCCGCCGATGATGATGCCCCACGGCGAGACATTGGTCGAAGCGTCCTCGCAATCGTAATTGCGATAGCCCCACCAGTGGCCCAGGCCATTGATGATGCCGGCGGCGTGGATCGGGATCCACAGCATCTGCACGGCCCACACGGTCAGGCCGATCACGCCGAACAGGGCGACGTCGATGATCAGCATCAGGCCAACGCCTTGCCAGCCAAAGCGCGAGTAGACATTGCGCTCGACCCAGTCGTCAGGCGTGCCATGACCGAACTTGGTGATGGTTTCCTTGTTCTTGGACTCGGCGCGATACAGCTCCGCGCCTTCCAGCAGCACCTTGCGGATGCCGCGGGTCTGCGGGCTGTGGGGATCGTCTTCGGTCTCGCACTTGGCGTGGTGCTTGCGGTGAATGGCGGTCCACTCTTTGGTGACCATGCCGGTGGTCAGCCACAGCCAGCCACGGAAAAAATGCGAAACGATAGGGTGCAGGTCCAGCGACCGGTGCGCCATGCAGCGGTGCAGGTAGATGGTTACGCCCGCGATGGTGATGTGCGTCACCACGAGGGTGTAGATCACAATCTCCCACCAGGACCAGTTGGCGAGGCCATTAGCGGCCCAGTCAAGAATAGTGTCGAACAAACTGTTCTCCGTCGATTAAACAGGGGCATTCAGTGCGGCGCGACAGGGCGAGCCGCAAACAAGGTGCAGAAAAAGGACTGCAAATTCAATGATTGCGTCATACGGCGCCTGCCTGAACCCCGGCATTCGCCGGAGCCCCCAAGGCACGCGCGCCTGGCGCCATGGGCAAAACTGCTGCCTGCCGGCGGACTGGACACGAGCCGCTGCAATCTGGCGGCTGTCTGGTGTGGGGCGGGAGGTCGAACAAACTCACCCGAGCGAAACGTGCCTTTCGAATGAACCCGCAACTACCTTGGATTCTACCGGAACCGCATCGCACGGACATCCGCTTTTTCCCTCAGTTTGACGCTAAGCAACACGGATTGTTCCACAAGGTGCCCTAAACGCCCCGTGAACGCTCAGGATGCCGAGCCACCGGGGACGCCCGGCAAATCGATACGCGCCTCTTGCACCTCTTTCACGAGGCCACCATGGCCGTCGAATTCCACTTTCCCCAGTACCCGCACCTCGCGCTGCGGATATGGGATCGAGATGCCATGCTCCTTGAACTTCCGCCATATCGCCCGGTTCATCGCCGATTGCACGCCCAGCTTACCATTCTGAGGATCGGCGATATAGCCCGCAAGCTCGTATTCGATGCCATTGTCGCCGAACAACACCAGAAATGCCGACGGACCCGGCTGTGCCATCAGGCGCGGGATATCTTGGGCGGCCTCTACGAGCAAGGCGAGCACCGTTTCGGGGTCTGCCGCGTAATCGGCCTGTACACGTGTCGCCACGCGCACATGGGTATTGGAGAACGAATGGTTCTGCACCGCCTGCGCCACCAGTTGTTCGTTCGGCACCAGGGTTTCGCCATCGCCGTTGCGCACCACGGTGTACCGCGTCCGGATCTGCGAAACGATCCCCGTGTACTTGTCGACGGTGATCTGGTCGCCCAGCTTGACCGAGCGGTCCAGCAAGATGATGAATCCGGAGATGTAGTTGCTGGCAATCTTTTGCAAGCCCAGCCCCAGGCCAACGCCCAGCGCGCCACCGAACACGGACAGCACCGTGAGGTCGATGCCGACCAGCGACAGGCTCAGCAACAGGGACACGAGCAGCAGCAGCGCCTTGGAAATCCGGCTCAGAACGACCTTCAGGTTGCTGTCCAGCCCGGTCGACCGCATCAGGCGCTCTTCCAGCCATGAGCCGAACCACATCGCCGCCAGCACGGTGACCAGGATCCACACGATGGCCACCAGCGTATCCGCCAGGCTGATCTTCTGCTTGCCGCCCAGCGAAAAGCGGATATCGTCCATCCAATGCACGACATCCCACAGCAAACCCAGCACATAAAGCGCCATCGCCGCCCAAACCAGGGTCGTCAGCACTTTTTCGACCAGTAGCAGCATGCCATGCAACTGGCCATTGCCCGACATTACCCGGCGCAGGATGTAGAAGGCGAAATACAGGAAGGTAATGCCAGAAAGGGGTACCAATGCGAGCCGTAGCACACTGATGGACATCATCGCCTCCAGCCCGAAGCGCGCACCCATCACCAGCAGCCAGCCGAACAACGGGAACATGGCGCGTTCCAGGCTGGCGGCGGCGAAACGCAGGGAGAAGCTGGATCCGGCATAGCGGGCTTCGAGGCGCTTGACGATCAATCTAGCCAATGGCCAGGCCACCGCCAGGCAAGCGGCGAGGACCACCAACTGCCAGATGAAGCCAGGGCCACCCGCATCGCGGATCAGATCATCGAGCATCTTGCCAAAGGCCGGATGCGCAACATGGAGTTCGTTCAGGGAAATGGGATTCATGCTCTGCCGTGGCTGGCAGGGTCCATCCGGTCAGGATCGGCGGTCCCTGGCAAGGTGAGCGGGACACTACATGACGTTACTGCATGCCCCGCGGCCAAAAAGTCAGCCATTCTAGCCGCCCTGCTCCGCGCGGCGCTACGCCGAGGCCGAGCACCGTCAACCGCATGTTCGCCGGCAATCCGGCGGGCGATGCCACGGCTCGGCAATGCGTTGCAGCCGATCCCGCAGGTCCGCCCCGGGATGCAAGGGGCCACATAGCAGGTCGACGCAATAGTCGATCACCCGCGCCCGACCCGGCGGGTTCAGCATGCCGTGGTCCAGGCCATCGATAGTCTCGATCTGCAACTGCGAGAAGCCGGCCAGGCCGGCCAGCGTCGGCCCGAAGAACCGCGCCAGCTCGAAAGGCCCGGGATCGTCCGGGCCGAACAGCAGGCGCAGGGCCGTGCCGCGCGCGTCGAGCGACTGGAGCAAGCCTTCGATCTCCCGCTGCTCGTGCGCGGCAGGCTCGGGCAGGACCGATGCCGCATTGATGCCGGGCGCGCCCTCTTCTGCCGTAGGTGCGCTGCGGCCATGGATCAGCCACCGGGGCCGGGTGAAGGTCTCCCGGCGCAACAAGCGCTGCAGGTTGACCAGCACGGCGCCCACCAGGCCGGGGTGCGCGCCCGCGGCGTGCAGACTCACATTGGCACCGTAGCTCACGCCGAAGGCCACCACCTCGCGATGGCCGTGGGCAAGCAGCCAGTCGCAGGCGGTGACGGCATCGCGGTACCCCTCCGGATCGGCCGGCACCCCCGCGATGGCCCGCGCGCCAACGGAAGCATCCCCGATGCCCCGCACATCGATGCGAAACGAGGCAACACCGCGTGCCGCCAGCCGGCGCGCCAGCATGACCCCGCAACGGCCAGCACCGACGTGATGCGTGCCGCCGGAATTGTTGATCAGCACAGCCGGCCGCTCGATGCGCGGCCCGAGCGGCTCACATAACATGCCGAACAGGCCCTGGCCAAAGCGCACCGGCGTTTCCACCCACTCGCCGGCGCGCAGGCACGAAGCCGTCCCTGCCGCCATCGCGCGGACACCCGGGGCTGGCTCGCCGACTGGCGCCGCTGGCGCCAGACCGGCAATCCAGCCGGCCACCTCCGCGAAGGTCGCATCCGGTGGCGTGCCATGCAACGGGTCCTGCAACCAGTCGATCAGGTCAGGGAAAGGCACCATCCGCACCTGCGCGCCCAGTGTGCCGTAGTGGCGCGCCAGCGGGGCCATCTGAGGCTCGCCGCCCGCGATCAGGATTTGCGGGGCGGGGGCGCAAGGCGCATTGAGCAGTTCGATGCCGCCAAGGCCATCGATCGTGGCGTCGGTGAAATGGATGCCCAGGATGTCCATGCCAGATTGCCGGCCGGCGCCAGGCGCCGGCTCCGCAGCGCGGCAAGCAAGCGAGCGCCAGGTCTGCGCGATCATCTTCATCTCCCGCACCAGCATCCTGCCGCTCGCCACGGGCGCAAGCAGCGCCAGCGCGTCGATGCGCCGCCCGGCCACGCAGCGCCCGGCGGCCAGTGCCGCCAGCGAGGCGCCCCCGCGCACGCCTAACAACACGAGTTCCCGGGCACCGGACAAGCGCATGAGCAACTTGCCGGCGGCATCGATCCCGGCAAGCCAAGCGTCGACACAGGACGCACCCGGCGCGCCGGCGTGTTCGAGGTCGGCGGAGTCACCGGTGCCTGGATAGTCGAACCTGAGCACGGGCACGCCCTGGGCCGCGAGCCGCTCCGCCAGCCGCGCCAGGCCGGCATGCGTCCACAAGGCTTCATGCCCGATCGCATTGCACAGCAGCACCGCGCGCTGACCCTGGGCCGGGTGGTACCAGCCAAAACATCCGTCGAAATGCAGCGGCGTCATGGCGCAAACGCCTGGTGGCTCACCTGCCGTGCGTCCCCCGCACCAATGGCCAGGCGCTCGCAGCGCGCCAGCAACTGGCCGCGATCGATCTTGCCGTTCACGTTCATGGGAAGGCCGTCGAGGCAGACGATGCGATCCGGCCGCGCGTAGACCGGCAGGCTCTGCCTGCACGCTTGCCGGATCCGCGCCATGCGCGCACCGAGCTCGCCCGACGAGGCTTTGCCCGATGCCTGCACAAAGGCCACCAGCCCCATCGGCTTGCCGGCGTTATCCAGTGGCCACGCCAGCACGGCGCACTGCGCGCTGCCGCTGGCAGCCTGCACCACCTGCTCGATCTCCTGCAGTTCCACGCGATTGCCGCGAATCTTCACCTGCATGTCGATACGGCCGTGATACAGCAAGCCGTCGGGGGATTCGGCCACGGCATCGCCGGTGCGGTACCAACGGCTGCATGCCCGTTCGGGATAGGCGCGGGTAAAGAAGCGCTGCGCGTCGAGCGGGTTGGCACCGAGATAGCCCTTGGCAAGCTGCGCACCGCCGATCAGCAGTTCACCCTGCGCACCGGGCGGCACCGGCGCAAGCGCCTCGTCGACGACCATCAGCTCGACGCCAGGATATGGCTTGCCGAGCGGCACCGCAGGGCGCGACGCATCGGCAAGAAACGCCTCGGTCAGCTCGAAGGTGAGCATGATCACCGTTGCTTCGGTGGGTCCGTAGCCATTGACGATGCGCGTGTTCGGCGCCGCCCGCGACCACGCCCGCGCCAGCGTCTTGGGCAAGGCCTCCCCTCCCATCAAGGTCATCCGCACGCTGGGAAACGCGCAGGGCGTGAGCTTGCGAAACTGCTGCATCAGCGCTAGCACGGAAGGCACGCTGGACCAATGGGTAATCCTGTGCTCCTGGATAAATCCGGCCAGGTAAAGCGGGTCTTGGAGCGCGGGCACATAAAGGCAGCCCCCGTTCGCCCAGCAGACGTGCATGTCATGCACCGAGAAATCGAAGGTGAGATCGGCGAACTGGCTGAAGCGGGCGCCAGGCTGGCTTGGAAAGCGCTGCATCTGCGCGCTGACATAAGCTACCGCACTGGCATGCGGGATCATCACACCTTTGGGCGGCCCGCTGGTGCCGGAGGTGAAGATCAGGTAGGCAAGGTCGTCTCCCGAGACGGCGGCAAGCTGGCCAGGCGGGTCATGCACGAAAGGCGCCGGCGGCAGCGGGGCGAAGCGCGCGCTGCCTCCCGGACATCCGGTTGCCGGCAGCGACTCCGGATCCAGCAGGACGATGTGCAAATCCGGGGGCAGCAACGGCATCAACGCCTCAAGCTGCGGTGCGCATGCACGATCGACCAGCATCACCCGCGCGCCCGAGCGCTCGACGATGGCGGCGTTGCGTGCCGAGGGGAATCTGGGGTGCAACGGCACATAGGCCATGCCCGCCGCGAGCACGCCGAGCACGCCGGCGTACGCTGAGACGCTGCGGTGCGCGAACAGGACGCAGTTGCTGCTCCCTCCCCCTGCATGCATCGCCAGCGCGGCACGCACGCGGCACGCGCGTGCGCGCAGTTCCTTGTAAGTGTAAAAGCGTCCGTCGACCCACAAGGCGTGGTCGCCGGGCTGCCGCGCGGCCATATCAAAGAAGAATGAATGCAACATCCCGCCTCCCAACCGAGCGCGCCGCCCCCGTTGCAGGACCGGCGCGTTCTGAAACCCCGTCCGAAAGTTGTGCCGGCGCCGATCCACCCTGCACGTTCGCGCCGTTGTACTTGCGTGGCGCGCGTTGTCTTGCCAAGTTAGGCTGCATTGCCCAACAAGACAAGTTGCACCGCCTTAAATGTATTGAACTTAAGATATTTTTCCATCCGTGCGAATGGGGGATGCGAACGGAGGCGGACTGCGCTCTACGATGGGCGCCTTCGTGCAGCGGCGAGCGGGAATGCGCGGACCAGCCTCGCGCTGGCGGCATGCATGGCCGGTTTCCCCGTGCCGACTCGCGCCACAAAGGATGAGGAGCCGCCCAGAAGGCTTAGTCCATCAAGACCTGCGTATCGACACACACCGGACACACTGGCGGCGTGCGCGCAGACTGAACGGCGCAGGCGCATTGCGTGACGGCAGGAGATCGTGGATGGGAAAAGAAAGGGAGAACGGGAGAGACGGCGGGGGCCGAACGGCCCCGGCGCAAAAAAGCCGCCAGTCGGCCGACACCACGGGGATGCTCCCCCGGCACGGCCGCCCGGCGGATCCGGCTTTAGCTGACACGCTCCAGCACGGCGGCGAAGAAGCCGTCGGTCTGGTGCAGGTGCGGGTAAAGCGCCAGCATCTCGGCATCCTCCGGCAAGCCGGGCACCGTGATCTTTTGCTCGGCCAGCACCTGTGCGGCGGGCACCAGGCGGAAGGCCGGGTGCGACGCCAGGAAACCGCGCACGATACCTTCGTTCTCGGCCTCCAGCACGCTGCAGGTCGCGTAGACCACGCGCCCGCCCACCTTCACCAGGCGCGCGGCGGAATCGAGAATGGCCGCCTGCTTGACGGTCAGCTCCAGCACCGATTGCGGCGACTGGCGCCACTTCAGGTCCGGATTGCGCCGCAGCGTGCCCAGGCCGCTGCAAGGCGCATCCACCAGCACGCGGTCGATCTTGCCGGCCAGGCGCTTGATCTTGGCGTCGTGCTCGGAGTCGATCAGCACGGGGTGCACGTTGGACAACCCGCTGCGCGCCAGGCGCGGCTTGAGGTTGGACAGGCGCTTCTCGGACACGTCGAATGCATAGAGGCGGCCGGTGGAGCGCATCAGCGCGCCCAGGGCGAGCGTCTTGCCGCCCGCGCCCGCGCAGAAATCGACCACCATCTCGCCGCGCTTGGGCGCGACCAGGTTACACAGCAGCTGGCTGCCTTCATCCTGCACTTCGACCAGGCCGTTGACGAACAGCGGCAGCTGGTTAAGCGCCGGCTTGCCGGCCAGGCGGATGCCGGACGGCGCCATCGGCGTCAACTCGGCCTTCAGCCCCGCGGCGGTCAGTTCGGCCAGCGCGGCCTCCTGCGTGGTCTTGACCAGGTTGGCACGCAGATCCAGCGGCGCCGGGCGCAGCCAGGCATCGCCCAGCGCTTCGACAAAGGCTTCGTCGTGGCGCGCCGCCAGCTGGTCGAACAGCCATTCGGGCAGGTTGGCGCGCACGCGCGGCGCCAGGCTGGAACGCTCGATCGTGGTCAGGCGATCGAGCCATTCGCCCTCTTCCGGCAGCAAGAACGGCGTCAGTACGTCGCGGCCCAGCGTGGCGGCCAGGCCCAGCAGGGCCAGGCGGCGCTGCGAAGCCCCCGTGCCGCTGGCGGCGAACTGCGCAAACTCCACGCGCCGGCGCAGCACGGCAAACACGGCTTCGGCGATGATGCCGCGCTCGCGATGGCCCAGCTTCGGGTTTTCGCGGAAGTAGTAGCTCACCACCACGTCGGACGGACGCGTGAACATCAGCACCTTGCCCAGCAGGCGGTCGATATGCTGGATATGGACGGCATGCAGCCCGCCATGCGGCCCGCGGCCTTGCTGCGGGGCCTGGCCGTCGTTCGCATCGCGCGAGCGCGACATGCGGATGGGCGTGCCCTTGTGGTCTTTGTTCTTGTTGCGGACGGGCTGGCGGGCCCCTGCGGTATTGCGGCTCATGACTGCACCTCCGTAGCGGCAGCAAAGGCCGTAAACAGCTGGGATTCGGGTGGTTCGACCCGGACTACGCCGGCATGCACTTGCAGCCGGTCTTCGACAAACCAGCGCACAGCGCGCGGGTAGATAACGTGTTCGCACGGCAACAGGCGCGTGGCCAGGCTCTCGGGCGTGTCGTCCGGCAGCACGTCAAGCGCGGCCTGGACGATAACGGGGCCGTGATCGAGCTCGGGCGTGACGAAATGCACGCTGGCGCCGTGGACCTTGACGCCCGCCTCAATGGCTTGCCGGTGCGTGTGCAGCCCTGGAAAGCACGGCAGCAGCGACGGATGGATATTCAGCATGCGCCCGGCGTACTTGTCGACAAAGCCCGGCGTCAGGATGCGCATGAAACCGGCCAGGACCACCAGGTCCGGCGCGAAAGCGTCGATGGCAGCGGCGAGCGCAGCATCAAAAGTGGCGCGATCATCATATAACTTGTGGTCCACCACGCCGGTAACCACGCCGTGGTCGGCGGCATATTTCAGACCTTCGGCGTCTGGCCGGTTGGACAAGACCGCCGCTACGCGCGCCGGCCAGCCCTCGGCGGCGCAGGCGCTGACGATGGCTTCCATATTGGTGCCTCGCCCGGAAATCAGGATAACGATATTTTTCATCGCGCAATTCTACCAAGTCGGGGCCAGTACACGACCAAAGCGAGCGCATTAGGCACTTAAAACACGCGAAACCCTCGCCGCAGCGCCATTTCGCATGGCCTATACGCAACGTGAACCCGCGTCCGGTGGATTGTGACGCCTCGCCCGCTCTGCTAGAGTGGCTGCTATCGTCCACGCGCAGTCCGTTTACACGGCTTCAAGTGACAACAAGGACGAACTGGGAAATTAGACGGGAAATCGCATGTCGAACGCTGCACCGACCTTGTTGGTGGTCGATGATCATCCTATGGCCTTGTCTGGCACTACCGCGTTTTTGGCGGAAGTGATGCCCGACGTTGCCGTCCATGCTGCTGGTAGCGCCAAAGAAGCGTTGAATACCTTGCAGCAAGGACTCAGGCCTGACATCGTGCTGCTGGATATCTGGCTGACCGATGGTACCGGCTTCGACGCCATGCAGGCGCTCAAGACGCTGGTACCTTCCGCTCGCTTTATTTTTATGTCGGCCGAGGCCACGCCTGAAATCGTGGGCCGCGCGCGCGCGCTCGCCGCCTGTGGCTTCGTCGGCAAGCACCTGGACGCCAACGCATTCACCGCCGCCGTGCGCAAGGTGCTGGCAGGCGACACCTCCTTCCCATCGGACGAAGCGCTCAATGGCCGTGCTCAATCCTTCGGGCCGGCGCACGGCATTCCGGTCACGCCGGCGGAACTAGGCCTGACCCCGCGCCAGGGTTCGGTCCTGGCGCTGGTGCTCGAGGGGCTGCCCAACAAGGTCATCGCGCGGCGGCTCGGCCTGACGGAAAACACCGTCAAGGAACACGTCTCGGCCATCCTGCAGCGGCTCGGCGTGCGCACCCGCATGCAGGTCATGTCGCGCATGGAGCGGTTCCGCCTGCGCCAGTAACGCGCACCGGCGACGCCAGCTGCTCACTGGGCAGGCGGCAAATAAAAGTGGGCCAGCGCGTCATGCGCTGGCCCATTTTTTATGCCTTCGCCACTCAGGCGGGCCGCAGCCAGCGCCGCAGCAACAGTCTCAGAGCAGCCGGGTCGACCGGCTTGGGCAGCACGAAGTAGCCTGCCTCCTCGGCCGCAGCCAGCGCGGCGGACTTCAGATCGCCCGACAAAAGCGCGCTGCGCGCCTGCGGCTGCGTGTTCTGCCAGCGCTCCAGCAGGTCCAGTCCGTTTTCGCTGCCAGGCAGGCGCAGGTCGCAGAAGATGATGTCCGGCTTGAGTCCCTGGAGGAACAGGCGGTCGGCATCCGCACCGTGCGCGGCGCAGGCAACCTGGATGCCCCACGCCTCCATGAGCGCAATCCATGCCTTGCGGATCTGGGTGTCGTCGTCGACCACCAGCACGGTGCCGCGCAGGTGGTCGGGCTTGGCGTCCTCGGCCTGCGCGTTGGCCCGCACGGTACGGATGGTTGCCACGGTCTCGGCCGCCACCGGCGCCAGCGAGAACCAGAACACCGATCCCCGGCCCGGCACGGAGCGCACGCCGTAGGTGCCGCGCATCAGCCGCACGCATTCCTTGAAGATCGCCAGCCCGAGACCCAGCCCCTGGGACGGGTCGCGCTGCGGGTTGTGCACCTGGTAATACGGCGAGAAGATGTCCGGCAGATGCTCGGGCGTAATCCCGGCTCCGGTGTCCCACACCTCCACGCGGATATGCTTGCGGCGCTCGCGCGCGGTCACCAACACGCCGCCGCGCCGGGTATAGCGCAGGGCGTTCTGCACAAGATTGAACAGCGCCCGGCGCAGCAGCACCGGCTCGGCCATGGCGTACAGCTCTTCGGGCACGCGCGGGGTCAGGGTCAGGCCGCTTTCTCGCGCGTCGGCGGCGAACTGGCTCATGACCTCGCTGATCAGGTGGCTGAGCTCGCACGGCTCCAGCGTGGGCAGCACCTTGCGGCCCTCGAGCTTGGACAGGTCCAGCAGCGAGCGGAACAACAGGTCGATGGTCTGGGTGCCGGCGGCTACCTGCTCCACCAGCGGATGGAGCGAAGATGACTTGTTGCGGGCGCGCAGCGCCTCCACCAGCATCACCAGCGCGTGCACCGGCTGGCGCAGGTCATGGCTCGCGGCGGCAAGGAAGCGCGACTTTTCCTCGCTGGCATGCAGCGCCCTCTCCTTCTCTTCCTGGAATTGCTTGGCCAGCCTGCGGCTGTCGCTTTCCAGCTGGATGGCCCGCACCAGCGTGCGCTGCAGGTTCAGGGCATGGCGCGTGAGCATGATGGCGTAGACCACCAGCAGCAACTGCACATAGGTGCCATGGCCCGGGAAGGCGTACTCGGCCAGCAGGATATTGGGCACCAGGATCGGGATACCGGCGTAGACCAGGTTGGAGGGCACCGGCGACTGCGCGGTAACGCCGCCCGCCAGCACGCCAAGCGCCAGCAGGTACAGCACGCTGGAAAAGACGGTGGAGCCGGTATAGAGATGCAGCAGCGCGGAGCTGCCCCAGGTCAGGCCTGTCAGGAAGGCCATCGCGCGCATATTGGCCCACCATTTGCGCGTGTGCGCCGAGCGGCTCATGGTGGCGCAATCGCGCAGGTAGCCGAAGTAGAACCAGCTGGTGGCCGCGGTCAGCACCAGCATGACGCCGCACCAGCCCACCAGGGCGCCATGGTCGGCGGCCGACCAGAAGGCGATCGCGGTCAAAGCCGGAAGCACCACCGAGGCGACGATGGCGGTGGGGGAGACGCGATGGATGGTCGCCAGCAGCTTGGCCCGCGTTTCGGTATCGAGCGGAGGCCCTGGCGGCGGCAGGATTCGGTTTAGCAGCGCGTTCAAAGGAGGGCTGGGGGGCAGCGAGTGCAATCCGCCGTATCATGCCGCCTTTTGGGGCGTAACGCCACGCCGATGGGTCGATCCGTGCACAAAAACGCCAGTCCGGGCATACCGCCCACCGCCGCCAGGCCAAACTTGTCCACCATTCGCCTTATAATGCTCGCTTTACCCAAACGCTTGTTGCCGTCCTCGTGAAAGTCTTCCGTGGCCTGCCCAACGCCGAAAGCCGGGCGCCTTGCGCCCTCACCATCGGCAATTTTGACGGTGTGCACCGCGGCCACCAGTCGCTGCTCGCCCGCGCGCGCGCCGCGGCGGATGCACGCGGGCTACCGCTATGCGTGATGACATTCGAGCCGCATCCGCGCGAATTCTTCACGCCGGAAAAGGCACCAACGCGCATCGCGCTGCTGCGCGACAAGCTGGAAAGCCTGCGCCGCAACGGTGTCGACCGTGTTGTCGTCGAGCACTTCAACGCACACTTCGCCGCGCAATCCCCGCAAGCATTCGTCGAGAACGTGCTCTGGCATGGCCTGCACACGCGCTGGCTGCTGGTCGGCGACGACTTCCGCTTCGGTGCCAGGCGCGCCGGCGATTTTGCCTATCTGCAACAGGCTGGCGCGCAGTTCGGCTTCGACGTGGAGCAGATGGGCTCGGTCTCCGAAGGCGGCGTACGCATCTCCAGTTCCGCCGTGCGGCAGGCGCTGGGCGATGGTGATCTCGAACACGCGCGCCGCCTGCTTGGCCATGGCTATGCCATCAGCGGGCATGTGGTCCACGGCCGCAAGCTCGGCCGCGACCTGGGCTTTCCCACCATCAACCTGCGTATTTCCCACAAACGGCCGGCGGTCAGCGGCATCTTCGTGGTGCAGGTGCACGGGCTGGCAGAGCACGCCATACCGGGCGTGGCCAGTATCGGCGTGCGCCCGACCATCGAAGATGCCGGCCGGGTGCTGCTGGAAGTGCACCTGTTCGACTTCAGGCAGAACGTCTACGGCAAGCTGGTGCGGGTCGAATTCATGAAGAAGCTGCGCGATGAAGCCCGTTTCGATGGCCTGGAGGCGCTGACCGCCGCCATTGCCAAGGACAGCGCGGACGCGCGTGCCTTCTTCGGCCTGACCGTGCCGGGCTCGCCCGAAGGCACGCCCCCGGCCGCGGGCAGCCGCGACTTCGCCACCTCCGCCACCGACCGAATTAGCTAGCGCCCCGTTCCCGCGTGGCGGGACCCGGGTCGCTACCCCAACCCGAAGCCAGCCCGCGGCCCCCTCCGCAGCCGGTCCACGCCGTACCGCGCGCCCGCACCCAGCCGAGCTAGTGCCGCGCGCCAACCGAATTGCCCCGAGAATCGACATGTCCAACGACAAACGCGCCAAGCCCGAAAAAAGCAAGTACCCGGTCAACCTGCTCGAGACCCCCTTCCCGATGCGCGGCGACCTGCCCAAGCGCGAGCCGCTGTGGGTCAAGCAATGGCAGGACAAGCAGCTCTACAAGAAGATCCGGGCCGCTCGCAAGGGCGCCAAGAAGTTCATCCTGCACGACGGCCCCCCGTACGCCAACGGCGACATCCACATCGGCCATGCGGTCAACAAGGTCCTCAAGGACATGATCGTCAAGGCGCGCGGCCTCTCGGGGCTGGACGCCGTCTATGTGCCGGGCTGGGACTGCCACGGCATGCCGATCGAGATCCAGATCGAAAAGCAGTTCGGCAAGGGCCTGCCGGTGCAGGAAGTGCAATCGCGCGCCCGTACCTACGCCACCGAGCAGATCGCCCGCCAGAAGCTGGACTTCGAGCGCCTTGGCGTGCTGGGTGACTGGGAACATCCCTACCTGACCATGAACTTCAGCAACGAAGCCGACGAGCTGCGCGCGCTGAGCAAGATCATGGAAAAGGGCTATGTGTTCCGCGGCCTGAAGCCAGTGAACTGGTGCTTCGACTGCGGCTCGGCGCTGGCCGAGGCCGAGGTCGAGTACAAGGACAAGACCGATCTGTCCATCGACGTGGGCTTCCCCTTCGCCGAAACCGACAAGCTGGCCCATGCCTTCAAGCTGCCGGCCGAACAGCTCGCCGCCAAGCCGGGCTGGGTCGTGATCTGGACCACCACGCCCTGGACCATCCCGTCCAACCAGGCGCTGAACATGCACCCGGAAGTCGAATACGCGCTGGTCGACACCACGCGCGGCTTCCTGATCCTGGCCACCGAGCGCGTCGAAGAGCAGCTCAAGGTCTACGAGCTGGAAGGCAAGGTGCTGGCCACCACCACCGGCGCAGCGTTGTCGGAAATCCGCTTCCACCACCCGCTGTCCAAGATGGACGCGGGCTACGACCGCCTGTCGCCGATCTACCTGGGCGACTACGTCACCACCGATACCGGCACCGGCATCGTGCACTCGGCGCCGGCCTACGGCGTGGAGGATTTCCAGTCGTGCAAGGCGCACGGCATGAGCGACAAGGACATCATCAGCCCGGTCATGGGCGACGGCGTCTATGCCAGCACGCTGCCGCTGTTCGGCGGCCAGAAGATCTGGGACGCCAACCCCAAGATCGTCGAAGTGCTGAAGGCCTCGGGCAACCTGTTCAATTCGCACAAGTACACCCACAGCTACATGCACTGCTGGCGCCACAAGACGCCGATCATCTACCGCGCCACCTCGCAGTGGTTCGCGGGCATGGACGTGGATCCGGTCAATGAAGACGGCACCAACGGCCCGACCCTGCGCGAAACCGCGCTCGCCGGCATCGAGGCCACCGAGTTCTACCCGGCGTGGGGCAAGCAGCGCCTGCACAACATGATCGCCAACCGGCCCGACTGGACCCTGTCGCGCCAGCGCCAGTGGGGCGTGCCGATGGCCTTCTTCCTGCACAAGGAAACCGGCGCACTGCACCCGCGCACGCCCGAACTGCTGGAGGCAATCGCCAAGCGCGTGGAAGTGCACGGCATCGAAGCCTGGCAGACGCTCGACCCCAAGGAACTGCTGGGAGAAGAAGCCGCCATGTACGAGAAGAACCGCGACACGCTCGACGTGTGGTTCGACTCAGGCACCACGCACTGGACCGTGATCCGCGGCTCCCACCGCGAAGACCTGTACGACGCCTCGGCCGACCTGCCCGACGGCCGTCTGGCGGACCTGTACCTGGAAGGCTCGGACCAGCATCGCGGCTGGTTCCATTCGTCGCTGCTGACCGCCTCGATGCTGTATGGAAAGCCGCCCTACAAGGCGCTGCTGACCCACGGCTTCACGGTGGACGGCGAAGGCCGCAAGATGTCGAAGTCGATCGGCAACACGGTGTCGCCGCAGGACGTGTCGAACAAGATGGGCGCCGAGATCATCCGCCTGTGGGTGGCCTCGACCGATTACTCCGGCGAACTGTCGATCTCCGACGAAATCCTGAAGCGCGTGGTGGAAGGCTATCGCCGCATCCGCAACACGCTGCGCTTCCTGCTGGCCAACCTGGCCGACTACGACCACGCGCAGCACGCGCTGCCGGCGTCGGAATGGCTGGAAATCGACCGCTACGCGGTGGCCCTGACCGGGCGCCTGCAACAGGAAATCCTGTCGCACTACGACGGCTACGAGTTCCACCCGGTGGTCGCCAAGCTGCAGACCTTCTGCTCGGAAGACCTGGGCGGCTTCTACCTGGACGTGCTGAAGGACCGCCTCTACACCACTGCGGCCAACTCGAAGGAACGCCGCGCCGCGCAGAACGCCGTGTACCACATCACCCAGGCGATGCTGCACTGGATGGCACCGTTCCTGTCGTTCACGGCGGAGGAGGCCTGGCAGATCTTCGGCCATGGCACCGAGCACACCGACACCATCTTCACCAGCACCTACTATGACGTGCCGGCGATCGACGAGGCCGACGAACTGCTGCAGAAGTGGCATGTGATCCGCGAAGCCCGTGCCGAAGTCACCAAGCAGCTCGAAGCGGTGCGCGTGGACGGCGAGATCGGTTCCTCGCTGCAAGCCGAAGTCACCATCCAGGCCGGTGGCCCGGTGCTGGCCGCGCTGCAGAGCCTGTCCGACGACCTGCGCTTCGTGCTGCTGACGTCCGCCGCCAAGGTAGCCCCGGCGCCGGAAGGCGGCGACCTGCTGGTCACCGTGACGCCGTCGGTGCACGCCAAGTGCGAGCGCTGCTGGCACTACCGTGCCGACGTTGGCCGCGACCCGGCCCACCCCACCCTTTGCGGGCGCTGTGACAGCAACCTGTTCGGCGCCGGTGAACACAGGAGCCACGCCTGATGGCCGCCACCACCACGCGCACCGCGCGCGGCACCAAACGCGCCAGCAGCAAGGGCACCAAGGGCAGCAACACCACCCCGCTACTGTGGATGGCGTTCGCCCTGCTGGTGATCGTGCTGGACCAGTTCTTCAAGATCGTCATCGTGCGGACCTTCGCCTATGGCGAATCCCGTCCGGTAACGCGCTTCTTCAACCTGGTGCTGGTCTATAACAAGGGCGCCGCCTTCAGCTTCCTGGCGGATGCCGGCGGCTGGCAGCGCTGGTTCTTCACCGGCCTTGGCGTGGTGGTGGGGCTGTTCATCATCTGGATGCTGTACCGCCATACCGGGCAGCGCCTGTTCTGCTTCGCGATCTCGCTGATCCTTGGCGGCGCCGTCGGCAATGTGGTGGACCGCGTGGTGTACGGCCATGTGGTCGACTTCCTCGACTTCTATGTGCGCAACTACCACTGGCCGGCCTTCAACGTGGCGGACTGCGCCATCACGGTGGGCGCTGTGCTGCTGATCGTGGACGAACTGCGCCGCGTTCGCCGGCACTGAGGCCACAACGGCACGCCAACCGCGCCCGCGTCATGCGGGCGTTTTTCATGGTGCGGCCTGACTGGCAGGATGGCGGCGCGCAAGGCGCACCGGCAGCGCCGCCAACGCGCGCGCGGGCAAGCCGGTATTATTGACGTTTCTCCGGCGCGGGGGCAGCAAGCGCTGCCGCCTGCCGCGACAACCGGACAACCGGACAACCGGACAACCGGACAACCACTTCAAGCGAAGAGCATATCCATGGATCTGCGAGGCAAGCATCTCGTCCTTGGCCTGACCGGCGGCATCGCCTGCTATAAATCGGCCGAACTGGTCCGCCTGCTGACCAAGGCCGGCGCCACCGTGCAGGTGGTCATGAGCGAAGGCGCGACCCAATTCATCACGCCGGTGACCATGCAGGCACTCTCCGGGCGCACGGTCTTCACCTCCCAATGGGACGCACGCGTGGGCAACAACATGGCCCATATCGATCTCTCGCGCGAAGCCGACGCCATCCTGGTCGCGCCCGCCTCCACCGATTTCCTCGCCAAGCTGACGCACGGCCTGTGCGACGACCTGCTGACCACCCTGTGCATCGCCCGCAACTGTCCGTTGCTGGTGGCACCGGCCATGAACCTGCAGATGTGGCAGGCCCCCGCCACCCAGCGCAACGCCGCCCAGTTGCGAAAGGACGGCGTAACCCTGCTGGGCCCCGGCAGCGGCGATCAGGCGTGTGGCGAAGTCGGCGACGGCCGCATGCTGGAGCCATCGGAACTGCTTGCCGACATCATCGCGTTCTTCCAGCCCAAGCCGCTGGCCGGGCGGCGCGTGGTCATCACGGCCGGCCCCACCTTTGAAGCCATCGACCCGGTGCGCGGCATTACCAACCGTTCCTCTGGCAAGATGGGCTTTGCCATCGCGCGCGCGGCCCGCGAGGCCGGCGCCGACGTAGTGCTGGTGGCCGGCCCGACCGGCCAGCCCACGCCGCGCGGTGTGGCTCGCACCGACGTGGAAAGCGCGCAACAGATGCACGATGCGGTGATGGCGGGCTTGCCAGGCGCCGATGTGTTTATTGCGGTCGCGGCGGTGGCAGACTGGCGTCCCGCCGAAGTCGCCAGCCAGAAGCTGAAGAAGGCCAACGATAGCGACACGCCGACGCTGCACTTCGTGCAGAACCCCGACATCCTCGCCGCCGTGGCCGCAAAGCCGAACGCGCCCTATTGCGTGGGATTTGCCGCCGAGAGCGAAAAGCTCGAACAATATGGCGAGCAAAAGCGCCAGCGCAAGAACGTGCCGCTGCTGGTGGGCAATATCGGCCACCACACTTTCGGCATGGACGACAACGAGATCGTGCTGTTCGATGCCCAAGGCATGACCCGCCTGCCGCGCGCCGACAAGCTGACGCTGGCGCGCGACCTGGTCGCGGCCATCGCCGAGCGCCTGCCCGCGCGCCGTTGAGTCCGCGCGCCCAGCCCCCGAACATCACCCGGCCCCGACCCTCGACATGTCTGCAAGCAAACCCAAACTGCGCCTCTCCGTACTGGACCAGAGCCCGGTCATCGCCGGCCACAATGCGCGCGATGCGCTTGCCGCCACCGTGGAACTGGCGCAGGCCGCCGATGCGCTGGGCTACACCCGCTACTGGTGCGCCGAGCACCACGGGCTGCGCGGCGTGTGCAATCCGGCGCCGGAAGTCATGCTGGCGCGCCTGGGCAGCGTGACCAAGCGCATCCGGCTGGGCTCGGGCGGCGTCATGCTGCCTTACTACAGCCCCTTCAAGGTGGCGGAGCAGTTCCGCATGCTGGAGGGCCTGTTCCCGGGCCGCATCGATCTTGGCGTGGGGCGCGCGCCGGGCGGCGACATGCGGACCGCGCAGGCGGTGGCCATGGGCCAGTACAACCGGGGCGACCAGTTCGAGGAGCAAGTGCGGGACCTGTCCTGGCTGTTCCGTGGCGAGATGCCGCCCGGCCATATCGCCGAGGGCGTTGTGCTGCAGCCCGAGATCGATACGCGGCCGCAGCTTTGGGTGCTGGGATCCAGCGACTTCGGCGGCGCCCTGGCGGCGCGCCTGGGGCTGCGCTTTGCCTTTGCCCACTTTATCAACCCGCATGTGGGGCACGCCGTCGCACAGCAGTACCGCCGCGATTTCGAGGCAGGCTATGACGAGCAGCCTTACAGCGCAGCGGCGATCTTCGTGATCTGCGCCGACACCGAGGCCGAGGCGGCGGAGCTGGAGCGCGCCGTCGACCTGCGCCGGCTGCAGATGGCCTATGGCGTCAACGCGCCGATCCCCTCGCTCGAGCAGGCCGCGCAGCACGAGCTCAGCGAGCGCGACCGGCTGATCGTCGAGCGCGAGCGCCCGCGCACCATCTGCGGCACGCCCGAACAGGTAGCGCAGCGCATGCTGGCCCTGCGCGAGCGCTTCCTTGCCGACGAACTGGTGGTGCTGAGCGTGGCCGCCAGCTACGCGGCGCGGCTGCGCACCTACGAGCTGCTGGCGCAGGCGTTCGACCTGTCGGGCGACTAAGGGCCACTAATGGCGGCCGAGGGGGCGACCAAGCTCGGCTATCATCTCGGGTTGCCAACGTTTTAGTTTTCCCGGGACCGACCAGCCATGACATTCGAAGCCAACCCCACCGTCGAAATCAAGGTGCTTGACGCACGCCTGCATGAATGGGGCCTGCCGGCTTACCAGAGCGATATGGCGGCGGCGATCGACCTGCACGCCTGCCTGGATGCCGCGCTCACCATCGAGCCGGGCACGCCGGCGCAACTGGTGCCAGCCGGCATCTCCGTGCACATGGGCAACCCCTACATGGCGGCCACCATCGCGCCGCGCTCTGGCCTGGGCCACAAGAAAGGGCTGGTGCTGGGCAACTCGATCGGCGTGATCGACGCCGACTACCAGGGCCCGATCATGGTGAGCGTGTGGAACCGCAATGCGCCCGGCACCGAGCCGATCGTGATCCAGCCGGGCGAGCGCATCGCGCAGATGATGTTCGTGCCGGTGCTGCGGCCCGTGTTCAAGACCGTGGAAGTGTTCTCCGAAGACACGGTTCGGGGCGCGGGCGGCTTCGGCTCAACCGGCGTGCATCACGCCAAGAGCGGCAGCTAAGCGGGAAACGGGAAAGCCGGCGCGCTTGACGATACTGCGTTAGCGCGCCTGCTCGAACAGCAGTGCCACGCCGCCTGCCAGAGAGGCAGGAATCAAGCTCTCATCGGGCCCCAGGTCGAGCGCCCCGACGCGCGCCTCACGCCAGCCGCGGCGAGCCGCGGCCAGGTCGCTGGTGCGCAGCCGGATGGCGGCGTACCCCGGCACGGCACGGCGCACATGCTCGGTGCCTGTCGCGGCTGCAAGCGCCTGCGGCGTGGTCACCACCAGCGTGGCGCCATCCAGCGCCAGGCTGCAGATGTGATCGCTCAGTTGCGTCATCTCGCCGCCGGTCAGTTCGGCATAGGCATGTCCGGCAGCCTCCACCAGGGACGGCGCCACCACCAGGAACATCGTAGCGATGCCCACGGCACCGTTGGCATGCGTGGTCCATTCCGGACGCCACAGCAGCTCCGGCGTGCGGTGTTCGCAGATGAAAAAGCGCGCGCCCGGCGCATCGTCGATCGCGGCGACGCGGAAGGTCGCGGGATGCTCCGTGCCATCGTCCAGCCGCACCGGCCGCGAGAACTCGATCGGGTCCGAAGTGTGCCAGCCGCCACCGCGCAGCTGTGCCGCGGCGGTAAACGTATCGCTGCTCTTGCAGGACAGCCCCGCGCAGCCGCCCCCGGCCTGCTGCGCATCCCAGTAATACTGCCGCGTCGGGCTTGGCGCGGTGACATGCAGCAGCTCAAGATAGTCGCGCGTCAGCATGACGCAATGGTTCTGCGAGCCGAGCGTGTGGTAACCGCGCGGCGTCAGCGTGAAGCCAAACCCGCGCCAGGCTTGCGCCGCAGCGTCAAGGTCGGGACACACCATCACGGCGTGGTCTAGCGGTTCCATCGTCATCGCACCCTCTCGCTTCAATTCTCGCTTCAATCGAACTGGATATTGGCCTTGCGCGCCACCGCCTGCCATTTGTCGTGCTCGTGGCGCACCAGGCTGGCCAGCTCGGCGGGGCTGCCGCCCACGATCTCGAAGCCCTGCATGGCCAGCGCATCCACCACGCGCTGCTGCCGCAGCGACTGAACCAAGGCATCGTGCAGGCGCGCCACCGTCGGCTCCGGCAACCCGGCCGGGCCAAACACGCCGATCCATGAATAGGCTTCGAAACCGCGATAGCCTTGCTCGGCCACGGTTGGCAACTGCGGGAACTGGCGCAGGCGGGTGGTGCCGGTCACGCCAAGCAGCTTGATCGTCTTGGCAGCCACATGCGCCTGCACGGCCGCATAACTGGAGAAAAATATGTCGACTTCATTGGACAGAACAGCCTGCACCGCCGGGCCGCCACCTTTGTACGGCACGTGGAGAAAGCGCACCCCGGCCTCGGTCGCCAGCGCCTCGGCGGCGAGCTGGTTAAGGCTGCCGATGCCAGAAGACGCGTAGTGGATGCTCTCCGGTTTCTGCCGCGCCATGGCGACCAACTCCTTCACGTTGGACGCCGGCAACGACGGGTTGGCCGCGATCACCAGCGGAAAACGCACCAGTTGAGAGATCGGCGTGAAGTCGCGGAAGGTATCGTAGGGCAGGTTCTTGTACGCAAACGGGTTGATGGCATGGGTGTCGAACGCCATCAACAGCGTGCTGCCGTCAGGCTTGGCCCGGGCCACGGTGCTCGAAGCAATCAGGCCGCCGGCGCCTGGCTTGTTGTCGATCACCACCGTCTGGCCGAGCCCGCTCTTCAGGCCGGGCTGCAGCTGGCGTGCGACGATATCGACGCTGCCTCCCGGAGGGAATGGCAACACCATGGCGATCGGACGGCCGGACGCGTCGCCACCCAGGGCAGCCAGGCCAGGCACGGGAATCAGGGGCATCGCGCCAAAGGGCAACGATTTGAGCAGCAGGCGGCGCAGCCGCGAGCGTTGGGATTGGGACATCGGGTACTCAGACGGATGGCGGGCACACAACTGCGGTGCGCAGCCGCACCGGGCCAAAACAAAAAGGGCGGCATCGCTGCCGCCCTGTATTTTGCCCGAGGATAGCACGAATTGCAGGCAAGGTCCGCTCTGCCCGCTCCTCGCGCTTTGTCCTAGACTTCCGCTTTCTCGTTTTCCGGCGCTTCTGGCGGTTCCGCGGCGGCCTCGGCAAAGTCCAGCTTGATCTGGTCCTGCTCGTCGAGATCCACCACCACCCGGCCACCGGACACCAGCTTGCCGAACAGGAGTTCGTCAGCCAGCGCCTTGCGGATCAGGTCCTGGATCAGGCGCTGCATCGGCCGCGCGCCCATCAGCGGGTCGAAACCCTTCTTGGCGAGGAACTTGCGCAGGTGGTCGCTGAAGCTGGCTTCCACCTTCTTCTCGTGAAGCTGCTCCTCAAGCTGCATCAGGAACTTGTCGACCACGCGGAGGATGATTTCCTCGTCGAGCGAGCGGAAGCTGATGATGGCATCCAGCCGGTTACGGAACTCCGGCGTGAACATGCGCTTGATGTCGACCATCTCGTCGCCCTGCTCGCGCGAGGACGTGAAGCCGATGGTGGCGCGGTTCATGGTTTCCGCTCCCGCGTTGGTGGTCATGATGATGATCACGTTGCGGAAGTCGGCGCGGCGGCCATTGTTATCGGTCAGCGCGCCATGATCCATCACCTGCAGCAGGATGTTGAAGATATCCGGATGCGCCTTCTCGATTTCGTCCAGCAGCAGCACGCAGTGCGGCTTCTTGGTGACGGCCTCGGTCAGCAGGCCGCCCTGGTCAAAGCCCACATATCCCGGCGGAGCGCCGATCAGCCGGCTCACCGCATGGCGTTCCATGTATTCGGACATGTCGAAGCGCAGCAGCTCGATGCCCATGATGAAGGCAAGCTGCTTGGCCACTTCGGTCTTGCCCACCCCGGTCGGGCCGGAGAACAGGAAGGAGCCGATCGGCTTGTCCGTCTTGCCCAGGCCAGCGCGCGACATCTTGATGGCCGAAGCCAGCGCCTCGATGGCCGGCTCCTGGCCGAACACCACCGATTTCAGGTCGCGATCCAGGGTCTGCAGCTTGCTGCGGTCATCCTGGTTGACGCTCTGCGGCGGGATGCGCGCGATGCGCGAAACGATGTCCTCGATCTCGCCCTTGCCGATGGTCTTCTTCTGCTTGGACTTTGGCAGGATGCGCTGGGCTGCACCGGCCTCATCGATCACATCGATGGCCTTGTCCGGCAGGTGGCGGTCGGTGATGAAGCGCGCCGACAACTCGGCCGCCGCAGTCAGCGCCGCTGCCGCGTACTTGACGCCATGGTGCTCTTCGAAGCGCGACTTCAGGCCGCGCAGGATCTGCACGGTCTGGTCGACCGATGGCTCCACCACGTCGATCTTCTGGAAACGGCGCGACAGGGCCGCGTCCTTCTCGAAGATGCCACGGTATTCGGTGAAGGTGGTCGCGCCGATGCACTTGAGCTGGCCCGACGACAGTGCCGGCTTGAGCAGGTTGCTGGCGTCCAGCGTCCCGCCCGAAGCGGCGCCCGCGCCGATCAGCGTGTGGATCTCGTCGATGAACAGGATCGCGTTCGGATTGTCCTTGAGCGACTTCAGCACGCCCTTGAGGCGCTGCTCGAAGTCGCCGCGGTACTTGGTGCCGGCCAGCAGGGCGCCCATATCGAGCGAGTACACGACCGCCTTCTCGAGGATGTCGGGCACTTCGTTCTTGGTGATGCGCCAGGCCAGGCCTTCGGCGATCGCGGTCTTGCCAACGCCCGCCTCGCCCACCAGCAGCGGGTTGTTCTTGCGCCGGCGGCAGAGTACCTGGACCACCCGCTCGACCTCGCTCTCGCGGCCGATCAGCGGATCGATCTTGCCGGCCTTGGCCAGCGTGTTCAGGTTCTGGGTAAACTGCTCGAGCGGGCTCTCCTTGCCATCACCGCCTTCGCCCTCGGCCGTGCCGTCGCCATGCTTGGCGGGCTCGGCCTGGTCCTTGCGGATGCCATGGCTGATGAAATTGACCACATCCAGCCGGGTCACGCCCTGCTGCTGGAGGTAGTACACCGCGTGCGAGTCCTTCTCGCCAAAGATCGCCACCAGGACATTGGCCCCGGTCACTTCCTTCTTGCCGTTGGAAGTGGATTGGACATGCATGATGGCGCGCTGGATGACGCGCTGGAAGCCCAGCGTAGGCTGGGTATCCACCTCGTCGGTACCAGGCACCACGGGCGTGTTGTCCGCGATGAAGTTCTTCAGACTGGTGCGCAAATCCTCAATATTGGCTGCGCAGGCGCGCAAGACTTCCGCTGCCGTGGGGTTGTCAAGCAACGCCAGTAGCAGGTGCTCCACGGTTATGAACTCGTGGCGTGCCTGCCGGGCTTCAACAAACGCCATGTGCAGGCTGACTTCCAATTCTTGCGCAATCATGCTTCCTCCATCACGCACTGCAACGGATGACCCGCCTGCCGTGCGTGGGTTGACACCAGCTCGACCTTCGTTGCCGCGATATCCCTGGTATAGATGCCGCAGACCCCCTTACCCTCCCGGTGGACGGTCAACATGATCTGCGTTGCCGTCTCCCGGTCCCTGCTGAAATACTGCTGCAGGATCATCACGACGAACTCCATCGGGGTGAAGTCGTCATTCAGCAGCAACACCTTGTACATGGCGGGCGGTTTGAGCGCCTGCTCTTTCCGCTCCAGTACGGTGCCTGCTTCGCGTTGTGGGACATTTGCCAGCCGTGTAGCCATGGCTTTATTCTAACCCTTACGCACAACTCTGCAATTTGGGGAAAAGACACCGGATTCAAGAGGCCGATGCAGCGGCCATCCAGATTCCGTGGACGCCGAAGGCATCCGGGTTCACTCGTGGGTCACTTGGACGGGAGGGCGCACGCCTTCGCGGTGCGTCCTTTCCCTCCAAAATACCATCTACAGCCGTTCCTTTCCCGCCACACCCTACCGGGAGTGGGGAATCTGCCAACTTGACAGTGCGCAGGTTTGACAGAAGAATCGTCCGCACATTCACGTCTGGTTACGCGAGCCAAGCAATAATCCGGACTGAGTGATCCGTGAGCAGGGAGGCCCACGAATCCAGCGGCGGCGAGTCAGCACATCAAACTGGCCGCCACGCGGTGCCCGCACAGTCGTACCTTTGCGCCCGACCCGGTTCCATCCGGGCAGCGCGCAAGAACACTAGCCGGGCGCCCACTGGCCGCGGCGCTTTCCCCCGCTCGTATCCTGCTTTTTTTGTTGGGGGAGTTTATGGCAAGCGGTATCGTCAAATGGTTCAATGACGCCAAGGGCTTTGGGTTCATCAAGCCGGACGACGGCGAAGAAGAACTGTTTGCGCACTTTTCGGCCATCCAGATGAATGGCTTCAAGACCCTGAAAGAGGGTCAGCGCGTATCCTTCGAAATCATCCAGGGCCCCAAGGGCAAACAAGCCACCAATATCCAGGATAACGCCTGAAGATTCGGTGCGCGGCCGCACCAGCCGGTAGAGCTTGAGGCGGCCACGACAGGATGCGGGGGATCACCCCCGGAACGGGATCGGCCTGCCCCGCCCCAAGGCACGCAGGCTGAACAGCAGCACGTAACGCATCCGATAAAAAGCCCGGTCAGGTCAATGCCGGGCTTTTTGTTTGCTCGCTGGTCGCGCCTTTTAGCCTGCCACTTCGATTCCTCATTGATTTCCGGTTGTTTTTGTAGCTCTTTGGTGTCTTTTTGCACAATTTTGGCTGTTTCCGCACATTCAAACACCCCGAAATGTGCGTCATTAGGCGAAAAATATATTGCCCTCCAGTGTCGGCACTTTCTAGCCAGTAGATCAACAGGAAGTCGCCGCCAACGTGGCATTCGCGATGGTCGGCCCAGCCGCCCATGAGCGCATGGTCCAGCCACTCAGGCCCGAACGGCGCGCCGTCGGACTGCGGAGGGATGGCTAAGCACTTACATCGAGATTGCCGATTATGGCGGCAGCGCTCGTCTGCCGTGGGGGTAGGTGACGGGCCGCCCAGGAATCCGCGAGTAGGAAGGTGCCGACGAAGAACGCCACCCCTACGCAATAGGAGGCAATGATGCGCCACCGCCCAGGAGCAACTAGAACAAGCGCTAGCAACACAAGCACCAGGCCAATCAGAGCCAGGAGACAAGCCAGAGCAAGTGCGGCGCCGGCAACCGCCACCAGAGGGCCGATCGTCACCTGGTCGATGGTTGTTATCGGCGTAGCTACTGTGTAGGCGCCAAAGGCCACGCCCAGAAGCGCTAGGCCAATACTGATGCAGTCCACGGCGCGTGCAAGCCTGCCACTGGCCCGTTTCATCGGAGCCCCTCGTCAGCGACTCGCTGCGCTAGGGCGGTCCAACGCCGCAGGCTGTCTGGCATCACATGCGCATAGTAGAAATGCCCTTCCCCTTTGTCTGCAATCATTTGTTTGCCGAGCAGCGGTGCCGCCACAGCAAGCTCTGCCCATGGCATCCCGGCGTAAATCGGATCTCCATGTTCAGTCAGATTGATTACAGTGGTCTTGCGAATACCCTTGTGGCTACGCAGATCGGCGAGAAACCCTGCCTCGATAGGTGACCCCACCAAAACGAGATGATCAATCACGTGCCCGGCACGAGCATATGACCATGCCGTCTGAGCCGCTAGCAGTGACCCATAGCTGTAACCTATCAGATTGAATTGGGGAGCCTCTGCCGCCATGCCGCTTGTGATTGTCCATTCCCCGTCATCGCGTGAGCGGATGGCCAGACCGGACCGAATGGCATCGAGCAACGTGCCCGCAAATGCATAGCCCGTGCCCTTGGGAAGATCGGCAGTCGCCGAGTTTGTAAGGCCTGCAAAGCAGTGGGTAACCCCGGCCTTCCTGAATGCCTCCAGTTGCGGCCGCACGTAGCCTCCATCAAGTCCGGCCCCACCCCAATACAGAGTCCCGCGAGGCCGCAGCAGATAAACCTTCACGGGCGCGCGCTTCTCAATCGGAGTCAATGGAATTTGTATCGTCTTGATTGGTTGCATCAGGCATCCTCCCCAAAAATCTCCAGCGTCATGGTCGCTGCGGTATCGCTCGAAATACGCTCGGTCATACCGCTGTCGTCCGTTCGCGCCTCGATCGATCCGCCATCACCTGTCAGGCGGTAGCGCCGGCGTGCCAGGGGTTGGCCGGAGTTTTCGTCCAGGAGTTGCACCTGTTGGTCGTAGCGGGGATTAGAGGCGAAGAAGGGTGCCGCTGTGAAATCCGATGTGCCTGCGATAACTTCCTGCATGCTTGCCATTCCAGCACTCTCGGCTTCGTCGTCGCACCAAGTCTCGCCGGCGAGAGTGGCGATAATGCGCGGATGTGTCGGGCACTTGCAGAGCACGATATCGCCATCAGCCGCTGTCTCGCCCATGAAGCTAATACGGCTCGGTCCGCCAGACTTTGCAATGGTGCCGGTGCTCTTGCAGGCTTCGCAGTAGGCTTGCCCACCGATAAGCGCTACCTGGTGGCCGGCACCGTCGCCGATAGTGAAAACTGGCCCGTCATACGGGAGGATGACGCCATCTGGTGAAAGCCTGTCGCCCGCACACGCAACTCTGCGCATCATGGTTTGGCCGCCCAAGTTGCGGTCAACTGCTTCACGTTGTGCATACGTTCTCCCATGGATTGATTGATAGGCGTTTGGCGCCCCCCTATTTATGCGCGATACAGCACTAAAATCAATCGGACATTTCTGCAAGTGCGGAGAGCATCTTCCTTATGTGTCCTATTCGGTCTTTTTTTATATCGACCTGGCTGCACCCTTGCCGGGGAGTCCCTCCTGGTACGACGTGATGAAAAAAACCCCGGCGACCGTTGAGTCGCCGGGGTTTCGGTTCAGGCTGAGACGGCCCGAACTTCGATTACATATTGTCGATCATCACCTGCCCAAAGCCCGAGCACGACACCTGTGTCGCGCCTTCGAGCAAGCGGGCGAAGTCATAGGTGACCTTCTTCGACAGGATGGACTTCTCCATCGAGGAGATGATCAGGTCGGCGGCTTCGGTCCAGCCCATGTGGCGCAGCATCATTTCCGCGGAGAGGATTTCGGAACCCGGGTTCACATAGTCCTTGCCGGCGTACTTTGGTGCGGTGCCGTGGGTGGCTTCGAACATGGCCACGGAATCCGACAGGTTGGCGCCCGGGGCAATGCCGATGCCGCCAACCTGGGCCGCCAGCGCGTCGGAGATGTAGTCGCCGTTCAGGTTCAGCGTGGCAATCACCGAATATTCGGCCGGGCGCAGCAGGATCTGCTGCAGGAAGGCGTCGGCGATGGCGTCCTTGATGACAATTTCGCGGCCGGTCTTCGGGTTCTTGAACTTGCACCACGGGCCGCCGTCGATCAGCTCGGCGCCGAATTCCTGCTGTGCCAGCTCGTAGGCCCAGTCACGGAAGCCACCTTCGGTGAACTTCATGATGTTGCCCTTGTGCACGATGGTCACCGACGGCTTGTCGTTGTCGATCGCGTACTGGATGGCCTTGCGCACCAGGCGCTTGGTGCCCTGCTTGGAGACCGGCTTGACGCCAATGCCAGAGGTATCCGGGAAACGGATCTTCTTCACGCCCATTTCGTTCTGCAGGAAGGCGATCAGCTTCTTGGCCTGGTCGCTTTCCGCTTCCCATTCGATCCCGGCGTAGATGTCTTCCGAGTTCTCGCGGAAGATCACCATGTCGATCTTTTGCGGCTCGCGCACCGGCGAGGGCACGCCCTTGAAGTACGCCACCGGGCGCAGGCAGACGTACAGGTCCAGCTGCTGGCGCAGCGCCACGTTGAGCGAGCGGATGCCGCCGCCAACCGGCGTGGTCAGCGGGCCCTTGATGGACACCACGTAGTCCCTGAGGACTTCCAGGGTTTCTTCAGGCAGCCACACGTCAGGGCCATACACCTTGGTCGACTTCTCGCCGGCGTAGATCTCCATCCAGGAAATCTTGCGCTTGCCACCGTAGGCCTTGGCCACGGCTGCATCGACCACCTTGATCATCACCGGGGTGATATCCAGGCCCGTACCGTCGCCTTCGATGAATGGAATGATCGGATTGTCCGGAACATTCAGCGAAAAATCCTGGTTGACCGTGATCTTTTCGCCGGCCGGAACCTTGATGTGTTGATACATGACGTCTCCAGTACGGAACGGGGGGTTGCAACGAGCCGCCGGGTTCGTGACCAGACGGCGAGATTTGGGGGGCGCGCGGGCATTTTAACGGCGATTGGCGCGCAGGCGATGCCGCTGCGCACCACACGCGGACTGCCCGGCTATGCGTCACACGCACACAGGTCTTATATAAGACATAAGACCGTTTCGTATTATGCAGCAAAATTTCATGATCCGCCATCCTGGCCGGCCCCGTGCCGCCCGGACAGGGCTACGGCATACTGACGCCCCATACCGAAGCCATTCAAGCGCCCACCCGCGCGCCAGACCCCAATACTCTCGATGACGCTGATCGCACTGAACAAACCCTTCGGCACCATGAGCCAGTTCTCCGCGCACCCGTCGCGCCCGACTCTCGCCGACTGCGTGCAGCGGCCCGGCGTGTATCCGGCGGGAAGGCTCGATGCTGACAGCGAAGGCCTGCTGCTGCTGACCGATGATGGCACCCTGCAGGCGCGCATCGCCGATCCGCACCACAAACTGCCCAAGACGTATCTGGCCCAGGTCGAAAACGTGCCCGGCGAAGCTGCCCTGGCGCACCTGCGCAATGGCGTCGACCTCGGAGACTTCCGCACGCTGCCGGCGCGAGCGCGCTGCATCGATGAGCCAGACTTTCTGTGGCCACGCCATCCGCCTGTGCGATTTCGCGCCGCCATCCCGACCCAATGGCTCGAACTCGAGATCCACGAGGGCAAGAACCGCCAGGTGCGCCGCATGACCGCGGCGGTGGGATTTCCGACCTTGCGCCTGGTGCGCGTGCAAATTGGCATGCTCGACTTGCGTACGCTCGGCCTCGCGCCAGGGCAATGGTGCGAGATCGACCCGAGCGCGCTCGGCCTGGAAGCCGTAGCCGCGCCACGTCCCCGTGCGATCGTGCGCGGGCGTGGATCGGGGACGGCGACCAGCCCGGCGGAGCGGCGCCACGCACGCCCTCGCGCAAAAAGTTACAAATATTAACAAGTCGCGGGTCAACGGCTCACTGCCTCGTTTCGTTTTTGACACTGACACGTCGCATACGAGTCAACTCTTCCGAATCGATTTACCTTCGAGGTAGTTAAGCATGAACAAACTGATCGCTGCTCTGGTTGCCGGCCTGTTCGCCACCGGCGTTTTCGCCCAAGCCGCCGCACCCGCACCGGCAGCCCCGGCTGCTGCAGCGCCTGCCGCCGAAGCACCGGCTGCAAAGCCCGCGACGAAGAGCACCAAGAAGTCCAAGAAGCACGCTCACAGCAAGACCAAGGCTGCTCCGGCTGCCAAGGTTGACGCTGCTGCAACGAAGTAAGAGTTTGCAGGCAGGCCGGGCTTTGCGCCCGGCAAGCAAGGCAGGTTGCCCGCAGGGCGCCTGCCTTTTTTCTTGCTCGCGACAATAAGGCCTGCTGCAACATAAGGCCTGCTGCAACGAAGTGGAATATTTGTCCGTGCCGCTCGCGCGGTAGCTGCGCTATGCTGGCGGCTGTCCCGAACCCGTCATTCGCCGCTCCAACTCATGCGCCCTTTGCTCAAGAACCTGCTCGTCAGCGGCTGCGCCCTTGCCGCCATGGCCACCGCCTGTGCCCAGTCCCCGGCCAGCCTGCCGGTCAGGCAACTCACCGCTGGCATGTACGCGATCAAGGCGGAAATCGCCGCCACGCCGGAAGCCCGCGAGCTCGGCCTGATGTATCGCAAGACCATGCCCGCCAACGAGGGCATGCTGTTCGTGTTCGAAGAGAAGGCCGGACACTGCTTCTGGATGAAGAATACCGACCTGCCCCTGTCGATCGCCTTCCTGGCCGATGACGGGTCCATCGTCAATATCGAAGACATGGCACCCCAGACCGAGGACAACCACTGCCCGCGCGCGGCCGTACGCTACGCGCTGGAGATGAACAAGGGCTGGTTTGCGCAGAAGGGCCTGAAGGCCGGCGCGAAGATCGGCGGCCTGCCGCAGGCGCGCTAAAGAAAAAAGCAGGCGCGCGGCAGCATGGCTGCCACGCCTGCCGGCGACAGGATCAGTCGCGGAAGTTGTTGAAGTCCAGGGGCGCCTCGGGGACGTCCTTGCGCAGCAGCGCGATCACGCTCTGGAGATCGTCACGCTTGGTCCCCGTGACGCGCACCGCGTCACCCTGGATGCTGGCCTGCACCTTGATCTTGCTGTCCTTGATCATCTTGACGATCTTCTTCGACAGGTCGCCGGTGACGCCCTTCTTGATGGTGATGACCTGCTTGACCTTGTCGCCGCCGATGCGCTCGGTCTTGCCGTAGTCGAGGAAGCGCACGTCGACATTGCGCTTGGCCATCTTGCTGATCAGCACGTCCTTGACCTGGCCGAGCTTGAAATCGTCATCGGCGAACGCGGTGAGCTCGTTCTCCTTGTGCTCGACCCGCGAATCCGAACCCTTGAAGTCGAAGCGGTTCGTGATTTCCTTGTTGGCCTGCTCGACCGAGTTCTTCACCTCGATCATGTTCGCTTCGCACACTACGTCAAACGACGGCATTGCATTCTCCTTGTCTTGCTGCGTGTTGCTTATTGCCTGTACCGGGCGCGCGCCGGCTGGCGGCGGCGCTTACGTATAATCCAGCCTACCCTGCAGTCCGGTGCCGTCGACCCCGGCGGGCCGCTTCACCTTTCCCTTGCATGGCAGATTTCCTCGAATTTTATCCCCTGCGCCGCCACAATACATTCGGATTCGACGTGCGCGCGCGCTTTGCGGTGCACGTGCGCAGCGAAGCCGACCTGCTGGCCGCCCTGGCCGATCCCCGCGCGCAAGGCCTGCCGCTGGTGGTGCTCGGCGGCGGCAGCAATGTGGTCCTTACGCAGGACCTCGACGCGCTGGTGCTGCTGATGGAGATTCCCGGCTACGCGGTGGCCTCGGCGGATGCCGCCCACCTGGTGACGGCCGGTGCCGGCGAGAACTGGCATGCGCTGGTCTGCCGCACGATCGCCGACGGCCTTCCGGGGCTGGAAAACCTGGCCCTGATCCCCGGCACCGCGGGCGCGGCGCCGATCCAGAACATCGGCGCCTACGGCGTGGAGCTGCGCGAGCGCTTCGACAGCCTGCGCGCGTTCGACCGCCATCGCGGCGAATTCGTCCACCTGACGCTGGAGCAGTGCCAGTTCGCCTACCGGGACAGCCTGTTCAAGCGTGAGGGGCGGGACCGCTACATCATCACTGCCGTCACCCTGCGCCTGCCGCTGCCGTGGCAGCCAGTGCTGGGCTATGCGGAACTGGCGCGCGAGCTGGCGCAAGATCCTGCGGCGCATTCCACGGCAGACCGCATCCGCGACGCGGTGATCGCGATCCGCTCACGCAAGCTACCCGATCCGGCCCAGGTCGGCAATGCCGGCAGCTTCTTCAAGAACCCCGTGGTGGGCGCCGACCAGCGCGACGCGCTGCTGGCCCGGTATCCCAACCTGGTCAGCCATGCCCAGCCTGATGGCAGCTACAAGCTGGCAGCCGGCTGGCTGATCGACCAGTGTGGATTCAAGGGGGTCAGCGACGGCCCGGTGGGCGTCTATGGCAAGCAGGCGCTGGTGCTGGTGCACCACGGCGGCGGCACCGGGCAGGCGCTGCTGGCGCTGGCGCACCGCATCGCCGATGCGGTGCAAGCCCGCTTCGGCGTGCGAATCGAGCCCGAGCCGGTGGTGCTTTAAACCGTCCGGGCTGCCGCGCTCAACCGAAGTGGCAGACGTAGTCCAGCGTTTCGGTCACTTCGATATCGAAGCTGCTGTCGCCGGGCACATTGAACTGCTGGCCAGCGCCATAGGTTTGCCACTGGTCTTCGCCAGCCAGCTTGACGCGGCACACGCCGCCATTGATTTCCATGATCTCCGGGGCGCCGGTGTTGAAGGTCAGCGCAGCGGGGAAGATCACGCCCAGCGTCTTGCGGGTGCCGTCCGGGAACAGCACGGTGTGGCTCACGCACTTGCCGTCGAAGTACAGGTTGGCTTTCTTGACGACGGATACGTTGTCGAACTGGCTCACGCTATTTCTCCTTGATGCTCTTGGTACTGGATAACTGAATCGGGAATACCGGAGGGCAAGGCGGCGCAAAAAAGGGGCCATGACGGCCCCTCTTCTGTTGCATGCCTGCGGTCTGGCTTACTCGCCGCGCTGGCGGCGAGCGTTTTCGGCGATGCGCATGCGCAGCGCGTTCAGCTTGATGAAGCCGCCGGCGTCGGCCTGGTTGTAGGCGCCGCCGTCATCGTCGAAGGTCGCGATGGTCTTGTCGAACAGCGTGTCCTTGGAGTCGCGGGCGACCACGATCACATTGCCCTTGTACAGCTTGACGCGGACCCAGCCGTTGACCTTGGCCTGGGTGTGATCGATCAGCACTTGCAGCGCGCGGCGCTCCGGGCTCCACCAGTAGCCGTTGTAGATCAGGCTGGCGTAGCGCGGCATCAGGTCGTCCTTCAGGTGAGCCACTTCGCGGTCGAGCGTGATCGACTCGATAGCGCGGTGGGCCTTCAGGATGATGGTACCGCCAGGGGTTTCGTAGCAGCCACGGCTCTTCATGCCGACGTAGCGGTTTTCCACCAGGTCAAGGCGGCCGATGCCGTGCTTGCCGCCCAGGCGGTTCAGCTCGGTCAGCACTTCAGCCGGGGTCATGCGCTTGCCGTTCAGGCCAACGATGTCGCCGCCCTCGAACTCGACGTCCAGGTACTCGGCCGCGTCCGGTGCGTTCTCCGGCGACACGGTCCAGCGCCACATGTCTTCCTCGGCCTCGGCCTTGGGGTCTTCCAGGTGGCGGCCTTCGAAGGAGATGTGCAGCAGGTTGGCGTCCATCGAGTACGGGGCGCCGCCCTTCTTGTGCTTCATGTCGATTTCGATGCCGGCCTTTTCAGCATAGGCCAGCAGCTTCTCGCGCGACAGCAGGTCCCACTCGCGCCACGGGGCGATGACCTTCACACCCGGCTCGAGGCCGTAGTAGCCCAGCTCGAAGCGAACCTGGTCGTTGCCCTTGCCGGTAGCGCCGTGCGACACGGCGTCGGCGCCAGTGCTGCGCAGGATCTCGATCTGGCGCTTGGCGATCAGCGGACGCGCGATCGAGGTGCCGAGCAGGTACTCGCCTTCATAGACGGCGTTGGCGCGGAACATCGGGAAGACGAAATCGCGCACGAACTCTTCGCGCAGGTCGTCGATGAAGATGTTTTCCGGCTTGATGCCGAACTTGAGCGCCTTCTGGCGGGCAGGTTCGAGTTCCTCGCCCTGGCCAATGTCGGCGGTAAAGGTGACCACCTCGCACTGATAGGTGTCTTGCAGCCACTTCAGGATCACCGAAGTGTCCAGCCCGCCGGAGTAGGCGAGCACGACTTTCTTGATATCGCTCATGTTCGACTCGATGCGAAAAGTAAGCGCGGCCGGCCACTAAGCCAGTCACGCGAGAAAAAGGGACGCGGAAAAACCGCTATTTTGACACGTCCGCCCCGGCTTGGGCGGCACTTGGCGAGCCGGGCGAGCATGCGGGCACCGGATTGGCGCACCGCATGTGCGCCAATCGTGGCGTCGCCCCACCAGCGGTCAGTAACGCCCGCAGAGCAGGTATTCCATCAGCGCCTTCTGCACGTGCAGGCGATTTTCTGCCTCTTCCCAGACCACGCTCTTGGGGCCGTCGATCACGGCGGCCTCGACTTCCTCGCCGCGGTGGGCAGGCAGGCAGTGCATGAACAGGGCATCGTCGCCGGCGCGATCCATCATGGCGGTAGTCACCATCCAGTTCTGGAAGGCGCGCTTGCGCGCGTCGTTCTCGGCCTCATAGCCCATGCTGGTCCACACGTCGGTGGTGACCAGGTCGGCACCCTGGCAGGCGGTCAGCGGATCGTCGAACACCTTGACCAGATGAGCGGCCGTTGCCGGCACCATGACCGGATCGAGCTGGTAGCCGGGAGGCGCCGAGAAATGGAACGTGAAGCCGAGGCGCTCTGCCGCCTGGATCCAGGTGTAGGCCATATTGTTGGCGTCACCGATCCATGCAACGGTCTTGCCGCGGATGCTGCCACGCTGCTCGATGTAAGTGAAGACATCGGCCAGCACCTGGCAGGGATGGTATTCGTTGGTCAGCCCGTTGATCACCGGCACGCGCGAATGCGCGGCGAAACGCTCGATGATTTCCTGCCCGAAGGTGCGGATCATGATGATGTCGACCATGCGCGAGATCACCTGCGCCGCATCCTCGATCGGCTCGCCGCGCCCCAGCTGGGAGTCGCGGGTGTTGAGGAAGACGGCGTGGCCACCGAGCTGGTGGATGCCGGCCTCGAACGACAAGCGCGTACGAGTCGAGTTTTTCTCGAAGATCATGGACAACGTGCGGTCGTGCAGCGGATGCCATGTCTCGTAGTTCTTGAACTTGGTCTTCAGAATCCGTGCGCGGTCCAGCAGGTACTCGTACTCGTCGGGAGTCAGGTCGCTGAACTGGAGGTAATGCTTGATCGAAGTTGGGCTCATAAAACAAAGAAGGCGGCTCGGTGGTGGCATGCCGCCATGAAGGGTTCATGACCTGACCATGCCGCGGAGCCGCCTTTCGCGTCGCTTACGCAATTTAACTGTAAGAATCATAAGGGATTATTGTGGCTTTGGCGAGCATGCACGGCGCGTCGCCCGGCACGGAGGCTTATGCGCGAGTCTTATATAAGATATAATACCGGCTGATTCACGCGGGGCCCGGCATACCCATGCCACCGCCCGCTGCCGGCATCAAAAGTGCCCCCGCCGACACCGACGCCCCCGCCGCCACGGCCGGAATGAAACGAACTAATTGTTTCCTGGCCGCGTCAAACGGGCTTCCGTTTGGTCAGTCTGGCGGGTTTACCGTCGAGTCACCTGTCTTATCCCCGCAGTCTCATGAAGCCCACAGTTCGCGAATACTTTATCCAAGGCATCACCAAGGAAGGCAAGACCTTCCGCCCAAGCGACTGGGCTGAACGACTGTGCGGCGTGATGGCGCAATTCCGCCCCGAAGGCGACACCGGGGACCCCCGCATCACTTACTCACCCTATGTGCGGCCAGTGATAGCCGGCGGGCTGAAGAGCGTGGTGGTCGATGCGCGGCTGCGCGACATCGAACCCAAAGCGCTCGACTTTGTGCTCAACTTCGCCCGCGACAACAACCTGCAACTGGTCGAAGCCTGCTCGCTGGAGTGAGCTCGCACTGAAGCAGCTGCGGCATGGCCGCAGCTGGCCACTCGCACCATCTGGACGGGCGCCAGCCCAAAGCACAAGGCACAAAGCACAAAGCAAAAAAGGCTCGTCAAATGACGAGCCTTTTTTATCGGCTGGGCCGCCCTGAGACGACCCACCCTGCCGACTGACAACCTGACCAGGACCGTGACACGCCACCGAAGCGACGCAGCCACACAATGGCCGGCGAACAGCCGGAAGGTGCCTGGCTTGCGCCCGGCACCAGTGCCTATATCAGACAGCCATCGACTTGATAGCCGACGACAGGCGCGACTTGTGGCGTGCGGCCTTGTTCTTGTGCACGATCTTCTTGTCGGCGATAGCGTCGATGATCGATTGCGAGTTCTTGAAGATCTCGGCAGCAGCAGCCTTGTCGCCGGCTTCGATCGCCTTGCGAACAGCCTTCACTGCGGTACGCAGACGCGAACGCAGGCTGGAGTTGTGGGCGTTCTGGGCGACGGCCTGGCGCGCGCGCTTGCGAGCTTGTGCGGAATTTGCCATTTAAGTAGATTTCCTGAATTCAGATGCGTGCCCGACGGGAGGACGGAGCAAACCGCGGACACAATTAAGTGCACATCAAGCGACCCGGGATGCACTGGCACACGAATCCGGAACGCAACTAGCCTTGTGAATCGGCAATTATACACACAAGAAAAAGCGGCTGGCAAGCCGAGCCACACCTCATCTCGAGCTGGGCGAAGCAAAGGCCGATATACGTGCATATCCGGGCGCCTGCGGGGCCAAACCGTATAATACGCGCCACACCGGCCCCGCCCTCGCGTGGCCTCGATGCAACTTTGGCGCGCGCCCGGCGTCTGAACCCGGTTCGCACCGGCGGTCCGACCCACGCTGCCGCCGCCACCCCTTGCCGCCGGACCATCTTGAACCTGCTCAAAGCGCTCGCCACCATCAGCAGCCTGACGATGCTGTCGCGCATCACAGGCCTCATCCGCGAGATCCTGATCGCGCGTGCCTTCGGCGCCTCGGACATGACCGACGCCTTCAACGTGGCGTTCCGCATCCCCAACCTGCTGCGCCGGATCTTCGGCGAGGGCGCGTTCTCGCAAGCCTTCGTGCCAATCCTGGGTGAATACCACAGCAAACGCGGCGAGACCGAGACCCGGGCGCTGATCGATGCCGTTGCCACGGTCATGACCTGGGTCCTGATGGGCGTCTCGCTGCTTGGCGTGATCGGCGCGCCGGTGGTCATGATGGTGGTCGCCACGGGCTTTCGCCAGCATGGCGGCGAAACCTATGACGCTGCGGTCTTCATGACGCGTGTGATGTTTCCCTACATCGGCTTGATCTCACTGGTGGCGCTGGCCTCGGGCATCCTGAACACCTGGCGCCGCTTTGCCATGCCGGCCTTCACCCCGGTGCTGCTCAATATCTGCCTGATCATCGCCGCACTGTTTGTCGGCCCCCATATGGCGCAGCCGATTTACGCGCAGGCCTGGGGCGTGCTGGTGGGCGGCATCCTGCAACTGGCGGTGCAGATCCCGGCGCTCCGGCGCCTGGGCGTGATGCCGCGCCTGCGCTTGAACCTGCGCGCGGCGTGGGCGGAGCCCGGCGTGCGCCGCGTCATGCGGCAGATGGCGCCGGCGCTGCTGGCGGTCTCGGTGGCCCAGATCAGCCTGATCATCAATACCAATATCGCCTCGCGCCTGGCCGCCGGCAGCGTGTCTTACCTGACCTATGCCGACCGCCTGATGGAATTCCCGACCGCGCTGCTGGGCGTGGCGCTGGGCACCATCTTGCTGCCGAGCCTGTCGAAAGCCAGCGCCGAGGAAAACCGGGCCGAATACTCCGGCTTGCTGGACTGGGGCCTGCGCCTGACCTTCCTGCTGGCCGTGCCGTGCGCGGTCGGGCTGTTCGTGTTCGGCGCGCCGCTCACGGCGGTACTGTTCAACTATGGCAAGTTCGACGCGCATGCGGTGGAAATGACCCGCCAGGCGCTGGTCTCCTACGGCATCGGCCTGCTGGGACTGATCCTGATCAAGATCCTGGCGCCGGGCTTCTATGCCCGCCAGGACATCCGCACGCCCGTCAAGATCGCCCTGCTGGTGCTGGTGATCACGCAGTTGTCCAACTACGTCTTCGTGCCGCGCTTTGGCCATGCGGGCCTGGCGTTGTCGATCAGCTTCGGCGCCACCGTCAACGCGCTGCTGCTGTTCCTTGGCCTGCGCAAGCGCGGCTTTTACTCGCCAGCCAAGGGCTGGTGGCTGTTCCTGGCCCAGTTGCTGACCGCCGTAACGCTGCTGGCGGGCATGCTGCTGTGGTTCGCCCGCAACTTCGACTGGGTCGCCCTGGGTGCCACGCCATTGTTGCGTATCGCCCTGCTCGCCTCGTGCCTGGTACTTGCGGCAGTCGTCTACTTCGGTACACTGTGGCTCATGGGGCTGAGATACTCCGCTTTCAAGCGGAGAGCCGGCTAACAAGCCCCCGCCTGCCAAACCTGCCCTTTTCGCCAGTGCCAGACGGCACCGGCCAGGGGTCGCGGCAGCGCGCGGTGCAGGGTCAAGGCTACTGAGGTTGTGTCAGAATGAGACGAAGCGGTTCTGCCCAGGCGCGCGACCGCGGACGGTACCAACACCCTACCGTTCGGGAACGCACGCCACGCCGCCAGCATTCATCTGGAACAGCCGCCAGGCCGCATTCAGGAACGCCGCAATGACAACCACGAAAGTCCTGGAATACTTTGCCAGTCTCGTGGCAGACGAGAACGGTATCCCGCTGACAGAGACCGTGCTCTCGATCGCCCAGGATGCCTATCCGGACCTGGACCTGCAGGCCGAGCTCGCAGCGCTCGACATGCTCGCGGTACGCCTGAAACGCCGCGTCGCCGAAGGTACGCCGGCCATCCAGCGCATGCGTCTGCTCAATCATTTCTTCTACCGCGACCTGGGCTTCGGCGCCAACGCGAACGACTACTACGACCCCGACAACTCGTACCTGAACGTCGTGCTCAAGCAGCGGCGCGGCATCCCGATTTCGCTGGCGGTGCTCTATATGGAACTGGGCCAGCACATCGGGCTGCCGCTCAAGGGCGTGTCCTTTCCTAACCATTTCCTGGTGCGGATGTCGATTCCGGCCGGCGAGGTGGTGGTGGACCCGCTCACCGGCGAGACCTTGTCAAAGGAACAGTTGCAGGAGATGCTCGATCCGCACCTGGAGCGCGAGGGCATCGCGGATCCCAACGAGGTGCCGCTGGGCCTGTTCCTGCAGGTGGCCAGCCACCGCGAGATCGTGGCGCGCATGCTGCGCAATCTCAAGTCGATTTATCTGCAGGAGTCGCGCTGGCAGCGCTTGCTGGCGGTGCAGAACCGCCTGGTGATCCTGCTGCCCGGCTCGATCGAGGAGGTCCGCGACCGCGGGCTGGCGTATGCCAACCTGGAGTGCTTCCGCCCGGCGCTGGCCGACCTGGAAGCCTATGTGATGGCGCGCCCGGATGCGGCCGACACCACGCAGATCCGCGACCGCATGCCGGCGCTGCGCATGATGAGCCGCAGCGTCAGCTGAAAGTAACCTGAAACCCAGGCGGGGCAGGCCGGGGCCTGTCCCCGCTGGCTCAGGAAGGACGGCGCTTGCCGCCCCGCACGAGCTTCCACAGGCCACCCAGCACCAGCGGCACCACAGCCGCGCCGATGCCCGCCAGCACGATCAGGTTCAGGTACTGCTTGATGAACGGCAGGTTGCCGAAGAAGTAGCCGGCAAACACCAGGCCCAGCACCCAGGCCGCCGCGCCGATCACGTTGAACAGCTGGAACTTGGCGAACGTCATCTGCGACACGCCGGCCACGAACGGCGCGAAGGTACGCACGATCGGCAGGAAACGGGCCATCACCAGCATCTTGCCGCCATGGCGCTCGTAGAAATCGTGCGTCTTACGCAGCGCCTGCTGGTCCAGGAAGCGCCAATGGCCGTCGAACACTTTCGGCCCGACCCAGCTGCCGACAAAGTAGTTGACCGTATTGCCGCCGATCGCCGCCACCAGCAGCAGGCCGACCAGCGCCCATTCATTCATGGCGTGCGTGGCGCAGAAGGCGCCGGCGATAAACAACAGGGAATCGCCCGGGAGAAAAGGCAGCACCACAAGCCCGGTCTCCGCGAACACGATGGCGAAGAGGATGGCGTAGACCCACGCTCCGTAGTTCTGGATGACGGTGCCTAGGTATTTGTCGACGTGCAGCAGCATGTCGATGAACTGCAATGCGATATCCAATTCGATCCCCGTTCGGTAATTTGCCGACATCATACAAGACCGGACGGGCGCCAAAGTCACCTTGTCCAGCCACTTTTCATCCATCGCGCGCCCATGGGCCAAGCGGCGCACCCACGTATAATTCCGCCCATGCCTGCCCAAGCCCCGCACCCCGCCCAGCCGCTCCGTCCCATCC